>CAYYMM010000065.1:0-26348 GCA_964472395.1 uncultured bacterium | reverse complement strand
CGACGCGGTTCGCGCAGCCGAGGCCGTTTCTGTCGAGGGGAGTGCGAGTGTTCCGTGTATCGATCCACTGGAAGCTCTGAATCCCTCTGCGCCTCGAATTCACGGCGAAGACAACATTTTCAAGGCCTATGATATTGAGCGCGGCGAGGTGGATCGGTTGATGGCCTCCTCAGATGTCGTAATCGAGCAAACGTACCGGACACCGCATCAGGTCCATGCGTATCTCGAAACACAAGGCATGCTGGCCGAATGCGACGATACCGGCGGCATCCGTGTCGAGGGATCGATGCAGTGTCCGTTTTATGTCCAGGACGCGGTCGCAGCCATTCTGGGTTTGCCGAAAAACAAGGTTGTCGTCGTGCAGACCACCACGGGAGGAGGTTTTGGCGGGAAGGAAGATGTCCCATCTATCGTGGCGGGACACGCCGCTCTCCTCGCTTGGATGACCCGTCGCCCGGTTCGTTTGATCTACACGCGTGAGGAAGATTTCCGCGCGATGAGCAAACGGCATCCCAGTGTGACACGCGTACGCATCGCCGCAACCTCCGAGGGAAAACTACTCGCTGCCGACATCCTCTATACACTCAACGGCGGCGCATACGCCACACTGTCACCCATCGTGCTGTGGAGGGGAACCGTCCATGCGGCAGGGCCGTATTGCTGGGAGGCGGTCCGTATCCACGGCCGGGCGGTCGCGACCCATACGGTCCCGTGCGGAGCATTTCGAGGATTCGGGCAGCCGCAGGTCGCATTCGCGATCGAATCCGCTGTGGATGAAATGGCGCTGAAACTGGGCATGGACCCGCTCGAACTGCGCCGCAGAAATATCCTGCACGAAGGCGGTGTTACGGCAACAAATCACCGGATCGAGACCTCGTGCGGCATGCAGGAAGCCCTGGAGCGAGCTGTTGAGGCGATCGGCTGGGCAGAGCGCTGGAAACCGGCTCCCGCAGTTGTCCCGACCGGCCAATCGTCCAAACTTCGAGGCATGGGTGTGTCGGTTTCATTCTACGGTGTGGGACTCGGAGCCGGGGGCAAGCATCTCGCCCGTGCCGGCGCTTATGTCCAGATCGAAAGCGACGGATCGGTCCGGGTCTACATCGGGAACACCGAGATGGGGCAGGGCGCGCGCAGCGTGATCTGCCAGATTGCGGCGGAAGCGCTGGCAGCACCCTTCGAGATGGTGCATCTGGGTCCCACCGATACATCGCGTGTCCCGGATTCCGGTCCCACCGTCGCCTCTCGGACCACGGTGATGTCCGGCAACGCCGTGCTCGATGCCTGCAGAAAACTCCGTGTGCATCTCGACCGCATCGCAGCCGAACGGCTGGACTGCTCTGACGACCAGATCGTCGGGTTTCCGGGGCGTTATTCGGTTCGTGATCAGGACTGGCGTTCCATCCCCTACCGCGACGTAGTCACCGGAGCGCTCTCTCGTCGGTTGCCACTCGCCACAGCGGGATACTTCGTAGCGCCAGATACGACTTTCGGCGAATCGGGACAGGGGAATCCCTACATGACCTATGTATGGTCGGCCAATGCGGTTGAAGTCGAGATCGATCCGGCGACCTTCGAGGTTCGCGTTCTGCGCATCGCCGCCGCTCATGATGTGGGGAAAGCCATCAATCCACGCGAGGTATCCGGTCAAATCCAGGGGGGAACGCTTCAGGGACTCGGATATGGCATGATGGAGGAAATCGCGATCGCACCGAACGGCGTGATGCTGAATCCGGGGTTCAGCGGGTATTTGATTCCGACGCCGGCGGATGCTCCCGAAATCATCCCGATCATCGTCGAACATCCTTTCCTGGAGGGACCGTTCGGCGCACGCGGAATTGGCGAACCGCCCCTGATCGGTGTCGCTCCAGCCATCGCCAATGCCATCGCCAACGCATTCGGGGTTCGAATCCGTTCCCTGCCGCTGCGGCCGGAAAACATCTTTGCGCATCTCCGCGCTATGGAGGGTGGGCGATGAGTTCGATCAAGACATTCCGTTTCAGACTCAATGGCGGCGACGCCCAAGTGACCGTCTCGCCGACGATGTCTCTGCAACGCGTGCTACGCGATGTTCTGGGCCTGACAGGCACGAAAGACGGATGCCGGGAGGGGGAATGCGGAGCCTGCACTGTTCTGCTCGATCGCGCTCCGGTCGATTCGTGCATCGTTCCGATCTGTCATGTTGATGGGCGTGAGGTGATCACGATCGAGGCATTCAGCGGCAGGGAAGCCGATTCGCATCCACTCGTGTCCGCCTTCGTGTCACAGGGTGCGGTTCAATGTGGTTTCTGCACGCCCGGAATGATCATATCCGCCGCCGGCCTGTTGATCGATAACCCGGATCCTTCTCCAGCCGAGATCGAAGCGGGTTTGGCAGGCAATCTGTGTCGATGCACAGGATATGAAAAAATCGTTTCGGCGGTTAAAAACGCCGCGGAATCGCTCGGTAACCGTGGAAGTCGCTCCGATCGCACGATCCTGCCCCCGATGACCCCGCGTCACTATACCGGGCAAACCTCAGAGAACGAAGGCATCTCGGTGATCCGTCCCGAATCACTCGCGGACATCGATGTGCTCGCTGCCGATCCTTCCACCCTCCGCTTTCTCGCCGGAGGAACCGATCTGATGGTCCAGAAAACGAATCGGAAACCCTGTGGTGAAATCTGGATCGATTTGTCGGGCCTGAAGGATCTCCGAGGAATAAGCCTCGTGAACGGTTCACTGCGGATCGGCCCGCAGGAAACCTATCATGCGATCGCGACCCATCCGCTTGTGAGGCGGTTTGCTCGAGCACTTGCTGAATCGGCGTCGATGATCGGATCGGATCACATCATGAGGAGGGCGACAATCGGCGGCAACCTGGGGAACGCGGCAGCTTGTGCGGACGGCTATCCGCCCCTCACCGCGCTGCATGCGCAGATCCGGACACGATTACGAGGAGAAACAAGGATTCATCCGGTCGAATCGATCCCTGTCGCTAACGGTCGCTCAAATCTCAAACCCGGCGAATTGATTACGGATATCGTTATTCCCGTCGGAGACACCATGCGGTCGGTGTTTCATAAATCGATGCCCAGACACGCACAGTGCATTGCCAAAGTGTCTCTGGCCATTTCCATTTCACTGATCGATGGAAAAATCGACAATCCAGGATTTGCCATGGGTGCGGTTGGTCCGACCGTGATTCGTGTCCGGGAAGCAGAAGCCATGATGGCGGGGCAGACTCTCCTCGACATCGATCGGAATGCGATCGCCCGTGCAGCCGTTCAAGCTGCCCGACCCATCAATGATTTCAGATCGGATGTCGATTACAGGCTCAGAATCGTCGAACTCGAGACACTCAGACTGCTTCAGGTTCTGTCAGACTAAAGCGTCTTCACCGAAATCGGAGAAATCCTCTTCGGCTTCATCCAGCGGAATCATCTCGATCTCATCATTCGGCAATTCGGTTTCCTCAGTTTCGAAGTCGAGATCGACTGTTGGTTTTGAATTCTTGACCTTCGGCTTGAAATCCAGGCGGGGTTTGCCGCCACATTTCGGACAAACCGGACTCGGACGGTTCAGATCATAGAATTTAATATCGCATTCCGAACATTGATGGCGACCGCCGAGTTTGTCTTTTTTCACAACCATGATTGTCTCCCCGTGCCGTTCAACGTCAGTTCCATGTGACTTCGCCTCAACACGCAGTGCTATATATATGGAAATTCAACGAAAGATCAAGATTTTTTTATCATGATGCGGATTGCGCGTCCTGCCCGGCGGCGCTATCATCGATTCGTCCTGAACTATTCATCAATGAGGGGCACATGCCGCAACTCACATCGTCAGGTCTTGCTCTATGTTTTCTGTTCCTCATCTGCACGCCAAGCCTGTTCGGCGCCGATTTCGATTCGACTCCTTTGCCGGTTCATATCACCGCCCGGGAACGATGTACGGCTGCGATCGACCAGAGGCCGTTCACGGATCCGAACGACCCACCACAAGGACTTGTCGTCAGCGACCCGGAATGGGCGCCCGCAGATTCCGTCATGATCGGATGGATGTGGTTCAATGCCTATTTTGTCGACGTGACGCGCGAGATGCGCAATGCGGCGGTTGTGCAGATTATCGTCGAGACATCGGGGCAGGAGACTTCCGTGCGCAACATGCTAACCGCGGCAGGCGTTCCACTCGACGGCGTCGAGTTCCTCCGGTTCGCTCTCGATACATGCTGGATTGTCGATTACGCCCCCTTCTTCATCTCGACCGACGGCACCCGCGAACTCGTCGATCAGATGTACCCCGGACGCCCCGACGATGACGCGTTTCCAACCCGGTATGCCAATGCATATTCGATCCCTTCCTATTCGTCCGACCTGCGCATCGAAGGCGGAAACTTCATTCCGGACGGGCAGGGCGTCTGTTTCACGACGAGTTATCTGTTCGAGCAGAACGCGGGGTATCTGACTGAAGATGAAGTGCGTCAGAGGATGCAGGCATACTGCGGCTGTGACACGCTCCATGTGCTCGAACCCCTCGACGATTACACCGGCCACATCGACATGTTTGCCAAACTGATCGACGCCGAGACAATGCTCATCGGGCAGTATGAACCGGGGGATCCCGAATACCAGAAACTCGAAAATAATGCCGAGTTCGTCGGGAATCTCATCGCAAGTACCGGGTCGCACTACACGGTCATCCGCATTCCGATGCCGGGTTCGACGGACTTGTATTGGACCTACACAAACGGTCTGATTCTGAACGATCATGTGTTCGTTCCGACCTATCAGACGGATGAAGACGCCACCGCGATCACCGTTTATGAAGAACTCTTTCCGGAATCGACCGTGGTCGGCATCGATAGTCTCGATCCGATCGCATACGGCGGGGCCATTCACTGTACGACCAAGGCGGTCGCTTCCCTGATGCCAACACCCTCGCCCGATCCGACCCCACCTCCGACGGTCACTTCGCCTCCTTCCCCGACACCGACTTCTCCGGCATCCTCCCCCACTGCCACGCCAACCGGATCCCCCCCTCCGACTGTCACCGGGACTGCGGTTCCATCGCCGACTCCGACAGGTTCATGCGGCATGACCGGATCGTTTGTGCGGATGCCGAGTCATGGCTTCGCGCCCGGCGACGTTTGCCGTGTCGATGTTGATCTGTGCAATTCTCTGGGAACGGCGCTACCCGACACGCATCTCTTCGTCATTCTCGATGTCCACGGCAGCCTCTTTTTCGCCCCGTCGTTCGGCGAATTCGATTTCTATCGATTCGATGTGGCGGAAGGCGAGGTCCAAGTGACCGTCATTCCGCCGTTCGTCTGGCCGGATGGAACGGGATCTGCTTCCGGGTTGATGTGGTATGCCGGGATGACGGATCCCGGAATGAGCGCTCTGGTCGGAGCATACTCGACCTGGGAATTCGGATGGACGGCGCGATAGGTGTCGGCACCAACTCTGGAGGATGTATGCGGTTTTTGTGTCGTTTCGGAGAAATGATGCTGAAGAGTCGGCAGGTGCGCCATGCCTTCACGCAGAGGCTTCTGTCCAATGTTTTCGATGCCTTCAAACGCAACGGATGCCGGGTTTCAGTTAACCTCGAGCAGGCTTACTTGTTCGTGGAATCGGATGAGGCACAGGCAGCGTCGATTCTCGAACGCGTCTTCGGAATCCACTCCATTTCCCCGGTTCATTCCTTTCCATATTCGGATTTTGACTCCATGCGCGATGCCGCTGCGAATCACTTTCGTCGGGCTGTGGAGGGGAAACGGTTTGCGGTGCGATGTCGGCGGGTCGGAAAACATGCTTTTTCCTCGCGAGATGTGGAATGCGCCGTTGGCGCGCTGCTCGTTGCGGGGGGACGGGTGGATCTGACGGACCCCCAGGTGACCTGTCGGATCGATCTGCGGGATGATCAGGTCAGTTTTTTTACCGATGAACAGGAGGGGGCAGGCGGATTTCCGATCGGGAGTCAGGGACGGGCGGTCTGTCTGATGTCCGGTGGCATCGATTCGCCGGTCGCCGCATGGATGGCGCTCCGTCGCGGACTCCGCATCGATTACCTCTTCTGCAATCTCGGCGGGCCCCTCCAGTTGTGGGGTCCGAAAAGTGCGGCGAAACACCTCACCGATCAGTGGAGTTACGGGTACAAACCGTCTTTTTACACGATCGATTTCACGGAGATCCTTTCCGCGTTTTCACGGATCGATCATCGATACCGCAACATCCTGCTCAAGCGCTTTTTCTATCGTGCGGCGCAGAGACTCGCGGTCAGAATCAAGGCCGATGCCTTTGTCACCGGCGAGTCCCTGGGCCAGGTTTCCACCCAGACACTCTCCAATCTCCGCACGATCTCCCGCGTGACGGATCTGTTCCCGTTCAGACCCCTGATTGCAATGGACAAGCTCGATATCATCCGGATTGCGCGCCGTATCGGAACGCTTGAGGTCAGCGAGCAGGTGCCGGAATTCTGCAATGTGGCGGTATCGAAACCGAAAACGCGATCGTGGCCGGCCGGTGTCGAGGCAATCGAGTCGACACTCCCGACGGGTTTATTGGATGAGGCGATGCGGACTCTCACCCGCGAAGACCTGATCACGATGTCGATGCCGGAGCCCCCCGAGTCGTGCGCGATCGATTACATCCCTGCCAATGCGCTCTATGTCTGGATCGCAGCGGCTGATGACCGCATGCCGCCGCCGGAAGAAGCAGCCCAGGTCATTGAATCGACAGGCATTCACGCCTGGTCGGCATCGGTCACGGGAGACCGACCGGTCGTGCTGAACTGCCGGAAGGGCCGATTGTCCCGGGATGCCGCGGCGTATCTGCGAGCGAAAGGCATCGAAGCCTACCATTTCGAGGAACCGCAAACGGTTCAGGACGGCTCGTTGTTCGGTTACAACATCTGATCGGATGGTGCTCCTTGCAAAGCCCGCTTGCGATCGGTTAGAAACAAACTATGAAAACGCTTTCCCTCATCATCATTCTCTGCATATTTCCGGCGTTGCCAGCGCTCACCTATCAACTGGGCCCCGAGCAACGCATCACGTTCACTCCCGGCGCTTCCTGGTCCCCCACGGTCGGAATCGACGGCAATACCATCCATGTTGTTTGGCTGGATTTCAAGGATCGCGTGAACGGAGAACTCTATTACATACGATCCACGACGGCCGGCATCACATGGGAACCGATCGTCCGGCTGACGCAGAACCAGTCCCCGGAGGAGTATCCGGATCTGATCGTGGACGGCAGCAGCCTCTATCTCGTGTTCATGGAACCGCTTCCCGAATACAACGGTCAGACTGAAATTCACATCAAACGGAGTTTCGACTCGGGTGAGACCTGGGAGGGAGACCGCCGGGTGAGCCAGTCATCCGGCCAATCCAGAAATCCGCATCTCATGAAAAGTTCAGAAGGGGTCTTGTATCTGGCGTGGATGGACGACACCAACGGCTGGACGCAGACCTACATCACGCGGAGTCATGATGCGGGTGCCACATGGGGAGCCCCGTCGATCGTCGGTCGGAGTTATGAAACGGTCGATTTCGGAGAACCTTTGCTGACGGAGCTTCGTCAGGATGAGATTCTGCTGACGTTCATGAGCACTTACAACGGCGATCCGCTGGGGGGGTGGCCGCCGAATGAGATTTACACCATCCGGAGTCTCGATCGCACCACAACCTGGATCTTCCCAGCGCTGGTCCTCACCCAGGATCTGCCGTCCGAATACTCGACCTGTTACGATCAGATGATTTACCGTGATCCCTTGGCGAATCTCCATGTGACCTGGTGGGAAAATACCGAAGGAAGTCAGGCGTTTCATCGCGTCAGCTTCGATGACGGCTACTCATGGTCTCCCCAAACCCAGTTATCGACATTCCCGCCGAATCATCCCATGCATGAGATATGGGGTGACGGCGCACCCAAAGTGGTGCACCGGACCGGTTCCGAACTGTGGGCGGTGTTCAACAGTCATTGGACGGTCGGACAGGAAACACCGAGGAGGCGAGGGGACCTGTTTTTAATCGAAAGCCAGGATAACGGCCTTACCTGGTCTCAACCAATGCAAATTTCGTATGCCGGCAAGGCGCGGGATCCTCAGTTGTTTAAAATCAATGATGACCAGCTCGGAATCGTCTGGATGGACGAACGGGACGATGTGCGGCCGGATCAGACCAACTGGGGCGATGAGCTGTATTTTCGGACGATCAATTTCGGGGTGAACGAAGATCATCATCCGCGCATCTATGGAGCGGGCTGGTGGAACACAGCCTTTTCCGAATCCGATGGCGGAACGATCGAGATTCTTGCGCTGGTCGTCGATCCGGATGGTCCTTCCGATATCGTCCGTGTGGAACTGATGTATGATGGCGAACCCCTCGGGATCATGCTCGAAGCGGGCGGAGGCGACCTGGGATTCGATCCGGACAGCGGTGTGTACGGCGCGCGGTTTCAGGGGGGGCCCGATGCCGCTGCGGCAGGACAGTACTCGATACAGATCGAAGTCGAGGATGCAGCAGGGCTTCGGGCTCGCTGGCCATATCTCGATCTGTTCGACGATGCCGGCGTTGCCCCCCTGACAAATCCGGTACTGACACCGGGATCCGCCATGCCGGGAGATGCTCTGTCCCCACATATCTATCTCGGCGGTTTCTGGGATACGCATCTCGTTGCCTCGAAAGGAGGCGCGCTCACCTTCATCGCCTATCTGACAGATGATGACGGTGACACGGACGATATCACCCGGGCCGAACTGTATTATGAGGGGCTCGCAACGGGCATCGAGCTTAATGACGATGGTCAGGAAGGCGGAACGGGTGACGATGTGGCCGGAGATTTCCTGTTCACATGGAAAACGTTTGTGCCGCCCGACACCCTCTCCGGATATGAAGGCACCTATCCGTTTACGCTCCGAGTCGACGATGCTTATGGGAATCAGAGCGAATGGCCTTTCCTTGCGGTATGGGAGTAACCGGTATGCACAGACACACACTCGGAGTTTTTCTCCTCCTGATGATCTCCAGTGCAATTGCCGCCGTCGAACCACTCGCACTGCAAACCGGAACCGCACTGTGTTCGGCCGCAGGTCCGGATGGAACGACGCTGTACGTAGGCACCCGGGGAGGCGGTCTGTATCACTTCGTACCGGCATCATTGACCTGGGAACCGGTTCCCGTTCCGGAAACATCTCCGGTGATCCGGACGGTCGCTGTCGGGCCGGACAACAAGGAACTGATTGTTGGATCCGACTACGGAGCCATGCGCAGTACGGATGCCGGCACATCCTGGACCCGAATCTGCGCAATCCCCGTCATATCCTGCGCCATTCAGACGCTGGAAGGCATATCCTCCTCCATCCTGCTCGGCTCCCAGGGGTCGGGTCTGCTGCGTTTCGATATCGCGACAGGAACACTCACCCCTCTCACACGAGGGTATCCGATTTCTCAGGTGCGAGGTATAATCTGGACGCCGGACCAACCCGACCGGATCGTGCTCGGTACGCAAGCCGGCGTTTATGTTTCATCGGATGCCGGCGCGACCTGGACACCCAGAAATTCCGGCCTCGGGCTGCTGCCGGTCCGAGCGATCTGCATGGATCCGGCGACACCGGATACCCTGTTTGTCACGACGCAGGAGAAGGACAGCGATGTGAGCGAAAACGGCAAATTGTATCGCTCGACGGATGCCGGACTCGCATGGTCGCTGGTCTTCAGTGAGGTGTGTCTGACGGGCGTCGCGGTCGATCCGTATCACGCCGGACGCGTCGCGGTCTCGAGTTGGTATTCCGGGGTGTTTATCTCGGAGACCAACGGTGACGCCGACTCATGGGTGCCTCGAATCGACGGATTGACGCCGAAACGCACCTACTGTGTGTCGTTCCTGGCGGAAGGACTATTCGCGGGCACGTGCGGTGGGGTATTCAGACAGATCACGACCGAAGGTCCGTGGACGCTGATTGATTCGGGTTTCAAAGCTGCCAATGTCAGGAAACTCCGGAATGTGCCGGGCAATCCCTCCGTCTGGTACGCCGCCTGCTCGGAAAACGGTCTCTGGAGATCGATCGATAATGGTGCCTCCTGGCGGCGAACGATGAGCGGTTTTCAACCGCTCCACCACGACGTGACCGATATCGAGATCGATCCCGTGAACCCGGTCTATATGTACACGGCCATGAACGGGTTTTTCGTTTACCGGACAAGCAACGCGGGCGACACCTGGTCGTTCATCGATCCGGGCGGGTATCTGGTCATCGAGGATGTGGCGGTGGATCGCTACAACCCCGGCAGAATCTATGCAGCCGGGTTCTTCAACGGATTGTACCGCAGCAACGACAGGGGCGATTCCTGGGAATCCGCCACGGCCGACATGACATGGATCGGGTGCGCGAGCACGTTGACGCTCCCGCCCGACGGATCGATCGTTCTGGTCGGCCAGCACGACGGTGATTACGATCGATCGATCGACGGAGGGGCAAGCTATACGCATATCAGAATCAATTCCGGAATCTGGTACAGGACCGATGTGAACGAAATGCTCATGGTCAGCCAGGACGGTTCCCGCATTCTCTTCGCAACCGATCGCGGAATCCACATCTCGACCGACTCCGGCCAGAGCGTCTCACCGGCGACTCCGGATATGAGCGTGGTCGTGTTCTATTCGCTTGCGGTTGCACCTTCGAACAATTCGATTGTCTATGCTGGAGGCGATCACGGGAAGATCGTCCGATCGACGGACGGCGGGGCTGGATGGTCAGTATGGGAAGCGGCCTCCGGACTCCCGGACGCTCCGGTGAAAAGCATCCAGGTGGACGCCCAGAACGCGGATCAAATTCTGGCGGGACTCAACGGATACGGCATCTACCGCATCACACCATGATCCCGGCCAGAGTGCCGACCTGATACACTGTTGTCGCGACGATCCAGCCGATTGCGGTCAGCCCCGCCCACTGGAAAAACGCCCACTTCCACGAACCGGATTCCCGGCGGGTCACGGCGAAGGTCGCCGAGCAGGGAAGGGCGATCAGGGCAAAGAGCGCCATGCTCAACCCGGTCAACGGCGCGTATTCCTTCCGGAGCAGATTTCTCAGGGCATCGCCATGCTCAATACCGCTCCCGAGCGAAAAAACGATTCCGATCTGTGCGACGAACAGCTCCTTTGCCGCAATCGCTCCAATGAAGGCTGTCCCGATCCTCCAGTCGAATCCCATCGGACGGATGGCCGGCTCCATCAGCATGCCGATGCGTCCCGCGAGCGAGTATTCAAGACGCTCGGCGGAACGCATCCGCTCGACATCATCCTCCGGAATCTGTGCACCCGCCGCGATTTTCTGATCCACATCGAAACTCGTCCGGACCGGGAACGTCAGCAACCCCCAGAGCAGGATCGAAACGGCAAGAATGATCGTTCCCGCTTTCTGCAGGTACAGCCAGGACCGTTCCCACATGTGAATCAAAACAGACCGGACGCTTGGAAGTCGATATGGAGGTAATTCCATGACGAACGGTTCTGCGTCGCCTCGAAACAATGTCTGGCGAAGAATCCGGGCGATAAGCAAAGCAAGAAGGATGCCGGTCAGATAGAGCAGCCACAGTACGGTTGCCCGCATGTTCGCCGGAAAGAAAGCCGGAATGATGAGAAGGTAGATCGTCAGTCGTGCGCCGCACGACATCAGTGGCAAAATCATGATCGTGGTCAGCCGGGTTCGCTCGGACCGGATCGTCCGCGTCGCCATGATCGCTGGCACCGTGCATCCGAAACCGATGATCAACGGGATGAAACTCCGACCGTGCAGCCCGATCTTCATCATCACCTTGTCCATGATGAACGCGATCCGCGCCATGTAGCCGGTGTCTTCGAGAAACGCGATACCGATGAACAGAAGGACGATGTTGGGGAGGAAAGCGATCACGCCGCCGACTCCGCCGACGATCCCATCGAGAAACAGCGACCGGAGAAGCGGCAGCCGATCCGGCGTCCACCAGAGCCCGATCCGGTCCGAAAACAGCGCGAGAGCCGATTCGATCCATTGCATGGGAATCTCACCGAGATTGAACGTCATGAAAAACACGGCATACATCGTTAGCAAAAAGAAGGGGATGCCGAGTATTCGATGAGTGACAACCGTGTCGATCTTCTCGGTCAGCGAGATCCGGTCGATCAAAGGTTTGGATATGGTTGCCTCACGGGTCACACCGCTGGCGAATCCATAGCGCCGATCGCCGATCAACACCTGAGGAGGATAACCGGTTACGATTTCGAGACGACGGATGCTGCGATCCACCCGTGCAAACAGCTCGGCGGTCGCCTGTTTATTTCGGAACAACCGCGTGACATCCTCGTCGTTCTCGAGCAGTTTCATGGCGGCAAACTGAGCATGAAATGGGATACCGTCGAATGCGTTGACAATCGGGATCAATGTCTCAATCTCTCGGCCCAACTCGTTCAGATAATTGACTTTCGGAATTGGCCACGGATGGGTGCGAACTTCCAGAATCCGTTCCATCAACAGATCGATCCCCACCCCTTTGCTCGCAATCGTTTCTACGACGGGACATTCGATTCTGCGCGAGATCGTATCGGTGTCGAGCACAATGCCGCGTTCCTTGAGTTCATCCATCATGTTCAGCACGACGATGACGCGAACACCCATTTCGAGGAGTTGGACCGTGAGATACAGGTTGCGCTCCAGATTGGTCGCATCCACAACATTGACTACAACATCGGGCTTTTCGGTCACCAGAAAGGTACGGGCGATGGTCTCCTCAAGAGAATAGGAGGTCAGACTGTAGATTCCAGGCAGATCGACGATGCGGATGGAATGACCTGCGTGCAGCACACGCCCCTCGACCTTCTCGACGGTGACCCCGGGATAGTTCCCGACATGCTGATGCGCACCGGTCAGGGTGTTGAACAGCGAGGTTTTTCCGGAATTCGGGTTTCCCGCGAGCGCGACGAGCATTTCGGTGGGTTTTTGCGAGGCAGGCATGTTTCGGGATTGACTCATGCGGCATCAGATGCCGTGGCAGGTTGAAGCAGGATGGCGTCGGCCTCGCCTTTTCGCAAGGAGAGATGATACCCGCGCAGTTTGATCTCAATCGGATCCCCCAACGGCGCGACACGCTCGATCGTGACCTCGACATTCGGCAATAGTCCCATGTCGATCAGACGCTGGCGGATGGCCGGTGTTCCCAGTAGCCTCCAGACGTGTCCGCGTTCGCCGGGTTTGAGGTGCGACAACGACCGGGCGGTCTCGAGTTGCTTCTTCCTCTCTTCCCGATACGGACAGGTCGGCGAATGACAACTGATGTCGTTCATCTGATTGCCGATGTGATTGCAGTAATCCAGAAAGCCGGTTTTGATGTTCGGGTGGAGCGTATCGATAAATTCGAAGAAACCCACTAGTTTGCGAAGTGTCTCGGGGCTGATGTGATGCTCGATAGAACAGGCATCCTTCTCCGCGGTGTCTTCCGATACATTCAGCAAGGACACGAGAAAACTTTTGAAGAACTCATGCCGCGACAGGATGCGGACCGCCAGTTTTTCACCTTCCGGAGTGAGTTGAACGAATTCACGGGCATGGTAGACGATCAGGTTCTCCCGTTCGAGACGCTTGAGGGCGGTAACGACGGAGGGCATCGAGACCGAACGATGTTCCGCGATATCCTTGACGCGGGCCACGGTTTTTTCCTGGATCAACTGGTAGATGATCTCGAGATAATCTTCGAGGCTTTCCGAAAATGTCCCGATGTTCGCCATGATCTGCTCCTTATTAAATTAGGTGGACCTAATCAATTCAGACAATTCTAATTTAATTAGACGTCATTCTGGATGTCAAGATGTTGAATCGTTCCTGCGCTCCCCGTCCTCTCTCTGTTGCTCCCTTCGCCCTTCTTATCTATTGTATCCGTATTCACTCGTTCGCACACTTCAACCCTTCAGCCGATCGAGAACACCTCACAATGACGAAGATCGAAAACAAACCGGTCGAGCAGCACGGGATCATGCGGCCAGACGTGTTCGGCCCGGTCGCAGCGATCGCTGCCGTGCTCTCCGTCGAACTTCTGGCTCTGTTTGCCCGGTTGTTCCCTCCGCCCATCGAGCTACTCCTCCGTGTCATTCTGTTCCACGGCATTCTGGTCATTCCATTTATACTCGTTGCCGCTGTTTTGCACATTTCGGGATTGCTCTTTGGCTGGAAAATCTCATCCCTTTCGGGAATCAGTCTGGGTCTCTCCTCCATGGTGCTGCTCTCCGGCGAACGCGGTCTCGATATCCGGATCGTCGCAATCGGTCTCCCACTGCTGCTGTTTCTCTCGATCTATCTCTTCCGCAATCCGCCGGCGTGTTCCGCGCGCCTGTTTCCGTACCTTGCGGGAGGGTTGATTGCTTCGCTTCTCGCAAAGGGCTCGCTCATCCGGCAGGGTAACTGGACCAATCTGGTCTGGGCGGTCATGGTCATGCTGCTGATTCGCGCATCTGAATATGCGGCACGCTATGTGAAGCCGCGCGCGACGATCGTCATCCTGATCCTTGCGCTTACGGCATCCCTGATGCATGGCTGGTCGGAGCGCCGATCGTTCCGTGTGCCGCTGGACGTGCCGGTCGATTCCTCGAAAACGAATGTGGCCATCATCATCCTGGATGCGACACGCCGTGATGTCATCGATCCGGGTTTCGCTGGCAATTCGGCCACTCCCGGACTTGTCACATGGGCGGCGGATCGAGGCGGTGTCGGTGCGATGATCGCTCCATCTCCCTCTACGTTGCCTTCTACGGCTTCGCTGTTCACCGGTCTGTTGTCGAGTCGTCATGGGGCGCACCGTCCGGATCGAAGCGATGAAAACGCTCCGGAATTCGGTTATCCACTGAGTCGTGATGCGGTCTGTCTTGCGGAACGGTTTACGGACAACGGATATGTGACGGCCGCCGTTTCGGGAAATTATGCGGTGTTTGATCCGAGGTTCGGGCTGGATCAGGGTTTTCGGTATTACAGCGTCGATCGGAACGAGGCAGGGCGATTCATCCGCAAGCAACTCATCGATCGATGCTACCCGCTGCGTCGGATCATCGAAAGTCTGGGTTTTCCGGCGTATGGATATGAATCGGCGACGCCGTACCGGAACGCGGAGGTCATTGTCGACGAGACGCTTGAGGTGCTGAAGGCGCTGGACGATCGCCCGTTTTTTCTGGTCGTGAACATCTTCGACGCCCACTCGCCATATATTCCTCCGGAATACTGGTCGATCCGCCGAAGTCATCCCGATACGGACTGGATGCTTCAGGGGGAACCGCTTGGCGCTGTCGAAAAAGCGATGATCGAGGGTGGGGCCGAGCTGTCCGCAGACCACCTCGCCTTTCTCAGGGAACTGTATGCCGCCGAAGTCCGGTACACCGATCGCCACCTCACCCGCCTGCTGGATGCGCTCGATTCCCGGAACACTTGGATCGCTGTGCTGGCGGATCATGGCGAGTTCCTGGGCGAACACAGCATGCTCAAACACTCAACGTCTTTGTATCGCGAGCTTCTGGATGTGCCTCTGGTTATCTCGACCCCCTCACCCAATTCGTCTGTTGGTGTCGAGGAGGTCACAGACTTCACCGCTTTGCACGACGCAATTCTTCGAGCCGGCGGAATCGCCCCCCCGCAACGAATTCCAGTTTCCGGAGTCGTTTCTGAAACCTTCTCGGCGCAGCATCCGATCTATACCAACGGGCGACGGATCCTGTGTACCGAGAACATTGCATCGATCGAGCGAACGCCGTGGAAGCTGATCGCTGGAAGTTCGTGCGGCGACCAGTTGTTCAACCTGGAATCGGATCCGGGAGAGCACTTGAACCGGATCGATGACGAGCCAGAGATCGCTCGCGGCCTTCAGAACGATTTAAGTCACCAGTTGACGGAATTGGGTGATTCCCCGGTCGAATCTCATCCGGTGGAGGAGATATCGGAGGAATTGCGCGAAGAGCTGGAAGTGCTGGGGTATCTGAACTGAACCAGGAGTCCAACAATTGAGACACCTCTGTAACCGTCTGTTTCCCGATGATGAGCGAGTGACGTTCTATACGACATTCGGATATCTATCGGGTGAGGAATGGATCATTCCGATGCGGATATGGGTGCATGAATACCGGACACCGGTTGAACGGCTGGTAGTCGAATGCGCTCGCAAACTGGGTGTTTCGGACCCGAAGGAACTGGGCCTGTTCCGATCCCGGATCCGGCCGTTCGTGGCGGACAGTGAATCCCTGGAGCGGGTCGAGTTCATGTTTGATGGGGATCCCTCCGGAGAAAGTTTCCGGATTGCGAACTTGAAAGGGCGATGTCCCCGAAGTGATCGGAATGGACGGATCGAAGGCCATATCCGAATCTCGAGAAGGCGAGTGGATGAGCTTCTGGCGGTGCAAGGGTCGCACGACGGCTGGTTAACGATTCGTGCTGTTTCGCGCGAGCATTCCGGGTCCGGCCGAATCCGTCTGATCGGCCCAGAGGGGCATTCGGTCATCTCGGATATCGACGACACCATCAAGATAACCGGGATCACCGAAGGTCGCAGACAGGTGATTCTAAATACGTTCTTCCGAGATTACAGGCCGGTTGCGGAGATGGCGCAGTTGTATCGGTCGTGGAGGAACGCCGCATTCCATTACGTATCCGGGAGTCCGTGGCAACTCTTCGAGCCTCTGTCGGAGTTTCTGCTCACGACCTGCCCCGCCTTTCCAGAAGGCTCATTCCACATGAAAAATGCCCGGAAAAACCTCCTCAGCCGCAATACCTGGAGGGATCTGAAGAATCTGGTAACGAACGAGAATCTGACGTATGAGCAGAAAACGGAGCAGATCGCCGCGATTCTGACCTGTTTCCCGGCACGCCGATTCACGCTGGTGGGAGATTCGGGCGAGAAGGATCCGGAGGTGTATCACGAGATTGCGCGGAGATTTCCGGATCAGGTGGAGGAGATATTAATTCTGGACGCCACCGGCCGGATCGTCTCCGGGTAATGGTGCTTTCTCGATCGGCGGCAGCGCTCCGAGATATTCGTACAGGTAGCAACGGATGGTGCTGTTGTAAAGTTTCCTATTTTTCGAGCATCTCCCGAAGTGCTTCTGAAAATCCTCGTGTCCGGACAGGATGAAGGCACTCCAGCGATCGAGATTGCTGAAGACGGCTTTGAGATCCCGATAGAGTTGTGCAGATGTTTCGCGGTCACCGATTCGCTCGCCGTAGGGGGGATTGCTGACGAGGCATCCATAGGCTTTTCGAGAGCGAAACTCGGATGCCGGTTTCTTCTGGAAACGGATGTTGCGGGCGACACCGGCTCGTTCCGCATTCTGCTCGGCGGCTTTCAGCGCGAAATAGTCGATATCAGAAGCCAGAATGTGGAAATTCTCCTGGATCTCCGCCTCGCGAGCCTTCGCCCGCGCCTCTTTCCAGATCGTTCCGGGGATCCATGGCCAGTTTTCTGCGGCGAACGATCGGCGGATGCCCGGAGCAATGCGACGGCCGATCAACGCGGCTTCAATCGCGATTGTTCCGGAGCCGCAGAATGGATCGGCCAGTATCCGTGAGGGGTTCCAGCGGCTTTCGATGATCATCGCCGCAGCAAGAGTCTCGCGTAAAGGCGCTTCGACCGTGTCCAACCGGTATCCCCTCTTGTGCAATCCGGCCCCGCTGGTATCGAGAGCGATCGTGACGTCGTTGTTGCGGATGCCGATATCGATCCGTACATCGGATCCGGTTTCCTTCAGCCAGCGGCTGGTCTGACCTTCGAGCAGGACGCCGGTGATCGCTTTTTTGGCCATCGCCTGGCACGTGACGGCACTTCGCAGCGTGGATTTTGTTGAATGTGCTGCGACGACGATCCGGGCATTCGCGGGGATGAATTCCTTCCAGGCCACACTGCGGATTCCCTCGAAAAAACTGTCGAAGTCTTCCGATCGGAAGCGGCTCAGGACGATCTGAATCCTGTCGGCGACCCGAAGCTGGAGATTGGTCTGAGCGATTGCGAGCGGATCGCCGTCGAAGAACACGCGACCGTTGTCGACTGAGGAGGGGGGGAATCCCAACGCAGTGAGTTCATGTTTGACAAAGGATTCGAGGCCGAATGCGGTGATCGCGACGAGATTCATGACAAAACGCCGGTCAGGCTTTCTCTGCACGCAGGTCGGCGATGACCGTTTCCTGAAGCGTTTGGCCGAGTGGTTCGTAATGGTCGAATTCCATGGCGTGATTGGCTCGACCACTTGAAATCGATCGAATGGTCGTGGCATAGCCGAACATTTCCGCCAGCGGGACGACTCCCGTTAGTTTCTGAGATCCTTTCCGGTAGCGGCGCATGCTGAGAATCCGGCCTCGGCGGCGATTCAGGTCGGCGACAATCGAGCCGATGAAGTCATCCGGAGTGGCGATATCGAGCTTCATAAGCGGTTCGAGCAATCGGGGGGAGGCTTTGCGGAATACGTCACGGAAACATGCGGCCGCCGCGGTTCGAAACGCCATTTCGCTCGAATCGACTTCGTGGCTTTTCCCGTCCACGAGCACGATTCGGGTATTGATGACGGGGAAACCGGCCAGGGGCCCTTCCTGAAGCGCGTCGTGAATACCCTTTTCGATTGCGGGGATGTATTCGGCAGGAATGACGCCGCCTTTGGTCCGGTCTTCGAACTCGAATCCGCCCTGTGGGTTGGGCTCAATGCGGAACTTCACCACGGCAAACTGACCGTGTCCGCCTGTCTGTTTGACGTGACGGTATTCGAGTGTGGCCTCGCCGGCGACCGTTTCGCGGTACGCCACCGCCGGTCGGCCGGTTTCAACCGTAACCCCATAATCCTGCCGCAGCCGGTCGACTAGCACCTCCAAGTGCAGTTCGCCCATGCCCGAGAGAATCGTTTCGCGGGTTTCCGGATCATGTCTCACCAGAAACGACGGATCTTCCAGCGCCAGCTTCGTCAACGCTGAACTGAGCCGATCCGACTCCTCCTTGGAGGGTGCTGTCACCTTGAGACTGATGACTGTATCGGGGATGCGGATCTGTTCGAGAAGGATCGGTTTATCTTCATCGCACAGCGTGTTTCCGGTCGAAGTTATCTTCATTCCGATCAGTGCGACGATGTCACCGGCCTCGGCGGAATCCATATCGATCCGTTCCTTCGCGCGGATCCTGAGAAGTCGAAGAACCCGTTCTCGACGCCCCTTGGATGCGTTGAAGACCGTGTCGCCCTTGTGGATGACGCCGGAGTAAATCCGGACGAACGTCTGCTGGCCGACAAACGGATCGAAAATGATCTTGAATGCGAGTGCAGCGAATGGATCGTGAGTGGATGGCTTCCGTGAAATCACCCGGTCGGGATCATCCGGATCCGATCCTGTGACCGGCAGTGCTTCGAGTGGGGACGGGAGATAGTCGATCACCGCATCGAGCAGTGATTTGATTCCGATGTTCTTATAGGCTGCGCCGCAGAGCACGGGGGTGATAAGAGAACGAAGGGAGCAGGATCGGACAGCTTCGCGCAGTGCTTCGTCGGAGATCGGGTCGCCGCTGACGAATGCCGTGAGGATCCCGTCATCGAAATCCGCCAGTTTCTCGATCAGGATCGATCGGGCTGTCTGGACGGCACCCGTCATTGATTCCGGGACCGGAATCTCTTTCCGGTTGCTATCGGTGTTTTCATAGGCTTTGCCGGTGATCAGATCGACGACTCCCGAGAAAAGGTCTTCAGCGCCAATGGGCAACTGGATGGCAACGGCGTTCGCCTCGAGTTCTTCGTTCATCATGTCCACGCATCGCAGAAAATCCGCGCCGGCTCGGTCCATCTTGTTGACGAAGGCCAATCTGGGGACATGATAGGTGTCGGCTTGATGCCATACGGTTCGGGACTGAGGTTCCACTCCGCTGACCGCGCAGAACACGGCGATCAGCCCGTCCAGCACCCGCAATGAGCGCTCAACTTCAACCGTGAAATCGACATGTCCGGGGGTATCGATGATGTTGATCCGGCAATCGTTCCACTGACATGAGATGGCAGCCGAGGCGATGGTAATGCCGCGTTCCTGCTCCTGTTTCATGAAATCCATGGTCGCCTGACCATTATGGACTTCTCCGATTTTATGGGTCGTTCCCGTGAAATACAGGATCCGCTCCGTGACCGTTGTCTTTCCGGCGTCGATGTGTGCCGCGATTCCGATATTGCGTAATGTTTTCTGGCTCATAAAATCACACCCCCCACATCGGAAGAACCGAGTGGGGGGATAAACCGCTTTGGAAAAAGGTTACTTTGTGGCCGGCGCCGGATCTCCGGTATTGGCCGGATTGATTCCGAGAAGCTCGACTTCGAATATCAACGTAGCATTCGGTCCGATGTCGCCGCCGGCACCGCGTTCGCCGTACGCGAGATTCGAGGGGATGGCGAGTTCGTATTTGGATCCGACCGACATCAGTTGCAGCGCTTCGGTCCATCCCGGAATGACACCGTTGACCGGGAAGGTGGCGGGCTGGCCGCGCTCGATTGAACTGTCGAACACTTTTCCATCGATCAAGGTACCCTTGTAGTGAACCGAAACCGTATCGGTGGCTTTCGGTTTTTCGCCCTTGCCTTCCGTCACAACCTTGTATTGCAGACCACTCGACGTCACTTTCACGCCGCTTTTCTTCGCATTTTCAGCCAGGAAGGCTTCGCCATCCTTCTTGTTCTTTTCTCCTGCCACCTTTGCCTGCTCCTTTTGCTTGTCCATAATCTCTTTCTGGAATGTCATCAACGTATCCTGCATCTCCTGTTCGGTCATCAGGAGTGTGCCGCCCGTGAGTGATTCCTTGAGACCTTTGAGTACGAGATCCACATTGAGATCGAAGTTTTCCTTCTTCAGGGAGGATCCAATGTTGACTCCGATGCTGTAACTGATCTTGTCTTTGGTGTCCTTGAGTTCGACTTTGGGTTCTGCTGCGTTCAGCGTAGTTATCGTTAGAGCGCCGATCGTGAGAAACGCTAGGAATGTTTTCATCTGAAGTGTCTCCTTCATGCCGGATACCGGCGGTTAAAACCGCGGCAGTATAGCACAACACAACGGAATAAATAGCGTGATGAGGTATTTTTTTTGGCGGATCGCGATGGACGATCCGGCGAAGATCAAAGGTATTCCGCGAATCGGATGGTGCGTGACATGACCCGGTTGCCCCGCTCGATCTTCAGCCTGACCTTCCCGCCGGCATCGCCATCGAGCGACGCCCGCCAGTCCAGATCACTCATGGAAGTGATCTCCACCCCGTCGATTTCGATGATCCGGTCTCCTGGGAGGATCTTTTTCCGAGCTCCCGGACTCCCAGGTATTGTTCCGAGCACGACCAGAGCGTCGTCCCTTCGCACGGCTGAAATCCCTGAGCGGATCATGTGCAGCGGGATATCGAAGTCGGGATTGGGTTCGAGAATGACCCGTTTGCGGGGATAATCGAAGTACACCGTGAATCGCGACCAGACATCGTTCCCGATCGTTCCGATCGAATCGCGCATCGCCAGCGCGCCTCCGGTTTCCGATGTCTGGAGAGTCACGATGGGCCGATCGAACCGGTATCCGCCGAGATCGAACTTATTTGCTCGAGTGAAGAACGTCGGTGTAGTCCCGCCGGCTCCCATGGTGTTCATTTCAATGTGAGGAGCATAGGCCTCGACCAGTCCGTTCCTGTTCACGAATGGGCTGTGCAGATGGATCGCTCCCGCTGCACCGGTATCGACGCGAAAAGTACCGGTCCATTGCTCATCGAGAGTCGCTTCGATATGCATGAGTCCGCCCGTGATTTCTCCCTTCAGAACGCTGCCTTCTCCTGAATACTTGAAATTCGTCGGTTCGATCAGCGTCATGAGACTTGCCCGGATATCGAGTTTGATGACGGCGCGGGCGAACAGGTCGTATCCGAGAATCCCCTGGATATCGACGCCGAGCGCCGCGCTGAGTGAATCGAGCGCGCCGGAGTAGATCTTCAGGTTCTGAATCGAGAAACCGTCGATATCGAGCGAATCGATCTGACAGGCTCCGAACACCTCTGTACCGCCGACACCCAATGCCTGCATGCCTTCAGTGATTTCGAGGTCGAGGTCTTTGGCGAGCGACCGGTTCAGAATCGTGGCTGCCGCTCCGGAATCCAGTAGAAACAGATAAGGCCCTTTTTTGTTGATCCGGACGGGAATCAGGATGTGATCGCCGATGCGTGTGAGATCGATCATGTGACGGGTCTTCCCTTCCGGAAACGTGAAATCGCGACGCGCTGAAATCGGAGGATCGAAGACACGCGGAGGAATGCTGATGTTGAACTCGGCGGAGTTCAATTCAATATGAGTTTCAGGCATGCCGGCCAACTGAATGTACTGCACGGTGGTGAACGGAATCTGCACCCCTGAGACCTCGCGGTAATCACTCAGATGCGTCGTGACCGGAATACCGTCTTCAATCTCGTCGATCCGCTCGGCAAGAAATGTCTCAGGATTCAGAAGTAATGTCCGGGTCGTCTGGCGCCGAATATCCCTCACGCGAAGCACCCGATACTCCCGATCATCCCTCATCTCGACACCGCCGTCCTCCAATTCATACCCCGTGCCCGGAAACAGATACTGAAACATCGGGATGACCGGTGCTGCCACTATACCGTCAGCATTTGCCAGTTCCTTCATCACTACCTGTCCATTTTGATCGAGTGTCCATTCGACGCCGCCCGATTCTCCCTGTGTCTGCTCCATCACGGGTGTCTTGATCCGTACAAAGTAGTTTCCGGGTGCCGTAAACATCTCTTCGATAGTGCCCTTGATCATGACAATCCGGACATCCGACAGGAAGCGGGCCGAAGATACTGCCCGGATGACGGCTTCCCCTCCCAGCGCATCCCGATGACGGAGTGCCAGTTCCGGAAGTTCGGCCAGACTTGCGGGAGCAGCGGAGGCAATCAGTGTCATGAGCAGGATCCAATAGGCATGGTGGAACGCGTTCTGTCGCATGGTGACTCCTGTGGGGCTGAAGGTAACTTGGGTTTCGCGACGTCAGATTAATAGCGCGGGAAAGGGTAGGATGCAAGCGTTTGAGGGGTGCTGGTGCAGACACAGGCGGGAAGATCCAGGATATCATTGCACGAAGGGACGTTTGATATTACGCGCGTATACCAGTATATTCATCACTCTCCTGTCGATTTGAGAGGGGGAAGGAGGATCTTCATGTCAGACAAGAGGTTTATGCCGAAGGTGTTGTTGATTGCTTTGCTGACCTGGGTTTCCAGTGCCGGAGCGGCCTGGATTCCGTTTGAGGGAATGGATCGAACCCAGCCGGAACTGCAGATGCGGATGCAGACCTGGGAGACAATCGCATTCGATGTGTCGCTCCAAGGCATCGATGCCACCGTCCGGGATACCAAAGGTGGGGCTCATACGATTCTCAATTTCGAGGGGAATGCATTTTCAGGTGAGCACGGTTTTCCGCGATTGCCGGTCCTTCGCAAGTTCGTCGAAGTTCCATTCGGTGCTGAGATCACACTGTCAGTCGAATCATCAGATCCGCAGGAAATCGTCCTGGACAACCCGCTGATCCCGGTGCAACCGCCGATTCCGAAGCTGCCTGGCGCGGCCGAAGCGGCACCGTTCATTAAAAACGATGACGTTTATTCGCGGGACGAATGGCTCGGCAATGCACTCGTGACCATCCGCGATGATGATATTATGCGAGGTCATCGCATCGTAGTGATCGAGATTTCACCAGTTTCTTACAATCCGGTCAAAAATGCGATTCGTGCCATCTCTTCCATTTCGATCGACCTGAATCTGAAGAACGCCGATCGCACAATGACATTGGAACGGGCGAAACGCTATGCAAGTCAGCCGTTCAATCAGGTATTTGATCAGATGCTGATCAACGTTGGGGAGAGCAAGAACTTTTCGTTTCCACCCGCCGCTCCCATCGAGTATCTGATCATCGCCGCGACGGATTATCAGACCGCGCTGACCCCGTTCATCGATTGGAAGGAACAGTGCGGATACAATGTGACGATGGTCACAGCCCCCTCCGGTGCGACCACCACGACGATCTACAATTTAATCCATACCGCTTACGTCGGCAGCAATCCTCCGGATTATGTCCTGCTGGCCGGCGATACCAATACGATACCCTGTTACACGGGTGAGCAATCCGGTACCGCTGACGACAATCAGTACACGGAACAGGAGGGCACGGGATACTGGACCCCGGATGTCATGATCGGCCGGTTTCCGGTCCGTTCGGTGACCGATGTCGAAAATCTGCTCAACAAACTGCTTCAGTTCGAGCAGATGACGATGCCGAGCAAGGATTATTTCAAGGATTCCCTGTGGCTTGCGTCATCGGACCATTCCACCCAGCTCGAAGCCACCCATGAGTTCTGTTTCAACACGTACGTGGACCCCGTCGACGCCGCGAACAATACGCCGCACTGGGTGTATGAACGTCTGGGAGGCGCGACGGCGGATTTTGCGTCGAACGTCAATGCGGGCCGGGGGATCGTGTGTTATTCGGGGCACGGCTACGGTGATGGCTCCGGAACGGCCAGCATCCATTTCGTGGACACTAATGTTCAGGCGCTGACCAATGTCGACGAGTATGGCAACGTCAATATTTTTGCCTGCGGAACGAACAAGCATGACCAGACCGTATCGTTCGGTGAGCTATGGGTGCTGGTTGCGAACAAGGGATCGATCTCATACTGGGGCACATCGAACAACTCCTACTGGGACGAAGACGACTGGGAACAGCGTGAAATCTATCGGTGTCAGTATCAGGATACGGTTCATACGCTCTCTGCGGCCTACTTGTATGGCTTGATCGAAGTCTACGAACAAAGTTCGGCGACCAATTCAGCGTATTATTTCGATATTTACAATCTGATGGGTGATCCTTCGACGGATTTCGTGACACGAATTCCTCAGACCATCACCATCACCTCGGCCAACTCAGCGACGCCGAATGAACAGGATTTTCCGGTTACCGTGACAGTCGGCGGATCCGCCCGAGCTGGTGCTCTGGTCGCGATCACGATGAACGGCAGCTTGCTGGGCGCTGCATACACCAATGCCTCGGGGTTGGCGTCCGTGCATATCACGCCGCCCGCACCCGGAACAGCGCTGATCACCGTGACGGGCCACAACCTGATTCCCCAAACCAAGAACCTGTCGATCATGGCGGCAGGATGCGGCGCAGCGGCGCTCGATCAGGCCGTCTATACCTGCAGCGATCTGATCACGATGCGGGTCTGGGATTCGGATCTCAATACCAACCCCTCAACCGTCAATACCGCGACGGTCACCATCGCGTCGACGACCGAATCGACACCGGAGACCGTCACTGTGACGGAAACCGGAGTGAACACGGGGGAATTTGTCGGAACGATCCAGGGGTCACCGTCGCAATCCGGAGCGGGATATCTGCGATTGACGCACGGCGATACCATCACGCTGCATTACCACGATGCGGCCTGTGAAGGCAGTTCAGCGGAAGTGTACGATACGGCAACCGCGGACTGTCAGGGACCGGTTATCACGAATGTTCAGATAACGGGAATCACGGGATTCACGGCGACGATCACGTGGACGACCAGCGAAGCATCGATTTCGAGGGTTCGATACGGGACGGCGACACCGCCCGGGACGGTTTCGGAAGCGACAGCATATGTCACGACGCACAGCCGGACATTGACCGGTTTAACGGCCTGCACGCAGTACTTTTTCCAGGTCGAAGCGGAAGATGTCAATGGAAACGCGACCGTGGACACCAATGGCGGCAGTTACTACAGTTTCACCACAGCGGGAAGCCGCGTGGCATTGTCGGCCAATATGAACACCAATCCGGGTTGGACGACGACCGGGCAATGGGCCTGGGGTCAGCCGACAGGTGTTTCGGGAGATCCGACATCCGGGTATACGGGCAACAACGTATATGGGTACAATCTGGCCGGTGCTTATGGCAACAGCATTGCGGAATATGCACTGACCGCTCCGGCAATCAACTGTTCGTCAGCCTACACGGTATCATTGAGTTTCTATCGATGGCTGGGTGTCGAAACGAGCACATTTGATCATGCGCGGATCCAGGTGTCGACGAATGGTTCCACGTGGAACACTGTCTGGGAAAACGGTTCGGATAACAGCATGCAGGATACCGCCTGGACACCGGTGACATACGATCTCACATCGTGGGCAGCCGGTCAGTCCTCCGTTCAGATCCGATGGACAATGGGGACTACCGATGGTTCGGTTGTCTACTCCGGATGGAACATCGACGATGTCACCGTGACGGTTGAAGAACCCTGCGGCACGCCCACGGCCACGCCGACCGGGCCGTCACCGACCCCGACACGAACACCG
>CAYYMM010000064.1:0-26557 GCA_964472395.1 uncultured bacterium | reverse complement strand
CAGATCGAACATACCTATCAATTTGGACAGCTGGTTTTTTATGTTAGGAGGATACTCCTTTACGACACTCTCGTGAACGAGTTCTGGTGTCTTGATAAGAATATCAGAAATCAGTTCACTGACCTTGTTGATATCGTTGTTTCTGATGATGTTCTGATAACCAAGGATATCAAAGAAACCAACGAATCCTGAATTTGCCATAAATCCCTCCATTAAAAGCTTGCTTATCCGAAATCGTTTCCGTTTCTATCTTCTGTTTTCTTTTTAGCAGAGTCAATCGCAACTGAAAAAGCGCTAAGCCCGAGATTCATTTTAGATCACACTGCAATCCGATGCTGTCTGCTTTCAATTCACAGATCGGTTCAGTTCCAGATTACATTCCTTGTGCTGTGTCAACTCTCATTACGTATAACGCGCAGCACTAGCGACGGCGCACAGCGCCATCCGCTCCATCCTGTTGTTGGACGGCAATGTTTTGCCAAGCTGGCCAGTCACTCAGTAGGCCCAGTTGTGCATCACCGTTGATTACGTCTGCCAGCTTCGAGAGCCACGTCCCCTCAGAATGCCCGTCCCGCAGAGCACGGTCAATATTGCGCGACAGATCCCAACCTGGTGAACGTATGTCCTGCTCAAGCAGCTGTCGTATGTTCCGCAGGGCCGCCTTACGATCAGACAAAGATCCATGCGCGAACCTATAGAAGTCGCATTCGAGTTCGGCCTGCGGCAACTCGGTCTGGTGGAGCAACTGGAACGCACTATCAAGAACCACCAACCCATCAGGCATTCCGTTAGCCAGTAAAAAGCCCGCAAGATTGGCGCAGTTGTTGACATGCTTGGGGTCGGCTTCCAGTGCCCGCTTGTACATCACCTCGGCGGCATCGTAGTCCTTCCGGTCGTTGTTAAGGAAGATCGCGTAGTTGCCGAGGATGTCGGCATTCTTGGGGTTGGCTTCCAGTGCCCGCTTGTACATCGCCTCGGCGGCATCGTAGTCCTTCCGAATGTCACTGAGGAAGTCCGCGTAGTTGCAGAGGATGTCGGCATACTTGGGGTCGGCTTCCAGTGCCCGCTTGTACATCGCCTCGGCGGCATCGTAGTCCTTCCGGTTGTTCTTAAGGAAGTTCGCGTAGCTGCCGAGGCTATGGACATGCTTGGGGTCGGCTTCCAGTGCCCGCTTGTACATCGCCTCGGCGGCATCGTAGTCCTTCCGGTTGTTCTTAAGGAAGTTCGCGTAGCTGCCGAGGCTATGGACATGCTTGGGGTCGGCTTCCAGTGCCCGCTTGTACATCGCCTCGGCGGCATCGTAGTCCTTCCGGTTGTTCTTAAGGAAGTTCGCGTAGCTGCCGAGGCTATGGACATGCTTGGGGTCGGCTTCCAGTGCCCGCTTGTACATCGCCTCGGCGGCATCGTAGTCCTTCCGGTTGTTCTTAAGGAAGTTCGCGTAGTTGCAGAGGCTATGGACATGCTTGGGGTCGGCTTCCAGTGCCCGCTTGAACATCACCTCGGCGGCATCGTAGTCCTTCCGGTTGTTATGAAGGAAGACCGCGTAGTTGCCAAGGCTATGGGCATTCTTGGGGTCGGCTTCCAGTGCCCGCTTGTACATCGCCTCGGCAGCATCGTAGTCCTTCCGGTTGTTCTTAAGGAAGAGGGCGTAGCTGCCGAGGCTATGGACATGCTTGGGGTCGGCTTCCAGTGCCCGCTTGTACATCGCCTCGGCGGCATCGTAGTCCTTCCGGTCGTTGTTGAGGAAGATCGCGTAGTTGCCGAGGATGTCGGCATTCTTGGGGTTGGCTTCCAGTGCCCGCTTGTACATCGCCTCGGCGGCATCGTAGTCCTTCCGAATGTCACTGAGGAAGTCCGCGTAGTCGACGAGGAGGAGCGCTTCGTTTGGGAATTGATCGAGCCCTTGCCGATAGACCTCTTCTGCTCGATTTATATCCTGACGCCGTGCCCGTCTCGCTTCACTCATTGCCTTCCAGAAGTCTGGGAAGAGGGCTTCTGTATCGCTAACCGCCTTCTTGAGGGCTTCAACGCCTGCCTCGTTTATTGGCCTATCTTGAATCGAGTTGGACAGTTCTTGGAACTTCTTGTGGTAGTTTTGGAATATGCGGGTGAAGCGTTCTCCACTTGGGTGAGGGAGGGAAAACTCATTACGGATCAAGAGCATTACTTCATCGAACCACCCGCTTCGCACCCATACCCCTTGGCGACTTGAGAGCCAATCCCGCACTTCGTTTTGGGGTTCATGCGGATGGACCCAGTACGCTCCAAACGGGAGAGCCTCAGGCGGGAGTTCGTTCAGCAGCTTCTGGATTCCGACGTCATTCCCACCATATCCAATGAAGATCACCCCGCGGTCGTGAAGTACCATTGCTGCATGTCTCTGGATTTCCCTCTCGAGGGTCTCGGTTTCGAGGACCGTGTTCCTCGGCGATAACCGATGATCACCATGAAGCTTGACAACCAATGGTCGCGTGCGTGTTGGGCGAATGAACACGGCAAGAGATTCATGGTAGATGACGAGAGGCCTAGCCTCCGTATAGAGATATAGGGCATCAGCGACTAGGTCATCGAAGTTCGTCGTTAGAACCACGTTAAAGCGCCCTGCGGGTTGAGCGATGAGTTGAGCGAGCACCGCATAACCGAACGACGGTGTTCGCCCATCACAGAGGTCCTCTATCTCTCGCTGCCGATCCTCAGGTGTCAGGAACAGAAGATCGATGAGTGCTCCATATGAATGCGCTGGATTCTCTGGGTCATAATCCGGAATCACCTCCTTAGCCCAAGCCGTCAGGTCTGAGCGATTTGGCGATTGGAAGTCACGAAGACGTGGAAGCCACCGATCCCGAACGAGTCCTCCAGCATGGGGAATACCTGAGGTTACGGAACAGCCCGCGCCTAGAAATAGAGCGAAGCGCTTCTCAGCGTTGGTATCTGCGCGCAAGCGCCGTACAAACTCCTCAAGCCCGATGTCGCGCATGCCGGGTTCGGCAGCTCGCCCTGCTCGCGGGTGATTAGCTCCTTCGACGACTTTCCCTCTCTTCCTTGTAGCCTTTTTATTCACCATACGTCACGCAAATGCGCCCTCCTACCGACCAACAATGTGATTCGACAGTATCCTTACCATCTACTCTTTCTCATCATACTTTCACTTGATTTGCAAGAAAATCATCGATTCCTCTCCCGCATCATCTTCCCTGCCAAGCTAGTAACACGCAAGAAAAACTGGCAGATCTTCTTTTCCGACAGCTCCCCGCGAATCCACCTCGCGGGGTTTTAAATATGCGAGGCTAGTTGTTTATTTTCAATCATTTAGCTTGATTAAATAACACCACGGGATTATATATAAGACAACAGGCAGGGATGCCGGAAAGGAAACGAAAAAGAGAACATTCACAACGAAGAGCAGGATCGCAGGATTAACAGCAGCTGAGAAATATCAGCAGAACCGCAGACAAATCGCCGCACTGATGGGATGGCTGGAAGACGAACTTGATTGGCACGAGGAACACGCGAAAGAAGATCCGAAAAACTGGGGATACGCTGGCGACATTGGAAGCGCAAAGGAAGGACTGAAGAATATCCTCAGCCAACTGACCGGATTCGAGGTCAGCGACATCGAGGCGGAACTCAAGCAACTCGAACAATAGGCTTGGATCTGCTCGATCGACCAGGTTCCGAAATGGCCTGGTTTTTCTCCGTCAGTGCATGAGGAGTCTCACATAAAAGCGTTATTTTTCAATTATTTAACTTGCTTATATGTCTCTGTGTAATTATATTTATGGGTGTAGGGCAACGAAGCCCACAACAACAAGGAGAACAAGGATGAAGCAGACAACGAAAACAGAGACAAGAGACTGGACGGATGCGCCAGACCTCAGCGAAGAGGATCGCGAGGATCTTCGCCAGGTTAAGAGAATACATAAACAAGGGTCAACTTGAGAGCGCGCACAACACAGCGCAATGGCTCGACGCGATCGTAAGGGACGAGATCCCGAGCGCACTCTGGACGCAGATGGAAGAAGCCACGATCCAATACACCGCAAAGGCGATCCGCGTGGCTGGACAGAGACTGGCAGAGATGGATCAGAACCCGCAGATCAACCAGATTGTCAACGACTTGCTCAACCTCTTGAAGTGGTGATAAACACTCAACCGACGCCGGGCGCGAGCCCGGTTTTCGTCGTGGAGAAGGAAGACGCACATGGGACAACAGCACTCACCGGAAACCGAGAAGATCAGGAAGCTGGCGTTCAAGCTGCTCGGCAAAGAACTGCACTACAAGCCAGGCGCGCGTGTTCCACACGGGGCGGCAGCGGCTCTCGCCAAGGAACTCGGAGTCTCTGATGCCACTGCCCGGAACCTGTTCTCGTTCAAAAAACCCGGGCTGCAGACCAAGATCATCCTCAAGCTGCTCTACCGGATACACAATATTTCCGATTGACGCCGCGGGCTGGCCGGTGCGATAGTCTTCCCCATGGACTGGACACCGGAAGAAATCAAGAAGCTCGTGAGGAAGTTTGGCGGGACAGCAGTCATGGCGGAGATTATGAGAGTCACACCGCACTCGATCGAGAACATGATTGCGGGAGGAAGCGCTCCATCTCGTGGCGCAGGTATTGCGATGTTGAATCTGATCAACATTCTTGACGAGACGTTATCCAAAGCAGAGCTGTCCAAGATCGTCGAGCGACTCAGGACCGAGAACTTTAAAATCCCAAGACGCCAAAAGCGTTCTGCTTGACACTACTTAATTAAGTAAATATAACCCTCTCAGGTCCACCAACCGAGGAGGGTTGCATGAGGCGCTTTTACCTGATCAACAAATCACAGCGAGACAAGTCCGGGATCGTCATCTCCGGGCACAAGACATTTCAGGCAGCTGATTTGGCACTGAAACGGATCAACGTGAAGATCCAAGACGGAGCGGTGCCAGCGATCATTATCGAGAGCGACCGCGTTCTCCGGAAGGGGCAGAAGGTCAGTCCGGGAGAGTATTAGCAAAACAAGCCCCTTCTGTAACACATTGAATACATAAAAGAATTGAATATCTCTCGCTTGAGATTTATCGATAATTCCTGTGATTAGATAAATTATTGCTTGACAATCGAAAGATCAGAGCTTATATATCTTCTAGTATGGAATTTAAATTGTTGATTAAGCGATCGTTGCCTTATTGACACAGAAAGGAGGTTTCGAGAGTCAATAAAAAGAGAAAAACGACTTAACCGGTGCGATTCAACACAAATAGGAGAACGTGATTGTGAAGCAGTTTATAGGTGCGTGCATCCTGATGTCGTTCTTGTGCTTTGTGCCTGATTGGACTTCCGCGCAAGAGATTCCGGTACAGGACCCAGGTTTGTTATCTCTCGGGATTCATTATACAGACTACATGTCTGATGAGAATTCCTTCAGCTTTCTTATGCTGAGTAAAAACAAGGAAAAGTTGGGAGAGGTACATTACAGCGGAATCCTTGAAACCACTCAGAGATATTACGTCGAATGGAATCATAGAGTCACCTACCTCGAGTACAATCATGAGGAAGGAACGATCCGAATGAGCGATGATCAAGGCAACGAGAGCACAATCATTGTAGATAAGCCAAGCCAGATCGAACCTTCCCGAGATTATCAAGCAATGTCAGCTGATCGACGAACTGAAAAGTATCTCATGTCAGCTGCGATGCAGATGTTCGCCAAAATGGACGATCAAGGTAGTCTCATGGAGAACCCAAAGATCCAGAGAGGAGAAGGAGGCGTTGATGATTGCATTCCTTTGCCTTACTTAGTGGGTGGCAAGAGGTTTTGCAATACTTCCAAAGAAGTTTCTATCCAACAAGCATTAACTAATACCAATGGGAAATGCAGTAATGAGTACTGTTGGGGATGCTGTATCATGGGGTACGTATTTACGTGGCAACAAATCATAATTTTTCCGATGTCTTGGTGGTGTACTGAGGCATACGGGTATCCTTGTGACAACCCTTCGAACCCTATGTAATACTTACCAGCAAAAGCTATGATTTTTTGGGAAGTCCAGTTCTTGGACTTCCCAATCCGTTTGCCTCTTTTCTTCTATCCGCGTTCTGTTGTTTTCAGATTCCGAAGACTAAGAGCCACCGATTCCGGTGATCGTAGACACCAGTTTAAAGCAGTACCAGCCGTCATAATCGAGAGCGATCGCGTTCTCCGGAAGGGGCAAAAGGTCAGCCCGGGGGATTATTGAACACTCTTGACTTTGTCCTTAAAATTCTCTATATTTATTTTGATGGATTCAGTAGGCACAGTTTTTTTCTTCTGCTTCTGATCGAGTTGAAGATACAGGAATGAAAGAAGGATTTGTTCCGTGTTTCATTGGATAACTTTAAGTCGTTCAACACTCAAGAACCAAATCGGGAAACATAGGGAGAAAGTAAATGTCAAATTTTAGATTACTACCGTTTTCACCAATTCGGGAAACACTATACACCGGTTCTGAACTGCTTAATGAATTTGACAAAGATGATCCCGGTTCATTCACCAGGACCTTAGATTTTCAAATCTACAAGCATTTTGTTATAAATGGAAGTCGAGACGTAAAAGATCCGTATGTCAGTATGATGCAGTCATTACATGATAATTCAATCAATCAAGCAATCGACAGGTTCAAGTCAGATCGAAGAGTAATCGGTGTGATGGGTGGCCACAATATGGCACGAGATGAAAAGGCATATATCGACATCGTTTCGCTTTCTCGGCGCCTTACTCGATCTGGATTCATTATGTGTAGTGGAGGAGCAATCGGCGCAATGGAAGCATGTCATTTAGGTGCAGCACTTGCGGATTGTTCGGATAGTTTTGTTCACGATGCCCTTGGAATGATAGGTAATGAAGAGGTTAAAACTTGGCCGAAAAAATATGATTTTAAACAAATCGATCCAATTGGGAATGTAAATCAGGATGCGATTAGAGCTATTCATAAGTGGTTTTGCCCGGTTTTTAGCATTCTTGAATCAATCGAGAAGCCAGGGCAGAGTCTCGCAATTCCTACTTGGCATTATGGGTTTGAGCCTCCGACGCCATTTGCTTCACACATCGCAAAGTACTTTCAGAACAGCATCAGGGAAGACGGTTTAGTCGCTTTTGCAAAACAAGGAGTCGTTTTCGCCCCTGGATCAGCTGGTACTCTTCAAGAGATTTTCCAAGATGCAGCGCAGAATAAATACAAATCCTTTGAATTTTTCAGCCCGATGATATTTTTCGGAAAAAAGTGTTGGATAAGCGATTATCCAGTTGGCAAAATTCTAGCAAAGCTCTTTACAAAAGAAGAATTTAAGGAAAATATTTTATTCACTGATTCTGTCGATAAAGTGGCTTCATTTTTAGAGAATTGGCCATAGAGAATTCACCTGTAGTGCGCCCCTTGTGTTTAAGATTCAGAATTCAATGATGGAATACACTGAAATTAGTTATTGGCTTTCTGTTGGACATGCAAAACTTTTATGCCCTAGAAATAGATTGATAGTAAAGAGGCTTAGATGATAGCAAAATATATGTTTGTTACTTTTCTAACAGTTATCTCTGGATGCTCAGTAAAACATTTCAATTTCCCCCCAAAAGCCTTCGTAAAAGTTGAAATGATCAATAATGCTAAAGATATTGAATCATTAATCAATGCACAAAGCGGAATTTCTCCTCCTGAAGACGCCGACTGTTTTGTTGTGATTGAAGGAAAGAAACCTTTTATTATTACAGCACCTCACGCAACAAAACCATTTAGAGAGGGAGAATATCGATTTTCTGATGGAGGAGGAACTGCTGCGCTTGCTCGGTTACTAAGTACTCTCACCGAAGCAAGTGCGATCTATACGCAGTTTGCATGCCCAATTGATCCAAATTTCTATGATAATTGCTCATTTAAAACAGCATTAGGACAATTAATCGATATGCATCGACCCCTGTTAATCCTTGATATCCACGGTAGCCATCCGTACCGCCCTTATGATGTAGATATTGGCACAATGAACGGCAACTCGATTTTAGGAAAAGAACCCATTGTGATAAGACTGATTGAAGATCTGAAATCTGCAGGGATTATCAACATTTCCTATAACTATTTTAGCGCTTCTCAGAATCAGACAATTACGAAATTTGGGAGTGCACATGGAATACCAACCATTCAACTAGAGATAAACAGTTCTTGGCTTGCACCATCTCAGGGCGATCTTTATGCACACCGTTTTGCACAGCTACTACAGGCATTAGCGATGTTTCTTAATTCAATTGAATAGCACGCGATCTAAATCGATATTGATTATAAACAATTATGTTTTGTGAATTTTATTCATCTTCTGGATTAGCACACTTGCTTTTCAACTTGCTATTCTTTATCTTTTCCGGTTGAATTATCTCAAAACTTGACGTTCAAAAGGGGAATCCCGATGAACATCATTACTTTCAGCGAAAATACGGATCTCGCGCAGATGCTAATGAAGACGCTCTATGCGAAGTGGCCGATGCTGTTCTGCGTCCACCAGAAGTGCGATCTACTACGGATCCTGGCCGAGATCGATTCAGCCTGTGTCGTGGCGGACCTCTCGTTGTTCTCCGACCCGGATTACACCAGGCTGAGCGGGTTGATGCACCGGAATCGGGAGATCGGTCTCATTGCGATCGGTGGACCGCTCACGCTTGGGCGAATCCGACACGCCGGGATCCGACTCGACGGGTTCCTGCGGATGCCGGTTTCAGATCGCGACTTGGTCGATTTTGTCACCCTGATCAAGAAATCCGAATCTCAACTGTCAACTCGACTTTTCAGTTTTTAAGAACCGAGAGAGAATCGAAGTCACACATGAAAACCCACGGTAATTGGTCGTTTTTAGTGGCCGAACGTACTGCCAGTTGCTTGCTGTTATCATAGATACTCTTGCTTGTGTGCCCATCTTCTCGATAAGGTATTACATTAAAATCATTCTTTGCTTTTCTTAGGCTTATTGTAGAGTGCTCCGTACATTCTCCAAATTCGATCGACCTGAGGATCTGTGTAAAAAGTATCGAGACAATTTAACAAAGCCTCAGTTGAGATTTCAAGAGCAATTGCAATCTGAGCAATCAGTTCATTTAAACTTGTACTTGGAAATATATCTTTATTGTTTTCACTTGCTCCAAACATCTGAGTTATTGAGGCCAAATCAACAATTCCAATAATTTGAAAACTTTCTCTGAGTGTGGCTATTTTGTTCGGAAAGTAAATTGCTAGATTCGCTCGATCAACCCAGCTTAGAATTACATTGAGCTCGTAAGGTAAAACTAAATACAATCTTAGTGGATCTGATTTTGCTAAGTCAGCTAGTGATTCGACACCTTCCTCAGATAACCGAGAGATCAACTTAGAATTACTTGGAAATAGCAGTTTAAGATCGCTTTCTTGCTCAGCAGGTAATCGAACGCCCAGAGTTTGTGCTAACCTTTGTTTTAAACTATCCAGAGCTAACGGCACACTTAGTCCGACTGCTGTAGTCATTGTCGGCCAGAGTTTCTCATTAAAGACTGGAGTAAGTACAATCCCTAAAACTGATCCAACGATAAGATAAGAAGTTAATTTTAGTACTGTTGAAGGTAGTAAATCAGAACGAGTATATCTGTATACCACCTCAAGTAAGCAAAATATATAGGCACCAAAGAACGAAGTGAAAATCGGAGGAGCATAAAGCAATAATTTTGTATTATCACATTTTAAAGCGGCTAGGCAGTAAGCTGTCCCAAATGTACCTATAGACACAACAAACAAGAAGAACAAACACGGCCATACATAATCAACAGCAGAAAAGCGATTTCCGAAAAAAGCACTAATAGGATCAGTGCCATCATCGCCACATTTTTCATTTTCTTTCGAGGTGGTTTCTGCGATAAATTTTGTCAAACCATAGGCTTGGAGAAATGCATGCATTTCCTTCTTCCTCAAGGACAAAGCTCGATACCAGTATAGTATAACGATCCCCGGTATTAACAATGAAAGTCCAGATGCTGAGGTGTAGATTGATAAGTTGATCAGGTTCATTTGTCTTCCTCCCTGTAATGCTTGAAAACTCCTACTAGGTGCGGATGAGTTTAAATCTGTTCAATGTCGAACCACATCTGCTTAATTGATTTGCTACAGAATCATTAGCTTTACTTTACATCATGAAAATGAAAACAGCAAATTCAAAGATTGAGGATTTTAAGATGTACCCCTTTCTTCAAGGGCATTACTGGCAAATTCAAACATGGAAAGTCGAGTGTGAAGCTGTTTCCAGAAAAAGCGCTCAATACTTGACTTGAATTTCCGAGCACTCGTGGGCGGTATAGAGAGAGTCTGTTCCAGGAAAATAGACCTCGAGTTCAGTTGGTGCTGGTAACGAGACTTTGGTGAAAGCAAACATGAAGAATCGTCATTTCTTTTGAATAGTCAGGTTTTGTATGCGTTCAGCAAAGACACTGTGGAGCTTTTCCAGATTATTGAGAATCCACTGATACATTTCATCTCGATTTCCCTCATTCAGATTTTTCACCGTTCTGAGTGTAAAAATCCTGCACATGTTAGCATTTTCAGAATTGTACCAGATACGTGGTTCTCCAAACTCTGCTTCGATCTGATCCTTCATCTGTTCAAACGCTTCGTAGTATTGCTTTGCATACTTCTTATCGCGGATTTCGAGCTGCGCGCGAAATTCGTGCTTTCCAAAATCACCCGTCTCTGAATTGCACAGAGAGGCAATCGCTGTCATTTTGAACCCGGAGCGCCCGATGGATATGATCATCCAATTCTGAGGAAGTGGTTTCGTCGGGTTGATCGTTTTTGAGTTTTCCAACACGTATTCTCGGAAGCCTCTCCAAAATTCGAGCTGCAGCTTCCTGGCATCTGTCAATCCCGATTCTTGGATTCGCGTCATAGCCCAGCCACCTTTCGTGCAGTCGTTCGGACGGGCTACGATGTTGAACTTGGGCGCAAGATCAGAATCACCGATTTTCCAGACCTCGACCTCGATGCCGAAGAACCGGACATTCTCGGAGGAGATCTCGTTCAGCCAGTCCATAGCGGCACGGTGCTCGTCTGTGAAGCGCTCAGCGATCCAGATGATGGTCACGGCGTCCAGACCGGCCGCGTAGGCCAGAATCTGCCCGAGATGGTTGTGGTTAGTAGCGGTCAGTTGATTCTCAATCAGCACCCAGCTCTCGTCGGCAGTGTCCTTGCAGACGATGTCTGCTCGGTAGGATCTGACTTCCTTTTCCAGGGATTCGAGCTGTAATTCGATCCCAAGGGTGTCGCCCAGCAGTCGCAGGTTTTTCTCGCCAGCTAGCCATGGTGTGAAGTCTGCCGATTCGTTCTGCCACACCTCCCGAAGAGAGAGGTTCCAGCCTTCCAAGTTTCCTGTCCCTCACCTCTGATCCTCCATAAGCAAAAGGTGAAGCAGATCAACTCGATTCCCTATCACTCCGAAGGGCTTTCAGGGTCTTACCGTTCTTCGTCTTCCACTCGACAAGACCATTTGCAGAACGCGCCAGAACGGTACCTGCCGCATTCGAGGGCGAAGAAAACAGGTAGTCCTGAGTGAACAAATAGCCCTTCTCGGATAGCTGCAATACACCGTTTGCGAGCAGCGCGGTGCGGATTTCCCGCAGGTACTCAGGGCAGGAGGGTACCTCGGGCTGCGCGGCGACACTACCACCCCGAACAAGAAACCCTTGTGACGTCTCCATACCACACGCTTGAATTCCCTTCGCCTTCAGAACGAGTTCAATGCCAGCTTTGGGCACCGCCGTTGCTGCGGTGAAGACCGGCACTCCCAGCAGTGGGAAGCACAGCATCATCTCCTTGAGGAATCCCTCAGCGTCGGCTGCATCGGCCTCGGACAGGGATGGCATCTGGGGTTCGTTGCTGTTTTCGAGCGTGCAGCGCTTCGCCTTCTTTGCCAGAGTAATGAGCCGGGCCTCCAGGTATTGAACGTGGGCCTTGTTGAGGTTCTCGTCCTTGCTGGAGAACGCAATGCAGCTGGTCCAGAAATCCTTCTTTCCTGCATGACTCTCGAGCCGGGGGCGGATAGGGTCGCCCTCACCGACATAGATGCGTGGTAATCCTGATTCCTCGGGCGGCCCAACGAGCACATAGACACCCGTGCGGCCCAGTTCCTTCCGCTGCTTGGCTTCCGCGAATAGCGAGCGGGGAACCACCAGTCCACTGCCGCTCCACCCCGACTTCTCGATGATCCTCAGGCCATCGGGGTCACCACCCGGAAGGAAGATCTTGATCGAATACGGCTGGTTTGTACTCATGAGGCATCCTCCACGATGAACGTCTCGGCATTCTTGATCCAGGCTTCCCCGGAGATGAGTATGGGAAGCAGCATGTCACGCAAGGCGGTGATATCGGAACCGTTTCTCGTTTAAAACCGGATGAATCCGCAGAGAGATCGGTTCAGATTTTGTGTGTTCGCTCAACTGATTCTCCGATACATCAAAAACTGGTCAATCCAGCAACAAAATCAACGGTGTTCATTACGATTCAACCCAAATTTTCCCTGATCGCTTAATCCGCTCGCACGATTCCATTACATATGAACATTTCCGAAACTTACCTTTCATAACTATATAGCCATTTTGTAATCGGTGCAATCACAAACTCCCCTGTATCTTTCAAACAGCTCGATCCGAATGCCATTCGCATCTCCTCCCGAGCCAGCAATCCCCATGATTACTCCGTCACTTACGAAAAATGTAATACTCGCCGGATCGGAACCCGCACAGAAAACTCCCGCACCGCGCAATCGACCGTGAACGCTGTCATCCCGAACCTTGGCATTCGTGATGCAATCACCAATCTCGGACACTCTTTCCGGGAGGCTTTTATGATCGTGCATCACAATAAACTCAAACCACTTGTCATTCTGCTGCTCGGTGCGCTGTCTATACCCGCCTTCGCCGGCGCTCCATCTCCCACCCCCACTCCGGAAGGAACACCCCCTCCCTGTCCCACCGGCCGCTGGCACCGCACTCTCGATGTCATGGATGTCACATCCGCTACCCCCGAACCAATCGACCAGGCCTCCGCACAGGCTCTCCCGATCGACGATCCCTGGGCGGCACCGGGATCCTGCACGACCGGACCCGACGGCACATGCACCGTGACCGCATTTTACTATCAGGCGCAATGGGTGGACCTGTCGGTCAGCCGGGACGGATATCATCCCTGGCTGGCTCGCTTTCCCGTTCTGCCACAGGAAGATTCGATCCGGGTCGAGATGATTCCGACCGAAATTCCCGCAGAATCCCCCACCCCATCCCCCACCCCGACCCGTACTCAGCCGCCGGTCGCTACGGGAACATGGGTACGCGACGTCACCGTTTTTGATGCTTCAACACCCGGTTACAATTGGGTCAGCGGCGCAAACGTCCATATGGACATCAACGGATGGGTCGGAGCATACGGAGACTGCATGACCGGATCAGATAGTATGTGCAGACTCTTTATCATCTACTACAGCCTGAATTACGTGGATATCACCGTGACAAAAGAAGGCTATGAGCCGCATGTTGAACGGCAACCCGCTTCTCCGTCATTTGACTCCATCGAAATCAGACTGCACCGGATCGCCACGCCGACTCCGTGCTGCGACACAACGGGTGTCCGCCTGATTGCACCTCAAAACCCGATCCTGCCGGGCGATGCATTTTATCTCGATCTGGAAATCACCAACGCCCGCCCGGATGTTCTCGAGAATCATCGTATTTTCGTGATTCTGGATGTGGGCGGAATCCTCTTCTTTGCGCCGAGCTGGACGCCCGGACATTCCGGGATCGATTCCTACTCGATGAGCATCCCCCGCGGCGTCTATACCCGACGGATCATCGAACCGGTTTCCTGGCCGGACCTGGGGGGCGGCGGTGAGGCGTGGTTCCTGGCCGCCATCACCGATCCAGGAATCACCCGTGTGGTGGGAGAAATCTCGGTGCGGGATGTGCTGTGGTAGAAGCTAAATGTGCGTCTGTCGGCCTCTGTCAGGGAGCCATTGATGCCGGGCAGAGTCCGCCGTCATATCCTCCGTAAAACAGCCCCTGACACTTTCGACACCAGCGCCAGTTGTCCTGACCGTTCTGGATCTGCGTATCATGAGTCAGCACATAATTGAAACTGCCGGTCTGGTCATGATTTCCCCCGGCCGGGCAGGCCCCCGCGCCATTGGCGGCGTAAAAAAGCGATTCGCATTTCCGACACCAGCGCCAATTGTCCTGTCCGTTTGGAATCTGTGTGTCGTGCGCTAGCACATAATTATAGCTGGGGCCCCGATCGTGCGCTCCGCCTTTGGGACAGACGCCTTCGGCGTGTCCGCCAAAAAACAACGCCTGACACTTCCGGCACCAGCGCCAGTTGTCCTGCCCGTTCGGTATCTGGATATCGTGAGCCAGCACGTAGTTGAAACTCTTTCTCCCGTCGTGCGCATTGCCGACGGACACCTCGTCATCGCCCGGTTGCACATGCGGCGTGGCGACCCCCTGTGTGCAGGTGCAGGTGAATCGTGTGATGCCGAAAGAACCAGGGTCGTATGTCGGAGCTTCGAGCGCATTGATATCGGCAAACAGGGACTTCGGGGTTGCGCCATTTTTCAGTCGTGTCAGAAGCGCTTCCCACGACGAAGCGTCAATGCAAGCGTTTGAACGAAGCAACTGAACAATGTTCTCCAGTCCGATCCGGGTGTTCTCCGCGTCATTGTAATAAGCCGCCCAGTGTACGGCCCCCATCTGGTTCCCGATTGCCCAGAGCAGCCTGGCTTGCTGAGCGGTATCCTGCTGAGCCGAAGCGACCGACGGCATTGTCAGCTGAATCATGGCGATGACCAGTGACAGAATGAAGCTGGTCACAATCGTTTCTGATGTCCGGTTGTTCGATTTCATCATCAGGGTTCTCCTTTGCAAGTTATCGAAAACATCATAATTGCCGGGATGCCGTTCGTCAAAACCAACAGGAGCGTACGCGCGATTGAGCGCTCGATCGTAACCGTACCGGATTTTCCGGCCACCCGGTCGCCGCCGTTCCGCTGGATGGGCATGCACCGGTGTGCGGGCTTTCCTGTTGACTCTCGTTCTGTCCGGCAGATACACTCTCCAACTTGCTGATGATATCGGAAGAAGCGGTTGCAAATCACACCGGGAGGCGCCTGATGACACCTGTTCCAGAATTTCGACGTTGGCCCGAACACGTGAAGATTCTGTTGCTTGCTCTCTGGGGGATTATTCTCATGATCCCATTCAGATGCCTGATGATGTTTCTTGAGTTCCTTGAACCTTTCTATCGCCCGCCCATATGGGTGGCAACACCTGTCGTCGCAATCATGTGGGTAATCTACTGGGGATGGTTCGCACCGGCTCTGTGCGTTACGACATTGCTGGGGATTGTGGAACTGATCTATGAACTCGAAATGCTACCATGCCCCCGAAATGCGATCGGATGGCTGCTTCCGGTTGCCTGCTGGTATCTCATCCTGAGCGTCGCATTCAAATGGAAGAAGAGAAAAAAACAATCCGAAATATCGTCATGAGCGTTCGGTGACCCGCCTGACCTGCAAGCGACGATGTTCACCCTGTACGACCACACATCTGGACTTACACGACGACGCGTGATATAAGTCCGGTTGAGTTGACTTAAACGATCGATCCCCAGGAGACGTCCGGCGTGGCTGACTTAAAACCCGACCCGCTCCCCCCTCGCCATCTCGGTACCTGGATCCTCCAGCCCGACGGCTATCGCGCATTCATCCCCCGCCCCCTGTCCGCTCACCCGCCGCTCGTGTTTGACTCCACACTCCAGAATGCCCTTTCACGCGCCGATCGCGCCCTGGCACGCCTCGACGGCATCTCCGCGGTGCTCCCGAATCCCGATCTGTTCATCGCCATGTATGTCAAAAAGGAAGCCCTCCTGAGTTCCCAGATCGAAGGCACCCAGGCGTCTCTCGAAGGCGTGCTCGAGTTCGAATCCGATCTGACTCCGCGAGACGATGTCAACGACATCCGCGAGGTCGTGAACTACATCCGGGCACTCAACGAGGGCATCGCGCAACTCACTGCAACCGGTCTGTCGCTCGATCTGCTCCGCTCGCTCCACCGGATCCTGCTCGACGGCACCCGCGGCGCCCGGCGGCATCCCGGCGAATTCCGCACGGTCCAGAACTGGATCGGACTGTCCGGCGCGTCGATCGACGAGGCCATTTTCGTGCCGCCGCCGCCCTCGGACTTGCTCCCCGCCCTGAACGATCTCGAAGCCTTCATCAACGCCCCCGACGACCTCCCGCCGCTCATCCGCATCGCGCTTATCCACTACCAGTTCGAAACCATCCACCCGTTTCTCGACGGCAACGGCCGCATGGGCCGGCTGCTGATCACCCTCTTCCTGATCGCCCGCGGTATTCTGACCAAACCCCTCCTGTATCTCAGCCTGTTCCTCAAGCGCCGCCGCTCCGAATACTACGATCTTCTCATGCGGGCGCGTCTGGAGGGGGACATCCTGAGCTGGATTCTGTTCTTTCTGGAGGGGGTCGCGGATACCTCGGCACAGGCGAGCCAGACGGCCCGCGAGATCATCGCGCTCAAAGAGCAGCTGTTCAGCCGGTTGTATGAGCATTCGTCGGCGAGCATCTACGCGGTCAAACTGATCGAGCTGCTGTTCAACCGGCCGATCATCAGCGTCAATACCGTGATCGACACCATGCATCTGTCGAAGGAAGCCGCCAACGAAATGGTCAAACGATTCGAAAAAATCGGAATTTTAAAGGAAATTACCGGAAAACAGCGATATAAACGCTATTTGTTCCGGGAATATGTTGAAATCATCGCAAAAGGCACGAAATCGACGCCGAATCATGCGGTATGAAGCATTGAACGTTTTCAGGAGGATGGTGTTCCATGACCGGAATCAGAAAGTGGTGTGTCCTCATGACGATTAGTTTCAGCAGTTTCACAACAGGCGGTTCGGCGCAGACCTCGGCCCGGAAACCGTCGGACCCCCGCTACGCCGACGCCTGGAAACAGGTCAGACAGCTCGAAGACGACGGGAAGCTCAACGAGGCGATCGGCGTCGTGTCGACGATCCTCGAAGAAGCCCGGACCGCGCGGCATGTCGAGGATTGGACGCAGGCCATCGTCCGGACGACCCTGCTCAGACAGGGCGTCGACAGCCCGGAAACCGCACTCCGATTCCTGATGGAAACGCCCTGGCCGGACGACCCGCTGTACGGCGCAATCCTCCATGTCGTCACCGCCCACTCGCTGAAATCCTACAACCTGACATACCGCTGGGAAATTTCCAAACGGGAGAAAGTGGCGACCGACGGCAAGCAGGACATCAAGACCTGGACGCGGGAACAGATTTCCGATCGTCTCTGCGCCGAATATGCCGCGGCGTGGGACTCCCGCGATGCGCTGGGACGCGAACCCCTCCACAAATGGCCGGATCTGATCACCCGGAATGGCTACTCCCCTGACCTGCGCGACAGTCTCCGCGATTTCGTCGTATACGCCTGGGCGGCCGAACTGGCCGATTCCGCGAACTGGACCCCGAGGCAGTCCAACGAGCTGTTCAAGGTGGATCTGCCCGCCCTGATCGACGCGCCCGCCCGGATCGACTCGAATGTTCCCCCTCATCCGCTCGTCCGGGCGATCGCGCTTCTGGACGACCATCTGAGGTGGCACGAATCCCGTCATGACCGATCGAATGCTCTCGAAGTCAGGCTCGAACGGCTGCGCCTTCTGACACCTCATCTGAAAAAGAAGGTTCTGGAGAAACGAATCGATGCGCTCCGGCGTCTCGCGGAGGAGTTCCAGGATGTCACCTGGGGATCCGTCGCACAATACGAATATGCGAATGCATTGAACGACGCAGGACGTAAAGCGGAGGCGCATCGGGAGGCGGACAAGGGCGCGGGCATGTTTAAAGGATCGGTCGGATCCCGGCTCTGTCTGAATCTGATCGCAGGGCTCGAGGCACCCGATTTTTCAATGGAAACGCTCGATCCGGACCGCCCCGGCGAGGCAATAATGCGGATCACGCATCGCAACATCACCGGGTTGTCCTTCCGCGCGTTCAAGCTCGATCTGGAAAACTTGCTTCTCAAAGGCAACCGCTGGTCATTCGGTCCCGGGCGGGATCAGATCGAACAAGCGATTTACGGTCAGAAACCCGATGCCGTCTGGAAGGTCGCCCTGAACGACTCCCGGGATTATGCCGATCATCAGTTCGACGCGGATCTGCCGATGAAGGATCCGGGGTTGTACCTGATCGCGACGTCGATCGATCCGAAGTTCAGTCGGAAGAACAATAAAATCGATACATTCATGATCAATCTGACGAACCTGACGCTCGTCCGGACGGAGTATGCAACCGACATGCAGGTTCTGGTGACGGAGAGCGACTCCGGGAACCCGGCGGCTGGCGTTTCGATCGAATTGCACGCTCGGGATGCGAAGACGCGCCCGCTGACGGCCCGGAAGACGGACAGGGACGGACGCGTCATCATCCCGAAAAACGATTCTCAGGCTCTGATTCTGGTCGCGCGCCGGGGAAACGATGTCGCGCTGGAATCGAATCTGTATCTGTCCGGTCCCGTGAGGGAAACCAGTGAGGAGCAGGAGTTCATCACCACCGATCGAAGCATCTACCGGCCGGGGCAGACGGTGTATTTCAAGGTGCTCGCGGTCGAGGGCACCCCCGCCAGACACCGCATCAGAACCAATGCGCGTCTCACCGTCCGCCTGCTCGATGCGAACAACGAAGCGATCGCAACCCAGGAATGTCTCACCAACAGCTTCGGCACGGCTTCGGGGACCGTTACGATTCCCGCCGGGCGGCTGCTGGGTGACTATTCCATCGAGACCGAAAACGGTGAAACCGGGTTGAAAGTCGAGGAATACAAGCGGCCGACCTTCGAAGTCACGCTCGACGCGGGGCAGGCCGAACTGCAGCTCAACCGCGAAGCCCTCGTGCGCGGCAATGCCGACTACTACTTCGGCGGCAATCTGACCGGCGGCACCGTTACCTGGACGGTCAAACGCCGAACCATCATGCCCTGGTGGCTGAACTGGTTCTTCCGGTTCCATCCGATTTCGACCGGTGATCTTTCGATCGGTCAGGGGGAATCGGGGATCGACGAGAATGGATCGTTCGAGATCCGGTTTCTGCCCGAGAGTGATCCGGATGTCGAGAACTTGGAATCGGTGCAGTATCGTTTCGAGATCACCGCGGAGGTGACGGACGAGGCGGGCGAGACTCGTGAGGGGAGACTTTCGGTCAATCTGGGCCATTGCGCCGTGCAGACAACCGTGCTCGGCGCGCGCGATCTGATCCGGGCGGGGCAGGATGCGGAGGTGTCCGTGACCCGCGAATCGCTCGACGGAAGGCCGATGCAGGGCGCGAGCGACTGGGAGCTGGTGCGTCTCGAGGAGCCCGCAACGCCTCCCATGCCCTGGGAGCTAGAGGTAACTGTGCCGGAATGGCGGAGAACCCCTCCAAAGGACAAGGCCGAATTGCCTCTGGCGCGTTGGACGGACGAGCCGGGCTATGGGCAGCGCCTGCGGCAACTCAAGGACGGAAGGCGCATCCGGACGGGGACGCTGGAGCACCCGGAGAGCGGCAAGGCGATGCTGAATCTAGGCGCGCTGGAACCGGGCATCTACCGATTGATTTCGACGACGAAGGATACCTCCGGCCGTTCGGGACGGAGTCAGTTCGAGTTCATCGTGGCGGCCGAAAAACGGCTCTATCCGCTGCCCGTTGTCTGTCTGGCCGAGACCGCGTCGATGAAGCTGGGCGAGACGGCGGCGTTCTATGTTGGATCGGGTTTCGCGGATCAGACGCTGTGGATGGAAATCACCCGGGACAATCGGATCGTGCGGCGGGAAACGCTGTCGTCGAACAACGGACTGACACGATTCGACGTGTCGGCGGACGATACAATGAAGGGCGGATTCGGCATCAGCGTCTATCTGGTGCGCAACGGCGTGCTGTTCCAGACGTCGCTGCCGATCTTCGTGCCCTATCACGCCGAGCCGCTGGATGTCCGGTTCGAGACGTTCCGCGATCTGCTCCAACCCGGTGCGAAAGAGACCTGGAAAATCCGGGTCGACGGGATGAATGCCGGGAAGGAATCGGCCGAAATTCTGGCCTACATGTTCGACCGGACGCTGGACTACTACACGACGCACGAGTACCCGAATCTCGGCGCGCTGTGGCCTCAGCGATCCTCTGCGCTGTTCCCGGTGATCCATCGGAATCGTCTCGGCGGGAACGCGCTGGTACGGGACATCCCGATCGAGATGGATTACGTGTCCTATGCGCCGGATCGGCTTGTATTCCCGGAGATTTACTCGCGCAGCAACAGAATGATGGCGAAAATGGCGCTAAGGGCTCCCGAGCAAGGAATGAGTGCCGGCGCTGCGATGCCGGTGATGCAGGAATCCGTGGTGGTCGAAGCGGAGTCCCCGGTGATGGATGTGTCGTCGACATCCGTAAAGGGTTCAGTCGATAAGGACGCTCCCGGCACGTCGCGCGGAACGGGTGAGGAGCCGGAGATTCCCCTCCGCGAGAATTTTTCGGAGACGGCTTTCTTCCTTCCCCATCTGATGACGGACGAAACCGGGGCGGCGATCATCACGTTCACGGCGCCGGACAGCGTGACATCGTGGAATCTGTTCATCCATGCGCTCACGCGGGATCTTCGATACGCCGTGGCGCAGAAGACGGTCGAAACCCGGAAAGACATGATGGTCCGGCCGTATCTGCCGCGCTTTCTGCGTGAGGGGGACCGCGCCGAGATTCCCGTGATGGTGAACAATACCGGTTCGACGGATCTCGATGGCGTCGTGTCGCTCCGAATCATGGATCCCGAGACCGGAGCGGACTGTGCGGCGCGATTCGATCTGATCCCGGTCGAGCAGCCGGTCAGGGTGTCCGCGGGCAAATCGGCGACAGTCCGGTTTCAGGTGTCCGCCCCGGCAATGCTCGGGAGCTATACGATCGAAGCATCGGCACGGGCGGGAGACCATGTGGACGGCGAGCGTCGGACCGTGCCGGTGCTGCCCGGACGCATGCACCTGGCGCAGTCCCGATTCGTGACGCTGGCGAAGGATCAACCCCGCACGATGCGTCTCGGCGATCTGGCGGAATCGGCATCTGACCCGAGTCTCCTGAACGAGTCGCTCACGGTGACGGTCGACGGGCAACTGGTCAATCAGATAATCCGAGCGGTTCCTTATCTGGTGGAGTATCCCTACGAATGCGTCGAGCAGACCATGAACCGGTTTCTCGGAGTGGGCATCCTGAACCGGATCTATGCGGATTATCCGGCGATCGCACGGGCTGCCGACGCCTGCAGCAGCCGCGAGACCCCGTTCGAGGCATGGCGGGAGGATGACCCGAACCGCAGGATGGCTCTGGTGGAGACGCCCTGGCTGGTCACGGCGCGCGGAGGAACGGCATCCGACCGCCTCATCAATGTTCTCGACCGGCGAACAGCCCGACGGCATCAGGACAAGGCGTTGAAACAGTTGGTCGATGCTCAGAACGATGACGGTTCGTTCCCGTGGTGGACCGGCGGGCCTTCGAGTCCGTACATGACGCTGTATGTGGTGTATTCCTGTGCGAAGGCGCGGGAATTCGGTATCGACGAACCCGATGACGAACTGGTCCTGAAGGCATTGAAGTATCTCCACACGGATTTTCTCAGTGACTGCAAACCGAAAATGGTGAAGCAGACGGCCGGCGTGGAGTATCTCGTTCTTCTGAATTACATGCTGAGCTGTTTCGAGAATCCGGAACGGTTCAAGGATCTTTTCAGTGCATCGGAACGCGAGGACATGCTGGCGTATTGCTTCGAACGATGGCGTCAGTTGCCTCCGCAGAGCCGCGCGCATCTCGCGCTGACGCTCAATCGGATGAACCGTCCGGCGGACGCGCAACTGCTGATGGACAGCATCATGGATCGCGCGGTCACGACAGACGACCAGGGCACCTTCTTCGCTCCGGAAGATCGGGCGTGGCTGTGGTACAACGACTCGATCGAAACGCACGCGGCGGTCATGCTGGCGCTGATGGAGATCCGGCCCGGAGATTCCCGGCTCGAAGGCCTTCTGACCTGGATTTTCCTCAATAAAAAGATGAATCAGTGGAAATCGACCCGGGCGACCGCCGAGGTTCTGTATGCGATCGTGAAGTATCTCGAAGCGGACAGAAGGATGGCGATCCGGCAGGAAGCGCTTGTGACGATGGCATCCGAGTCGAAGAATCTGGTATTCGAACCGGATGATTTCGACAAGACGACGCAGCAGTGGGTGATCGGAGGACCGGATGTTACGCCTGAAATGAGCGCCGTGACGGTGTCTCCGAAGGGTGGCGGGCAGATGTTCGCATCGATGACCTGGCAGTATTCGACGATGCGGATGCCGGAAGAAGCGCGCGGGGATACGCTGAGCGTGACTCGGACGTACTATCTGCGTGAGGGGGAGGGCGATGCGACGATCCTGAAGCCCCTCGACGAGGGGCATGCGGTTTCGGTCGGCGATCAGGTCGAAGTCCACCTGTCGATCCGGGCGAAGAACCCGATGGAATACATCCATCTGATGGATCCGAGAGCGGCGGGGTTTGAACCCGAGGATCGTGTGAGCGGGCATCAGTGGGATCTGGGATTGATCCGGTACCAGGAGATCCGGGATTCATGCACGAACTTCTTCATCGAGTGGATGCCGCAGGGGGAGTATACGTTGAAGTATCGTTTGCGGGCGAGTCAGGCCGGTGAATTCAGGTGCGGACCGGCAACGCTCCAGTCGATGTATGCGCCCGAATTCACAGGATTCTCAAGCGGCAGAGTCATGCGGGTGGACCCGCGCTGATCGTGATTCCGGCCGGGGGCCTCCGTGCCCGTCGTTTCTTCTCGGCGCGCATTACGATATGATGGACGCCATGCTCGGTGGATTCGTTTTCTTCGTCATCAACGTGTGCCTGTATGTCTGCGCAGTCCGGTTCGCGAGACGGCTGGCGGGTCCGATGTGGCTGTCCGGTGGAATGTATCGGGTCGTATCGACGGGAGTGATCGCCTGTTCCCTGATCGTCCTGTCGGTTCTCGCGCTCGGAATCCCCGGTCATCTCTCGAGTCGGAATCTGGCGATCCTGTGGGTGGCGGCTGCGGGTCTCGTCGGACTGTGGCCGCGTGCGCGGGGAATCAGCAGTCCGGTTCAGGAAGATGTGAACGCGGAAAGGACTCGGTCGAAGGGGAGGCGAACGATTCTGACCGGATTGATGGTCTGCGTGGCCCTTTTTTACTTCCATTCATTTTACCGGCAGGCGCTCAACCCTCCCGGCAACTGGGACGATCTGACGTATCATCTGTATTTTCCCGCGACCTGGATCCAGACCGGAACTCTCGACAATCCGATTACGGCATTCGGGGATATCGCGCCGTCGTATTCTCCGATGAATACCGAAATGCTGAATTACTGGGTCATGCATGCCTGGCGGTCGGACGTGGTGGCTCGGGTGCTCCAGCATCTGTTTCTGGTCGTCTGCGGCGGTCTGATCGGTCTGATTTCCCGGAAGGCCGGGTCGAGTTCCGAGGCGGCGACGTTATCCGGTTTGCTGTTCATCCTGATTCCGTATTATCTGACACAGGGATATGGCATCCGCGTCGATCAGACGATCTCGAACGATATCACGGCCCTGGCTCTGTATCTGGCGGTCGTTTATGCGGGGATGTTTACAGGTCTCCTCACATCCGGCGGTCCGGCTGTCATTGCCGGCGCCGCACTCGGCCTTTTTGTCGGCTCGAAATACATCTCGCTGGTCCTGGCCGTTCCCCTCGCGATCTGGATGGTGTTCCGGATCATTTCCGGACCGCGTCCCCGATGGTTCCGCGTCCTGATTCTGATCGGCGCGGCGGTCGTGACCGGAGGCTTCAGTTACGCCCGCAACTGGATCCTGACGGGGAATCCGATCTATCCGACGCAGGTGACGATCGGCGACTGGTCGGTCTTCACCGGACCGTATACCACGGAATCGCTCCATTCCTCGGTTTATTCCACGCAATTCGCCTGGAGAACGCTGTTCGAGGGTGCGGCCGGGTATTCGAGCGTTCTGGTCATGGCCGTATGCGCGATCTATCTGGTTGTCATCGGAATCAGTCTTTTCGATCGCTGGATCGGGAAGCGTCGTGTCCTTCCTGTATGTCTGCTGGTGCTGCCCGTGCTCAATGCACTCATCTTCCACACCGCGATCCCGTTTAAAAACGCCCGGTTTCTGATGTTCGCGGCGGCCCCGGTCCTGATCGTCGCCGCGCGCTGCTGGGATGCCTGGCGGGTTCCGGGATGGGTCGTCGCGATCGGCCTGATCGCCGTGGATTCGCTGCGCGGCAATCTCGAGGCGGCCTCGTTCTACCCGCGGTACTGGAAGGCATCCATCATCACGGTCGCTGTTGCCGGGACGCTGCTCGTTCTGTACCGGCGGATCGTCCGGAGATCCCCTCATCCGCTGATTGATCGGGTTGGCGCGATAGCAGGACGATCGGGGTTTGCGATCGGCGTCGCGCTGATGGCATTTGTATGGATACCGGTTGGTGTGATGCGCGACCGGCAACGACCGGCGGAGGGGTATTTCGGCGAACTGCTGTACAAGGCCAAGTATCCTGCCTGGGAATTCCTGCTGGCACAGTCCGATTCCGTGGCGGAGCCGCTTCGGATCGCTTACGCGGGACTCAACTGCGGGTACGCGTTCATGGGCAGAGGCTACAAGGATCAGTCGCTGTATGTTCCGGTGAACGATACCGGAACCATGCCGCATGAATTCGGGGATGGAAATTATCGGGAACCGATGGATCGGAATGTCTGGATCGATAATCTGTCGGAGCAGCGGATCGATTATCTGATCTGTCAGCCGGTCGGGACGAACATCCCGGAGGATCGTTGGGCTGCGCGAATGCCCGATCGGTTCAGAAAGGTGTTCGATGATCAGTATTCGCGGGTGTATCGTTTCATCGATCCGTTCCCGGTGCGGGAAGACGAGACGGCGCCCGACCGGATCGGGCATCCCGATACGATGGTCATCATGACACCGGAACCGGGGCCGGGAGGCGACTTCATTGCTGTTGTGGTCTGGTCGATCGACACGGATCGGCCGATGGTATTCGAGTATTCGATCGACACCACGGTCCTGAGTAAGGCGCGGTATCCGTCTCCGACATTCAGCCCTCGCTGTATTCACCGGATCCATGCGCCGGTTCCCGAGTCGCTGACGCCCGGAAATCATGCATTCACGGTCAGAATCCGATCTGAGAGCGATGATCGCGTGGAATCGATCCGGCTTGCGGAAGTTCGCTCGATCGATCGGGAGACAGCCGTCTTGCTCCCGGCACCTGCGCACCTGTCCCCTCAGGATCAGGCGCGATTGGATCCGCATTCCCGATTTGCGTGGGATGCCGTTCCGGGGGCCATCGGGTATCTCTTGGGCGTGACGCTGCCGGACGGCACTCGGGTAGATCGTTTCCTTCATGAGACTGATCTGGACTCTTACTGGGAGGAGGAGGCGTATCGCCGTCTGCCGGCCGGTCGATACACCTGGCGTGTTGCGGCGGTCGACGCGCATGGGTATACCGGAATTCCGTCGGCGGATATCGTTTTTCGAGTAGATTCTTCCCGATAAGAAGCAACAAATTTGCAATCGTGCGGATGTCGTGTTAAGATATCGGTGAATGGAGCGATCTGACCGGAATGACCCGCTTCGGGTGACGCGTGTCGCGGAGGTGCCTATGAAAAGTTCATATAAGTGGATGTTCGCATTGGCATGGATCGGTTTTTCCGCGGGTTTGGTGTCGGGGCGAAATCCGGACGGAACGATCGATGGATTGACTTACCCGGATCCCGCTCCACTTACCACGCCGACCTGTCTCCCGTGCCAGACCGAAATCACCATTCAATCGATCGATCTGGAGGATTCCTTCGGAGTCTGTTTCGATTCGGATGATCGGCCCGATGCAGGCGAGCGAATCGGCGTGTATGTTTCGGGTCGATCGGAGGATTCGTGCTGCTGGGGACCGGGTGAGAGAACCGTCACGGCGACTACGACATATCCGCTGATGACGCTGATTTCCTCGTCGCAGATTTCCAGTCCGCAAAGCGAGAATTATCTGTATTTGTTTGTTTTCGACATCGATGAAGCCGCTCTGTGCATGGATACGGCGGTGATCCAGGTGCATGCGCATGCGGAAGATGGCATGTTCGAGGATGATGACGATGAATCGATTCAGTGTCTGATCGAAGTGGATTCGGACGGACAGGGCGGCTATGTCTGCGATGTGCTGCCGTGCGGATTCGAATCGACCGGCACGCCCACGGTCACGCCGTCTTCAACCCCGATATCGACTGAAACCCCGACTCCGACACCGATTGCCACGGACACACCCACTCCAGTGCCGACTGCCACTCCGACGACCTGTCCGCCCTGTTATCCCGTGATCGACATCGACAGCATCGTGATCGATGACACCGTCGGGGCCTGTTCCGATGGGGACGGACT
>CAYYMM010000063.1:0-26923 GCA_964472395.1 uncultured bacterium | reverse complement strand
GATCGTGTTCTGAAGGCGATGAATCGGGGTGTCACCGCGAGTGAGATCCGGCAGGCCGTGGCATTGGCCCGGCGGGTGGGAATCGAGACCGGTGTTTTTCTGATGTGGGGGTATCCGGGTGAAACGGCTGAGGACATCGAACGCACGGTCGAGCATGTCTGCGCGATGCAGCCCGAAATCTGTTTGACGACGATTGTTCATCCCATCAGGAACACACCGTTTTTTTATGATGTCGAGGCGGCACTCGGTATGCCGGATGTCTGGGAAAACGCAACCGACAAGGATATCGTGATGCGCGGGATGCCCCCACGAGCGTATTATCGGGCGGCGACGCGATGGCTCAAATGCGCCGTCGAGGCGAGTCGATGCTGTGCGACGGATTCCGTGCATGCCGGGGAATTGAATCGGGAGGCGATTGCGGCGCGGGACGAGTTGCTCGCGCTCGGGTCGGAAGGTTTTTCGCCATGAGCGATCCAGTCGGTCAGGCGACTGTGTTCGATGCCATGGCGGAGCGATATGATCAGGAGTTCAGCCGGTCCGTTATCGGAACTCTGATGCGCGAAACGGTTCACCGGATTCTCGATCGGACGTTCATCGGTGCTCGTCACATTCTTGAACTGGGATGCGGTACCGGGGAGGATGCACTTCATCTTGCGAGGCGAGGACATCTCATCCTGGCGACGGATGCCGGCGAGAACATGATTGAGGTGGCATCGCGGAAGGTTCAGGCAGCAGAACTCCAAGATCGGATCACTCTGTGCAGGTTCGACATGGAGCGCCTGACGGCGGATCGCGAGGATTTCAATCGGCTGACCGGAAGCAGCGGAGTGATGTTTGAAGGAGCCTTTTCTGATTTCGGCGCGATCAACTGCATTCAACGATTCGATGTGCTGAGTGAGGGTCTGGCGGCGTGTCTGGTGTCCGGGGCTCCGGTCATCATGTGCATCATGGGGCCGATCGTGCCCTGGGAGTGGATCCATTTTGTGCTGCGGATGGATTTCCGGCGTGCGTTCCGGAGACTCAGGCGGGGAGGTGTTTCATGGAGGGGGATCACGATCCGGTATCCGACCATTTCGAGGATCAGGAGGGATTTTGAACCGTACTTCCGGTACCGATCCGTGACCGGGATCGGGTGTCTGCTGCCGCCGACCTATCTGGAAGCGATGGCCGTCAGGCATCGGGCGTTCATCGAGCGTTTGAACCGGATCGAGCGTCTGATTGAATCGACCCGGCTGGTTCCATGGCTATCGGATCATTACGTGATTGAATTCGAACGGCGCTGAACCGGGATTGCGAGAGCGGAGAGGGGAGGTCGGAGCGTGCGGGTACTGATGATCGTGCCGGGAGGCGTTGATCAACCCGGAGAATACCGCGTGATTCCGGCACTTCATGCGCTGATCGCTCGAATTGCCCGGCAGCACGAACTGACGGTCGCTGCGCTGAGGCAATCTCCTGAGGAGGCTCACTCCGAGTTACTCGGCGCGTCCATCGTGAATCTCGGATATGGAGCCCGTCGATTTCCCGCTCACCAACTCCTCACGTGGCAGCATCGCCTCAAACGATATCTGGACGCGAGGCGGAATCCCATCGATCTGGTGCATGCCGCGTGGATCGGCCCGACCAGCACGTTGGCGCTCGGGATCGCGCGGCGGTATCGTATTCCTTCCGTTGTCAGCCTGCTCGGCGGTGAACTGGTGGCGATACCGGAAATCGGATACGGGGGCAGATTGAGCTGGAGCATGCGGATACACGAGCGATTGGCATTTCACTTCGCGACACGGATGACGGCTCCGAGCCAGTTCGCGATGCTGCCGATCCGGTGCGTACGCCCGGACGCGTGTGTGCTGGCGTTGATGCCCGATGTCCGTTCGTTTCTGGAGATTGACAGACCGGAAAAAGAAGCGACTCTGCGGCTCCTGACGGTCTCGACGGTCAATCGCGTGAAAGATCCGTTGACCCTCCTGCGAGCATTCAGGCGGGTGGTGGAGCACCGGGAGGATATCCATCTCGATTGGGTCGGTGAAGATATTCTCGATGGGCTGGCACAGAGGGAGGCCGAACGACTCGGGATAGCCCGGCATGTGACGTTTCACGGGTTTCAACCCTATCAGGCATTGCCGGGGTTTTATGGGCACGCACATGTGTATGTGCAGGCGTCGCGGTTCGAGAGCGCCGGAGTTGCGGTTTGCGAGGCAGCGGCTGCAGGGATGGCGATCGTCGGCACGAGAACGGGATTTTTGGCCGAAATGCCCTCGGAGTGCGCGGTGACCGTCATGCCGGGACTGGCGGATGATCTCGGGGAAGCGATCCTGAAAGTGCTTCAGAATCCGGATCTCCGGCGAACGATGGGGCAGTGTGCTCGTCAGTGGGTCATGACGCGCACCGCGGATCAGACCTTTGAGCAGTGTCAGAGCGTGTATGCGGCTGCTGTCGAGGCGTTCCGATGAGAGGCTTGTTCGCACGCGCGCTCCGGCACGTCAAAGTGGCGGATCTGACGCACGATAGCGCGGTGGGATACAGCGTCGTCAACACGATATGGGGAACCGTCGCGGGTATCGTGACGATTCCGCTGATACTGTCCTGTTTCACCCCGGAACTGCAGGGGTATTTCTACACGTTCCGGAGCATACTCGGCGTCCAGACACTCATCGTGCTGGGACTCGGACAGGTGATCCAGCAGTTCGCCAGTCATGAGATGGCCCGGATCCGGATCGATGCAGGGGGTGGATTCGGAGGCGATCCGGTTGCCTTGTCCCGCCTTGCGGATCTGCGTCGTTTCGCAGTGTGCTGGTATAGCGGAATAACGCTCGCGACGATCGTGGGTATGGGGTGGGGAGGGTATTGGTTCATCAGCCGGTTTGCCCGGAGTTCTGTTCCTGTCGCGTTCGACTGGGTCGGGCCATGGTTCGCGTTGTCTGTGATCACGGGTGTGTATCTGTTCATTTCGCCGGCATTGGTATTTCTCGATAGCGTCGATCGGGTTGCGGAAGCTCAAAAATTAAGGCTCTTCGCGGACCTGTTCGAACGAGTGGCGCTCTGGAGTGTCATCCTGGCCGGAGGCAGGCTCTGGGTATTCTTTATCAGTCGGCTGGTGGGAGTGGCTGTCATGATGGTGCAGCTCATCGGGAGACGGCGCACGATTTTTCGCTCGCTGTTTCGGCTGACCCCGTCCGGGCGATTGAACTGGAAACGGGAGATCCTTCCCCTCCAATGGCGGTATGCAGTGACATCTCTTGCCGGTTATGTCAATTTTTCACTTTTGAATCCCATTCTTTTTGCCGTTGACGGACCGGAAACCGCGGGCCGGATGGGGATGACCTGGTCGGTGCTTTCGGTGCTGTGGGGCGCTTGTTTCGCCATCGTATCGACGAAAATGCCCCGGATGTCCATGGCGGCATCGCGGGCCGAGCATGCGGGTGTCGACCGCATTTTTCGACGCATTGCGCTCCAGTCATCGCTCGTGCTGATCACCGGCGTCCTTTTCGTCTGCCTGGGTATCGGCTGGCTCGGTGCATGGTCGCGGATGGCCGATCGATTTCTGCCGCTGCCGGCTACATTGGTTCTTGGAAGTGCGATCGTACTCCATCATCTGCGAAACGCGATGATGAGTTACATCCGGGCTTACAAACTCGAGCCATTCTGGGTGTTGGGAGTCCTGGAGATCGTACTGGCTGGGTGGATTCTTCCTGTATCGGGCAGAATGGGAGGGGCGACCGGAATCAGTCTCGGGTTTGCATGCATCGCGCTGATACAGGCTGCAGCCGCTCTGGTCGTTTATCTTCGGGTGCGCCGGCGTCTTTCGAGCAGCATCGCGTAGACGTTCAGCAGATCGCGGGCAATCGCTGTCCAGCTCAGGCGGGAGTCGAAAAAGGCTCGGATTGTGCAGGGATCGATGGGGGAACGGGATATGGCGTCAATGGCTGCTCGCGCGAAATCACCAGCGTCTCCCGGTCTCCAGAGTGAACCGAGGTTCCCCTCATCGGTCATCATGCGGAACGAGGGGATATCGGTGACGATTGGAGTCAGACCGCAGGAAAGGGCTTCGCAGAGCGCGTATCCCGAGCCTTCGTGATGGCTGCCCAGGACAAAGAAGTCCGCGCTGCGGTAGTACAGGTGCATCCGATCGTGAGGAACTCGGCCGATCAGGTGACATGAACGGGAGAGGGAAGGCGATGAATCGATCCGATTCCGGACCGCGTCGAGTTGTTCGCTTTCGGAAAAGATCATGTAAAGAGCGGCATCGGGAAAGTGTTCGAGCAGTTGGATAAAGCCCGAGAGAACCGTCAGGGGATCTTTATTCAGATTCAGGCGGCCGACCCACAGGCACGCCGGAGTTCCGGCAAGTCCAGTCAGTCGCCGGGATTCGGACTTCGGGCCCGGAGTGAAATCTGTTGAGCCTTCCATGATCGAGGTGATCGGGATCGAGGCTGGGAGATTGCCGGAGCGGATCCAGGAATCGGCGATTGGAGCAGCGGAAAAAATCGCTCCATCGAGAGCATGGAAGGCCAGACGGCGCAGGAGGGCTGCCGGGTGACCTGGAGGACTTTCGGCATGATGTTGTGCCACGATTGCCGCTGAGCGGGGGAGCATGCAGCGGAGTCGGAGTGTTTGGAGGGGAAACAGGAGTCCATGAAGATGGACGATATCCGGTGCCCAGTTCCGCAACCGAGGAACCGGGTCCGTTGAGAAGAAGAAATCCGAGTGTTCGCAGCTGAGACTGGATTCCGTATGAAATCGTTGAAAGACGGCGGTTTCCTGACCGGCTGATCCGAGTGCCTTGGCGAGTTCGCGAAGGGTTGGATAACTCGTGAGGATTTCTTCCGATGCATTCAGATCCTTATCGAAGAACAGATTTAAAAATGCAATTTTCATAAGCTTGCGTGTGGAGGTCCACTCCCGGAAACTCTACCGATTCCAACCCGACTATACCAACATGCCGATCCAGCGCCAAATGCGATGTTTTGCGATGCTCCGTCAATCCGCAGCGTACACATGCTCCAACCCGCCCTCTTGTCATTCAAACACCCGTGACTCCAGTCCCTGGCTATCTTCAAAGACCTTGTTCAGATGCAAGATTGAATGCAGGTCTTGTGAGTTCAGCTTTCGGAGAGGTCAGATCCGGTCACTTTCATGCTGGTGTTGATATCCCGGGAGGGGAGCCGGAAGGAGCGGGATCAGCGGAGGGGATCGAATGGTATGCCGCGCTGACGGATCCCGACATCACAACGGTCATCGGCGGATTGGGCCGGTTCACGTTCGGCTGGGAGTTGTGATCTCAGTCTGCAAGAAGGCCTGCCGGTCACGCTTGTTACACTTGTGCCTTTGGTATATAAAATGATCATGAAACGTACACGACAAAACAGATATTTTGACACTGAATCTTCCCGGAGAGCAGGAATTCTGAGTATCCTGTTGCTGCTTGTCGCCCAACCCATTCAATCGGAGTATTTCTATTTCGATCCGAAATGCCGGATCAATGACAATGATATCTCGCTTGCGCAAACGTGCCATATCAGCGCAGCAGGCACAGGTCAGTTGCTGTCGGTTTGGGGAGAAGACGATGAGTTAACTTTCGAAACATACATGATTTCATACCGATCGATAGATGGTGGCATCACGTGGGATCACCCGGTTCGCATTGATGATGGGAACAGTCCCGTGAAATGGGATGGACATGACATGTCGATGAACGAAAGCGGGTTGGCCGCAGTTGTATGGCGGTCAAAAGATGCAACAAAGATATATTGCTCAGTTTCGACAGATGGCGGATATACATGGTTGAATCCGAATGTTTATGTAAACGACTCAATGGAGAACACTCGAGGGGAAGCGTGTGTTGCGGTCGGGTCTGAACGAATACTTGTAATATGGGCAGATAATCGGGAAGCGCCACCAGGCGATACGGCGGTGTATTGCACGTATTCGACGGATGAAGGAGAGACCTGGCGGATGCCGAATATTCGAGTGAATGACAACACGGATGCGCCGGAGGGGTGGCACATGAGCTGCACCGCTCTGCCGGACGGCGGGTTCGCGGCAGCCTGGACCTCCGGACGAGGCGGAGATAACGACTACGACGTATGGGCCGCGGTATCACACGACGGTGGTGAAACCTGGGAACCGAATGTCCAGGTGAACTCTGATTACAGTGGTTACCAGATCGTTCCCACAATCATGGCATGTCTGAATGGTTACATCTATATTGCATATCATACGAATCAAGGGCTTTCGGACGAGGATCTACATGTTGCGTACTCGACGGATGGTGGGATGACATGGGAGGATAATCCGGATCCAATCACACCACCTGGAGCGTATTCAATTTCATATAAAGCCTGCTCCTGTCTGGATGATGATATACCCGTCATCGGCTGGATCGATGATCGAGGAGCGGGTCTGGATCCGTGGGATATGTATCTCGCAGTCTCGACCGACGAAGGGATAACCTGGAGTGATCCGAACATTCTGGTGGGAGCGAGTCCGACGCTGTATTGGGATCCCGGGACCCTGGATATGACCCCCTATCTCGGGAATGAACTGATGCTGGCCTTCCACGCCTACTTCGACAACGAGGTTGATTTTCAGTATGTGATCCGAGCCCGTCGCACGCCCACAACCCCCGGTCCGACGAATACACCGCGCCCGACCACGACCCCCCGTCCGACATACACAGGAACCCGGACTCCGACACGAACCCCGACGTTCACCATGACGCCGACGCCGGCCCATACCGGTACCCCGTCACCCGCTCCGACCCATACCCCGCCCCCCTCGCCTCGAACGCCGACGCCACCCCCGAGTCCCACCACGGGCGTGAGCATCACGATGCCATCTGTGCAGTATCATCCGGGCGAGACATGCTGGTGCCGCGCAACGGTGCGCAATGCATCGGCACACGCGCTCTCCGGGTATCCGCTGTTTGTCGTTCTGGACGTAATTGGCGTCTATTACTTTGCGCCGTCATTCAGTGACTTCGATCATTATCTGGACGGGTATCCCACGTTTGCGCCGGGGAATACGGACGTGACGGTCATTCCGGAGTTCGTCTGGCCGGAAGGAGCGGGATCAGCAGAGGGGATCGAATGGTGTGCCGCGCTGACGGATCCTGAGATCACAACGGTCATCGGCGGATTGGGCCGGTTCACGTTCGGCTGGGAATAATGTAGTTCTGCCCGGTCAGGGCGTTCCGAACCGACTCTTCTCAGTTAGAATCATGATGGACCCAATTGAAGGCGGAATTCATCACATCGCACAGAAAGCGATACGGATCGAGGTTTTGATTGATGGAATGGACCGAGATACTCCGCGAGATGCGCGATCGATGACGATTGCGTGAACGGAGCGGGGCGTGTACCATCATTGTGACTGCTAATGACGCGTGTCGGGACGGGAGGGCGTGTGTCCGCTCGGCGATTTATTACCGCTTACATCAGGTCGATGAGACTGTATTTCGCCTTTATCACCGGGATTGCGGGATGGATCGGAGTGTCGTTCCACCATTTCTGCATGCCCGATCGGATCGACATCTTCCGGGGAGGGATCATTCTGTTTGTGCTGTTCATGAGTTATGGCGTCAATCAGGTGATCAATGATTTCTTCGGGCAGAAGGAGGATCGGATCAATGCTCCGAATCGTCCGATGATCACGGGCGAACTCGATCCGACGTCCGCGTTGCTGGTATCGGTCGGTCTGCTCCTGATCGTTCTCGTGATCTCGTGGTTTCTCAGCCCCTGGTCGGTCATTCCGGTGATCGCAGGAATCCTCCTCAATGTCCTTTACGAGTTCGCCAAGTCCTGGTCACTGATCGGAAACGCCATTTTCGGACTCTCGATCTCGATGTGCACCCTGTATGGGTTTCTGGCATCAGGGCATGTCCCGCCGCCTCTCATCACGAGCAACCGGATCAGTGTCCTGGCGCTCGTTGCAGTATTGAATGCACTCATGACCTACTATACCTATTTCAAGGACTACAAAGGGGATGCGGCGACCGGGAAACGAACCTTTGTCGTGAAACACGGGATCAGAGCGGCGCGCTATGCCGGAGTTGCGGGTGCGTTCCTGCCCACGATCGTGTTTATACTGTTCAGCCGGATAGGATGGCTGCCCATCTCGGATGTGCTCTTTTTACGCGATTTCGTGTTCTGTGCGGTCGTCACGGTCTTTCTCCAGCTCTGGACAGCAGTCTTATACTTCAACAGTCCGACAGGTATTCGGACCTACTTCAATCTGGTGACCAACATCCGGGCGTGCGTGGCGGGGCAGGTAACGCTGATCGCCATCTTCAATGGAACATTGGCACTCTATCTGATGATCGCAAGCTACATTCTCATCGGTTTCCTGTTCGATATGTACAAGGATGCGCGCTCGTGAAAACCCGCCACTTTGCAACGGGTCCGGGCAAACTCTGCGTATACCTGCGGATCATTCTGCACGTTTTGTGTCGCTATGCCGCTCGACCGGAACTCTTTGCCGGCCCGATCGATTATGGCCGGTTTCTGATCCGGGCGTTGAGATTGCTGCTGGTGTTTCGCCATAACAAGGTAGTCCGTGTTTACAACGGATGGAAACTCCATCTCTATCTGCCAGCGTACCCGTCACCGGCTTTCTTCTACGCGCTCGAAAGAAAACTGGTGCAGACCCCCCCCGGTCCGACGACGGTCGTGTTCTCGATGACGAAAGCCTGCGACTACACGTGTTCTCATTGCTATCAGCGCCGGGACGGCGGCCCGGATGTGGATGAGGGGCTGCTGATCCGCACTGCGCTGGCGGTGCGGGACTGCGGTGTGTCCATGTTCGACATCGAGGGCGGGGAGCCTTTCATGCGATATGAGCGCCTCCTCAGACTCGTGCGCGCGCTCGATGAACGCAGCGAAGTCTGGATCAACACCACCGGGGCGCATGTCGAACCCGGGATGCTCGAGGAACTTAAAAAATCGGGTGTATTCGGGGTCATGGTCTCCATCCATTCGCCAGACGCAGCCATTCACGATGCCTTTACCGGTGTTCCGGGATCGTTCGACACCGCCTGCCGACTGATTCGGCAATGGCGGGCACTGGGGCTTGTCGCTGCGCTCAACAGCGTGCTTTCGGAAGAGGAGCTTCCGGGTGGAGGCTTGAATCGGCTGATGGAACTGGCGAAGGATCTGGATTGCGATTTTGTCCAGTTGATTCACCCCAAACCGGCGGGGAAATGGCTGGGCCGGACGGAAGCGATGCAGCAGGGAAGGTCCGTCATCGAATTCGTTCGACGCGAACATGTTCGATACAACAGCCGGAAGATGCACGAATATCCCGCCCTGGCTGCCCAGGTTTTCGAAGAATCGGAAAATGTGCTGGGATGCACGGCCGGAGGGGTTGATCGCTTTTATGTCAATGCCACCGGCGAGGTTCAACCATGTGAGTTTCTGAATGTTTCGTTCGGTAACGTGCATGACGAGTCATTCGAAACCATCTTCGAGCGCATGCGGACATGCTTCCGGGAGCCCGGAGTGGACTGGCTCTGTTGCACCCAAACCGGTGAAATACAACGACTGTTCCTGGCGCACCAACTGGAGCGGACGCCGATTCCCTGGTCCGTGACCCGGACTCTGACGGCGCAATGGCATCGCGGCAGACCGACTCCCTTGTATAAAAAACTCGGAATTTATCGGGAGGATGCATCGATCGATCGGAACAGTCCACCTCCCGGAGCCGCACAGTGAAACTCAGACTGGTGATGAATCCGGGATCACGGTCGAGACGCGGACAAAACCTCTGGCGAGTCTGGCGACATCTGCTGGAATCGGCCGGATGCCGGATAGAGTGCTGCATCACCGAGAGCCCCACCCATGCCATCGAATTGGCACGGAACAGTCCGGATGTCGATGCGGTGGTGGCGGTCGGCGGAGACGGAACGATCAACGCCGTGCTGGACGGCATTCTGCAATCAGGCCGGCGGGATCTTCCAATGGGGGTCTTGTACTCCGGAACGAGCCCTGATTTCTGCCGTTTTCACGGGATTCCGCTGGACCCGGAATCTGCCGTACGAGCACTGCTGAGCGGCAGAGGGCGTCAGGTGGATGCCGTCCGAATCTCGTACTCACAACCTGACGGTACGCCGCTGACTGCTCATTTCGGATGCGGGAGCAACATCGGGCTGGGAGGAATGATCGCCCGTCGCGCCAACCGGTTCCGTCGGTTTCTCGGAGACCGCCTCGGCACCGGCCTGGCTGCCGTGATGACACTGATCCGGACGTCGGCTGTGGATCTGTCGCTCGAGGCAGAGGGGAACGTTCATGATGTGCATGCGTGTAACAACATCTCGATTCTCAAGAGCCCGTTCATTGCCTCGGGGCTCAAGCTGGATCTCGAATTGCTCCCGGATGACGGCAATCTCTGTGTGGTGGCGGTTTCGGGAAAAAGCCCGCTCGGGATGCTGAACCTGCTGCCCGGATTCTATTCAGGCCAGGCGGTGCACGATCCCGCTGTGCAGATATGGCGATGCCGCAGTCTGACGGTCAGAGGTCCGGTGACGACCGAAGTGGAGTTCGACGGTGATCCGCGCGGCTTCCTGCCGGTAACAATCGAGATTTTACCTCGGAGTCTTTCTCTGTTGGGGTGCACGTGAACGAGTATGACCTGATCCGAAAGATTGCCTCGAAATTTCCTCGAACGAGCGATGTCGATGCCGGTCTGTTCGGTTGTGACGCGGAACTCGTCCGGATCGGAACGGATATCTGGGGAATGACAATCGATACATTTACTCCGGAAGAGGATCTCTTCACGTCCGACGATCCCGTCAAACTGGGCCGGAATCTCGCGACAGCCACACTCAGCGATCTGCTGGCTGCGGGCATTGAACCACGCTTTTTTTTGAGTTCGCTTTCGCTGCCGCGAACTGGAGATCCTCGTTTGGGGGATGGTTTGACGACAGGAATTGCGGAGATTCTTTCCGAAGCTCGGTGTCTGCACTGCGGGGGTGATCTCGGGACAGCCGATCCCTGGTGCTTCACCGGATTTGCCATGGGACCGGTCACGGCACCGAAACCGTTGACGCATCATGTGCCGGATGATCCGCATGTGCTGTGTGTTACGGGGACACTGGGGGATCTGAATCTGTCCGCGTTTCTGGGGACTCCGACCCCGGTCATCGAACTGCGGCTTCGGGAAGCTGAGCGGGTCCGCCGGTGTGGAACGGCATGTATCGATACGAGCGGCGGCCTGCTGGATGCCGTCTGGTTGCTTCATCGGCAGAACCCGGGACTTCGGTTTACCGTTGACTTGGAGGCAGTTCCGCTGGCGGATGGCACCCGGTCATTCATCGAACGGACGAAAACCCCCCTCGAAGCCTTGCTGCTGGGTGGTGCAGGAGAGCATGAGTTGCTGTTCACGCTGCCGGCAATCAACCTGCCCATGCTGCACCATGAACTGACCGCTGCCGGTATTGCCGTGATCGGAGCCGTCACACCCGGCAATTCGGAAATCGTTCTTCAACGGGGGAAACACGAACGACGGATGGACATGCCCCCTCCTTGTCCCCGTGAAGCGGCTTCGGCTCAAGAGCATGCGCAGGCTGTGATGAAGATGGCGCAGGAGCTGTCCCGATGAATCGTCCGGGCGGGAACGACCTGTTGGAGTGTCGGACTCTGTTTCAGCCTCTGGAGTTGAGGAACATCCGGTTGCCGAACCGACTCGTGCGAGCTGCCACGTACGAGGGTTTTGCAGGACGCGACGGAACACCTCATCCGGAACTGGTCGGCATCTATGAGCGTCTCGCAAGGGGCGGTATCGGAAGCATTATCACCGGATTTGCGTTTGTCACTCCCGAGGGCCGCGCCATGCAACCCGGGCAGTGCGGGATCGAGCGCGACGAGCGAATCACGCAGTGGAGAACCGTACTGGAGAAGCTCCGGCGCACGGGCGCGGAGACGAGAATGTTTCTCCAACTGGCTCACGCCGGACGTCAGACCCGCCGTACGATGACCGGTCTCCCCGTGATGGGTGCTTCGTCACGACGCTGCACGTATTTCCGGCAGCGCGTCAGACCGATGGATTCCGAAGCGATTCGCACCGTCATCGAATCCTTCGGACAAGCTGCCCGGCGCGCTCAGACGGCAGGTTTCGACGGCGTTCAGATCCATGGCGCGCACGGGTATCTGATCCACCAGTTTCTTTCGCCCTGGACCAACCGGCGCAACGATGTCTGGAGTGATCGTCCGAAGTTTCTCGAGGAAATCCTCGCGGCGGTGCGTCGATCCTGCGGTGACCGGTTCCCGGTGCTCGTCAAGCTCAGCGCCGCGGACGACAACGATCCGGGGATCCGATTGGCCGATACGATCGAAACGGTCCGGCGGATCGCGGCTTTCGGCATCGACGCCGTGGAAATCTCATACGGCACGATGGAATATGCTCTCAATATCATTCGGGGTGCGTGCCCCGTTCAGGAGGCCTTGCGGGTCAACCCGCTGTTCCGGGACATGCCGGCGGCTGTTCGCTGGTTGTGGGTCCGTTTCTTCCTGAAATCCTATGTTGAGGGGTTCCTGCCGTTCCAGGAGAACTACAACCTGCATGCTGCTGCTGGGGTGCGTCGTGAGACAGGGATTCCTGTGATCGTCGTGGGTGGAGTGCGCTCCGGCGCCGGAGTGATGGAGTGCCTCGCTGCCGGAGTGGATGCGGTGTCTCTGTGCCGTCCGCTGATCCGCGAACCGGAGTTTCCGCGGCGTCTCTTCGATGATCCCGCAGCGAAATCCGCCTGCACCAACTGCAATCTGTGCACGATTCACTGCGACGACGATCGTCCGTTGCGGTGCTACCGGAAAAAGGAGATCGACCATGCGTGATGGTGATTCGACCCGGGACCAGCGCTGTTTTGAGGATTTTATTCCGAGCGGGGGGAATGCGGATATCTTTCAGAAAATGGAAGAACTCGATGCCTTTCTGAGCGCTGATCCTCCGGAGTTTCTGGAAGGGCTCGGTTTACAGATGCTGGGTCCGGCGGCCCGGGTTGCGCGCGTGCGTGATCATCGGCGGCGCGAGCAGGACATGATCATGCTCGGATCCAATTCCTACCTGGCCCTGACGACGCATCCGAAGGTTGTAGCGGCCGCCCGCCAGGCCTGTGCGAATTACGGGTACGGCATGGGGGCGGTTTCGTTGTACGCCGGTACCACCGATCTGCATCGCGAACTGGAGCGTCTCATTGCCCGGCTGTACGGAGCCGAAGATGCGATCATCTTCCCGTGCGGCTACTCCGGCAATGTGGGAGTCATCTCCGCTCTGTGCGGTCCGGGTGACGCGGTGATCAACGATGCGGCGAACCATGCGTCGCTTTTCGACGGTTGCCGGCTGTCCGGCGCGGATATCAGTATTTTCCTTCATCGCAACATGGCACACCTCGAACGGATACTGAAGCGACTTCCGGAAACCCGGAAAGGGCGGTTGATCATCACGGACGGAGTGTTTTCGATGGACGGCGATCTCGCACCCCTGGACCGGATTGTGGAACTCGCGCAGCATTACGGCGCGCGTGTCATGATCGACGAAGCGCACGCATTGGGTGTGATCGGAGCAACGGGACGGGGCACAGCGGAGCGGTTCGGAATTGAGGGCAAGGTTGCCATCACCTGCGGTACGCTGAGCAAGACGCCCGGTGCGCTGGGCGGGTATTGCGCCGGCAGCCGGGTGCTCGTGCAATATCTGCGTTTTTATGCGCGCACCTACTTTTTCTCGACCAGCCTTCCGGCCCCAGTGGTTGCGGGGCTGATCGAAGTTTTCGGCATGCTGCTGGAGGATCGCGCCGGACGTGAATCCCTGTGGCATAACATCCGGTATCTGGGTGACGGCTTGCGACGCATGGGCTTCGACACCGGGAATACCGAGTCGGCGATCATCCCGATCATGATCGGCGACGAACTCAAGCTGGCACGGTTTCATAACGATCTGCGTGACCATGGCGTGTTCACCAATGTGGTGACCTATCCTGCCGTTCGACGCAAGGAATGCCGGTTACGCCTGAGCGTCATGAGTTCGCTGACGCGAGAGGACATGGATCATGCGCTGGCGCTGTTCGGTCAACTCGGGCGCAAACACGGAATCGTGCAGTGACATGCCGGCGGTCCTTGTAACCGGTGCGGGTGGATTCATCGGGGGCTGGGTGGTCCGTGAGTTCCTGTCCCGTCGCTGGACCGTCCGGGCAGCGGTCCATCGGCATGTGCCCTCATGGCTTCGTGAGCATGAGCGGGCGGATCGATTGCGACTGGTCACCGTCGATCTGGAGGATCCGCGACAGGTGGCGGCGATGGGATCGTCGTCGGAGGGGATCCGGAATTTCGATGCGGTGATCCATTGTGCCGGACGAGCGTCCGATGTGGGCTGGCGCGGTCGGTTCCGGCGCGCGAATCTTGAGGCGGTACATCATATCGGGCGATGGGTCATGCAGCAGCCCGCATGTCGTCTCGTGTTCCTGTCGACGACCGATGTCTACGGTTTGAGGGATTTTCAGGGCGAGGGGGAGGAGTCTCTGCCGTTGGGTGCGTATCCGTGCAATCCGTATCCGTGGTTCAAGATCGAGGCCGAGCGATGGATCCGCGAAACGATGCCTCCCGATCGGTATGTGATTCTGAGGCCGGCTCAGGTTTGGGGAGTGGGGGACACGACGCTGACCCGGCGGATTGTTGCATTCCTGCGAGGTTCTCCCTGGATCGTGCATTTCGGGAAATGGCGAGGCAGGAACCGCTGGCCGCTGGCGCATGTCAGGAATGTGGCGACTGCGTGTTTTCTTGCGAGCACGACAACGGCATTCGCGGGACAGGCCATCCATGTGCTCGATGATGAATACACCACGATGGACGACTGGTATCGGCTTGTGGCGGGGATATATCTTCCGGGTCGGCGCTACCGGACGATCACTGTCCCGATGGCGTTGGGTGCCGTGATCGGCGTGCCGGTCGAGTGGATCTCGACGGGGCTCAACCTGGCGCATCCATTTATGGATCCGACGTATTATGCGTTGCATGCGGTCAGCCGAAATCTGGATTTTGGCAATGAGCGTTTGAAGGAATTGTTTGCCGAGGCCGGGGAGCGACTCGTGACACGATCGGAAGGGTTGGAGGAGCTGAGATCGGGGCTGGGTTGATAGATGAGTCGGTGAGGAATTGACTCGTTCGAATACATGATGAAAAATTTCGATACCGATGGCGATAGCGATACCGATTTGAGAGATTCAATCTGCGATTTATTGATTATGATCGGCAGTTTCGTTTACTCGGTTGTTCTCCAATCAAAATCATACACACACAGATTGCTCAACACCTGCGTCATGCCGGGATCCAGCATTATTCCATACCAGAGAGCCTGCTCCTGAGAAAACCCGGCCTCAGGCCATAAGAAGGACGATATGATCGTCATGTCGCTCATTCCACCGGCAAAATCAATCTCGTAATGAGCGAGATCATAGCCGGAGGGCATGAAGTAGAATGTATCGAGATACATCAGAACGACAAAGAACCGGGCATCCCGGATCGTTTCGGTTGACGGGTTCCAGATTTGTGCGGTGAGCGACACGGGATCGCCTGGAGCAAAATCATGCCCGGGCATCGAAAGATATACATGCGGTAATGAGGGAAATCCGCCGTACTCGAACGCTCCCATATCCGTCGCGCCACCCTGCGGACGAGGATTTCCTTCGAGATCCCGGTCGATCGCATATCGGTCGGTTCCCGCATCGATGCAAGGGGAATCAGCCATCAACCGAAGATCGAATGGATTCCCTCCAATCATGCGCGGATCGGCATGAATCACACCGGGACCCGATTCGCCATCCTGGACAATCGAGTATCTCACGGTCGGAACATCGCTGGACATAAAACTGGGTGTGTTGTTCCAGATGATGGTGTTATCAAACACGACGGATGGTGCCGATTCGATATAAAGGTTTTCTACATTCAGTTCCGACCGGTTGTTCGTGATGGTACACTGAAAAATCTGAGTCTTCGGGTTATGCTCAAATGTGCCGAACCCGAATCGTGCTGCAGAGTTTCCCTCGACGACGACGTTGATCATCGACAGGTGTGCGATGTAATCCGAGTGGATGGCGCCGGACGTTCCTGTCGCGGTGTTCCCGGCCCAGATACAATGGTCCAGAATGGTGTCGTCTCCCAGTCTTGACAGATAACTCCCGCCTCCATCAGCGTCGGCATGGTTGTTGCGGAAGTCGCAATATGCCATCGAGGCAATCCCGCCTTGCATGAAACAGCCGCCTCCCTGATTCGATCTATTCCCCACGATGAGACATCTTTCAAGATGAATATCGAATTCGACATACTCGCGACCATACATGTACAGGCCGCCTCCGGACTCAGTCGCGCTGTTGTTGAGGACCTCACATCCGTTCAACCTGACCTGACCACCGGATATATCGATGGCTCCACCGGAAATCGCCTGATTGTCTGAGAAGAGGCAACTGTCCACGGAGATCGATCCGTAGTTGCTCGCCATCGCTCCCCCCGTAGCCTGTGCCTGATTCTCCGTAAACTCGCAGGCATCGAGACGGCATGAATCATCCGAATATGTATGAAGAGCACCTCCCTTGGCGGATCTGTTTCGAGTGAATACGGTTGAATCGATTGACAGAGTTGACTGCTTCGAATAGACGGCCCCGCCCGATTCAAATGATTCATTCGATTGAAACTGACAACCGGAAATCACAGGCTCGGAATCGGTGCAGAACACCGCGCCTCCCATATGTTCCGCGGTGTTGCTTTCAAAGACACATGCGATAATCTCTGGGGATGCAGAAATGGCACACATCACTCCGCCGCCGATCCCGGCAGAGTTCCCGGTAATGTAACAGTCTCGAACGACAGTTTGCCGGGATTGTCCGAAGCGGATGCCGCCTCCTTCAGCGGCTTGATTGTTCGCGATTGTGCAATGCTCGACGGTAAATACGGCTTCCGGAGCGGTAAACACGGCTCCTCCGGCACTCTCTGCGACATTGTCCGAAAGGATGCAGTCCGTCAGATGCACATCGGCAAACGAATCGCAGTAGATTGCTCCTCCGTCCATCGAGGCAGTGTTGTCCGTGATGACCAGGTCGATCAGCTCGATCACGCCCGCATTGAATCCGAAATAGAACCCGGCGCCTCGCTCGGCGATAGCGTGGGTGATCGTGATGCCCTCGATCGATGCGGAGATGCAATCGTACGGGTCAAAGACGAATCCTGAACCGAGCAACTCGCAGTCGATGATGCATCCGGATGAACCATGTTCGGATCGGATGGCGATGGATTTGTCCCGGAAGGTGATGTTTCGGTTTCCCTCTCCCGTGAACAACCCGTCGGCCAGCAGCAGTATGTCACTTTCCTGCGCCGCGTCGATCCCCGCCTGAATAGTCGGCTGATCGGCAGGAATTCGGATCGTTGCGCCCGATACGATCGAGGAATGAAGAAAGATCAGGGAACAGACCGGGATACAGCCCAATGCGTGTTTCACTGGTCTCGATCTGGATTGCATTGCGGTCATGAGTTGAACCCCCAGTCCAATCGGGCGATATCCGTCATGAGTTCGTTCAGTTGCCGGTCGAGAATCGCCCCCCAGAAAACAAGATTGATTGAAGGCGCGTCGCTGTCAGGCAATTCCAGGAAAAGGATATTGCCGGTACGGAACTCGAAGGGTGCAAGATCGAGATCGAAAGGCGTCAGTCCGTCGTCTGTCGGAGTGAAATCGGGCACATTGTAAAAGATGCTCGTATCACCGACAGGGACCTCCATCAGAATGACCCCTGATGCCTGTATCGCATCAGGACCGTTCCGGACGAAGTAATCGAGATCAATCGGAACGTAGGCGCTGACGAACGGTTGTTGCATGCCGAGTTCAAACCAGGGGACCTGTTTTTGCAGCTCGATGATGTGAAAGCGTCCATCTTCTGTCTGGACGACGGCGCGGCAGCCCAGTGAGTCATTCTGACACATCCGTGCTTTGGCAGTGCAATAGGACCGCTCGTCGCCTAGATTCAGGGTGGATACGCTCCATCCGTCCGATGAATGCCACATGATTTGCGTAACGCCATTTTTGTCGGGGACCATGCATGCGACAGGATTCCGGAATGCATCCATGCACAGTTGAGGTGCCATGTTATTGTTCCCGACAGGCGAAATGTCGTCCCATTTGACCCAGCCGACTGCACCGGGATACATCAGTCGCATCCGACCGTAATAAACCGGAACTAATATCTCGGGGATCCATTCCGATACCGATCCCAGTGATACGGTCATCGCGGATGCATTTCCGTCGAGTGTCATGGTGTCGCCATACCAGAATCCCCGATTACTAAGATGCAGGATAGAAACAGTATCGTTGCTTTGGTCCTCATCGAGCAGAATCGCCAGCGTGAGATTGCCGGAAGGATCCCTGATCATGGATTTCGTCGCGACAAAATCGGACATGAAATGCAGATTGTTCTGCCAGGATCCTTCCGTTTTCCAGGAACCGATGATCCCGTCGTCGACGTCGCGTAAAGTATGGGGATTCAGCTCCTGATCAATCCCAATCAATGCGTTGCGAGTCGCTTCATTCGTAATGAGTTCCGATTCGAGATCACCGTTTTCGATCCGATGATACGTCAGACCGGATGCGCCGTGCTCTCTCCAGGTCAATGCGTGAAACACATCTATGTTTTCGATCGTGATGCAGCCCTTGTCGCGCGTCGGCATCGGATCAAACTCCGTTGTCACTACCGAGCAGTCTTCCAACGGATCAAGAATCTGGATCACGGCTTCCGGATTCAGGATCACGATGTAGGGAACACCAGGTTCGGAAAACGAAAATGAAAAATCGGCGCAGTTCAGCGACGCGAAAACGAAATCCCGTGTCCAGTGCCCGCCCGAAAGAGTCCAGTACGAGTACGAGTATCCGGACAGCAGAAACCGGATCGATCCATCCTCCAGAATCCGCAGATCCTCGATCCGGCCATCCGAAGTGATCGATGAGCCAGTCCACCCGATTCCCTCTCGAGTGAACATCATGGTCTCTTCATCGAATGAGGCAATGATCCGCAGGCCTCCGGCCGCATCGGCGACCAATGCTGAACTCGTTGCCGATTCGATCTCGGCTACCGTCTCACTTCGCCATCCTGTGCTGTCTGTCCATGCAATCAAAACAGGTTCATAGCCCTGAATCAGAACGTCGATGTCGCCTGTTGAATGATACACCGCGGAAAGATCGAACTCAGGTTGATAATTGATCACTCTTTCTATGGTCGGATGCTGGTCGATGATCCGGGCGTGGTTGATGAACCCGTCACCGTAAAAAAAACAATGAACACTATCGCCCGTCGATCCGATGAATGCGCGTCCATTTGACTCGCCAATCGGAACCGGATCGCCCCAGACATCACCTTCCAGGCAGTTGAATATCAGAAAATAACGATCTGCCCGAACGGGACGAGCGCACACGCAGTAGATTCTGCCATGTGTATCCGCGTGGAGGTTCAGCATCCGATCGTTTGCTCCGATCCAATCCGGATAGCTGACTTGCCAGTTACCTGTCATACCGTCGATCTGGATCAGTGGGTGGGGTGCATCCGGCTCGATCCGCATGAACACATACAGACGGCCATCGGTATGACTGCACTCGAGTTGCTCGATTCCGGTCGTCTCCGGCAGATCGAATATACGCTCATGCATCCATTTCGACCCGTCAAAATACCAGTGATACACCGATGCTGAGGCGCTGAACAAATGCGAGTCTCCGTTCGGCATGGTCAGGGATGCATGGAACTCGTCGATCAGAAAATCGAGGGGTATTTCGTGTGCTGTTACCTCATAGTCGACGCCGGTCACAGTATCTGTAATCACGACGCTCAACAGCAGCATCAGGAACACAACGGAACGGTTCGTTTTCATCGACTGGCTCCTGTGAAAAATGGAACAGAGGCAGAAGCTCTCGCTGAATGACCATCGACGTCGATCGCTTCGACTTCAATCATGAAGCGACTCTTCGATACCGGTGACGCCACCGGTATCACCACGCCGAATATCCCGTCTCCTTTACTGGAATCGTGATGATTCCCATCATCTTTCAACTCCAGCCCAGTCGTCACACCATTCACGAGCAGTTCGACCTGGGCGATGGTGTCCAGGCCCTGTCGATCCTGGATTAAAGCCACGATAACGGCTTCTCCGCCGGTATCGGACTGAATCCGCGTGTCCCAGCATCCGGTCATGCGGATGAGGGGTGCGCAACGACCGATCGGGACGACAAGCGGTTCGGACAAGGTTCCTTCCTTCCCATAGACATCGAACGATGACAGTCGATACGAAGCGCTTAACGCAGTCACAGCAGCCGTTGTGACATCGATCCTAACTGCTTGGAGTGGTTCATCCACGGTCCGGATCGTCGTTTCAGAATAGCCGTCAACAGTCTCGTAAACACGGATGCCTTTCGCTCCCGGAGCGCCAATCCAGGATAGTTCTATTTCATGATCCGAGATCCATTCGGAGTGGACAGCCGACGGGGGTGCCGGGGGAGATGAGTTTGGATCGACTCGTCCGATCATCACGCCGCCTGAGTTGAGCAGTGCATAGATCAGTGTGGGATCGAGCGGGTGGGAGTAGATTCTGTAAACAGCCGGTGAGACACCATCTACCGGGATGGGCTCCATGTGAGAGGAATCCGCCCTGTACAACCTGTCCGCCGCGATCAGGTAATCATCGAATGTGAAATTGCAGATGTCCTCCGCAGCAACGGTTTCGAGCGGATCGATTGCGCCTGTTTCGATATTGAATCGATGGAGGCGTTCGTTGTTGACAAACATGAAGTGTTCGATGTCATTACGCAGGGGGATGAGTGTTTGCATGGTCGGTGCATCATGTGGGCTTCCCGAAAAACCGATTCCGCCGTCTGTCGATATATGAAGTTGATTGTAGCAACAGTTGAAAATGTAGGGCAGGACAGGCGTCGCATCTCCTCTGTGCAAATGCAGCGGGCCGAAAAATTGTGGATGATACCGTTCCCATTCCATCTCCTCCGGGATGTATTGATTGAAATTCGTGTAATACTCGGGACCATCCTGCGTATAATAACTGCCTGAAGCCACGAAGACACCTCTGCCGGTTTCGCTGATCCCGACAAACTCCGGCCAGTACTTGTCATCATACGACCAACCGATATTCTGCCAGTCGGCGCGATCGCTATCCGAGTAATACAGTCCGCTTCCCTGCATGTACCATATGGTCGGATCATAGAACGATTGCCGGATCTGTCCGAATCCGTTCTCGGGGAAATCGGTCTGCGGGATCCAGGTCTCACCCGAATCCGTTGATTTTGCGATTTCTACCCCACAGACATACATATCATGCGGCGGACGGGAGTCGAACAGCAGCGATGTCCATCGTTTGAATGCGATCCTTCCCTCGAGCAATTCGAAGGTTTGCAAGTCGTCCCGGGAAATCCACAATCCTTCACCGGAACTGACGAATGTACCAATCGTAGAGAAATGGATCAGATAGACACTGATATCGTCCCTGATCAGTTGCCAGAGCACCCCCTTGTTATCGGATTTCCAGAGCCCTTGTCCGCTCAACCCGGCCAAGACGGTGGAGTTTGCATTACTCATATGAGACAAATTGCTGATGCCCGATGTGAACGTATGCACTTTTATCCAGGTCGTTCCACTGTATTCGAACATCCACAGCGCATTGTCATCCGACCCCAGTATCGTCAGATCCGGGAGAATATCCACACACCCGAACCAATCGACGCGATCCGGCAGTCTGATGTGTCGAATACCCCCGCCGTTTCCAATTGCGCAGTGCATTTCAAGCGCTCTGTCATAATAAAACGCGAACTCAGGATGTCCTTTCACAAAGTACACTCGACCGATATCGTTTCCGCCGATCCGAAATCGGTTCCATGTTCGGCCGGAATCCAGCGATTCAAGGCAGTAGTCGTTCGTTTCGAGAATCAGTCGTTCCGGGTTATTTGGATCGATCGTGATCCGAATACCGGCCGGCCCGATACGGACCCGTTCAAGGCTCACGCCATCGAGCCGAAACAATGCCTGATCCGTCAGAATATAAAACACGGGAGGATCGATTTGTGCGGCCGTGATGGATTGAAAATGCCCTGGGAAAGAGATATTCAGCGGAGTCCAACTCGCTCCGCCGTCAGTCGATCGGTTGAATATAGGATATGCCCAGTCGCCTCCGGACAAGTCAAGAATGACGGGTTGAACGAATCCTGCGACTTCGGCGCGCATGCTGTGTGTCGACGGGAGTCCAGTCACATGGAAGATCTCCTCCCGAGCGCTCGACGGAGAGGCAATCAGCAGCAGCGAAAAGAGCTGAAGCACGCATTTCCTAGGGTTCATCGTCATGTCTCCAATCAAAATCATACACACACAGATTACTCACCATCTGCGTCAAACCAGGATCCAGAATCGCCCCGTACCACAATGCCTGATCCAGCGATTGCGGAATGTCCGGCCAGATGAACTCGGGAAGAATCGCCAGTTCACTCGTTCCGGCGGGACAATCGATCGTGTAGAACGAACTGTCTCCGCCACCCGGCATGAAATAGTACGCGTCGAGATACTCCAGGATGACGAACACGGGGGCATTCCGGATCGTTTCGGTTGAGGGGTTCCAGATCTGCGCAGTGAGAGATGCGGGATCGCCCGGGAAAAACCGATGCGCCGGCATGGAAAGAGAGATATGAGGTGTTGCCGGACGATACGACGATTCATACGCTCCGACGTCGCACGCGCCGCCCTGAAGACGAGGGTTGCCATCGAGATCGAACGGGATCTCGTACCCGGATCTGCCGGCGTCGATGCACGGCGAATCCGAACGCAGTCTCGGATCGAACGGATCGCCTCCGATCAGACCGGGATCGGAATGGATGTTGCCGATTCCGGGCAAGGATCTCTCAACCGCGCTGTAAATCACATAACGGTCGCGAGGATCGTCCGGTACGAACGCTGGTTGGTTGTCCCAGTCAATGGAATTGCCGACACATACGCAGGGGTTTCTGATGTAATCTCCGACCACGGGAAAGTACTCACGGGAACGATTCGAGATAAACGAACAATGGATGAAATGGCATGGGTTATATACGGTTGGCATGCACGCACCATGCCGATCAGCGATGTTGTTATAAAAGAGGCAATTGACAGCGAGAAAGGATCCTGACAAAAACGCTCCCATTCCTCCTCCGTGATGCACAGCCGAGTTTCCCGCAAACGTACACCGGGACATCACAACGGATCCATTCGATTGTATGTGCAATCCTCCGAAAATCTCCGCAGTGTTGGAAGAAAAAATGCAATCCGAGATATCAATCTCATTGCCTGTGATATCAGCCCCTCCGCCACTGTGCTGGGCCGTATTGCTCTCAAATCGGCAGTAGCGGATTCCTCGCGTGTCTCCGGTCAGATACACCCCTCCGCCCCGATACGCTGTGTTCGATCGAAACAGACATCCCGTCATCCCGATCCGTGAATACCGGGAGTGGATGCCCCCGCCGAAGCTCGACGAGGTGTTATCAAGAAAACTGCAATCCTTGAGGCTCACATCGGCTTCCCAGATGTGGAAGCCACCTCCGTAAGAAAGACCCGAGTTGCCAGAAACAACGAGTCCGCTGAACGTCACCGCGGCATGGTCACAGTAGATCGCACCACCTTCGACTGCCAATCCTCCGGTGATCGTCAGATCCCGGATTTCTGCATTGGAGGTGTCATTTTCATCCAGATAAAAACCACGCCCCTGAGCCTCGCAATTCATCACACAGCCCGCCGCACCGTTTTCCGACCGCACGGTGATCGCTTTACCGCGTAATGAAACATCCCGGTTTCCTTCGCCGGTGTAGACACCATCCGAGATCATCACGATGTCCCCTTCCGATGCGGCATCGATTCCCGCCTGAATGGTGGGCGCATCCAAGGGGACATGAATCGTTGCGGAGAAGCAGGTCACGAGGGGAAAGATCAGAATCCCGAACATTTCCAGTTTCATTTCTTCACCTCTCTTCAAGAATCATGGAACTCTCATCCTACTACCATAACTCTCGTATTGACAAGCCGGTAAACCTCAAGAGCTTGTGCGGCAAGTAGGAGTGCACTCAAATTGAACCCGCCGGAAGCCTCTGATATAATGCTTCCACTCATCTGCTCAGAGAGGGGTTCCATATGTCGGAAAACGCGCAACCATCCCACGTGGCCGGCCCCGACGATCCCATCGCCGGCACATACGACACGATCCGAACGCTCGGACAAGGCGGCATGGGCATCGTCGCCCTGGTCCGGGATCGCCTCACGGCCCGCCAATACGCCGTCAAGCGCATCCGCAATGACCAACTCGACTCCGCCATGCCCCGTCGGGATTTCCTCCGGGAACTCCTCACCTGGAGCGAAACCCCCGAGCATCCCTTCATCGCCCAGTTCCGCTTCTTCCGATCCCTGAAAGACGAAGTCCTGCTCTTCTCTGAATATATCGATGCGGGTTCACTCCATGACTGGATTGCCGAAGGTAGAATCCATTCCATCGAACAGATTCTCGAGATCGCCATCCGCGCCGCATACGGAATCCAGGCGGCCCACGACTGCACCATCATTCATCAGGATATCAAACCCAAAAATATCCTCATGTCACAAGATGCCGTCCCGCACATCACCGATTTCGGCCTCGCCCGTATTGGCGGCCGCATCCGAGCCGCAAAACGGGATGTCGAGCCGGACGCCATGGGCGATACCGAACCGGTCCATCCTCCCAGCACCGTGACAACCGCGGTTTCCAGCAGCGGATTCACCCCCGCATACTGCTCACCCGAGCAGGCCGAGGGGTTTGTGGTCACTCCGCGGAGCGACCAGTGGAGCTGGGGTGTTACCGTTCTCGAGATGTTCAATGGCGAAAGGATGAGCGACTGGGGATTCCTGGCGGGACAGTCCTTGAGTCATCTCATTAATAACGGCCCTTCGAAAGGCGGCGTTCCTCGGATTCCCGATGATGTTGCCGGTGTTCTGCGACGCTGTTTCGCCATGAACCAGAGAGAACGGTTTCCATCGATCGTCGAAGCAGCAGGACAACTCAACGAGATTCTCCGGAAGATGACCGGCGGGACAGGCATCCCGCAGCCGGCCATCGCATCACCGATCGCAACGAAAAATCATCGGAAAGCCCCCAATGGCCTTGAATGGCGCGACCCGAACGAGTTTCTCGCCGAGTGCCCTCCCGCGCTCCGGGACCTGCTCCAACCCGAGCGCCCCTCCTATCGAAATGCCCGATCATGCGCGATCGCGGACCTGATCCATTACGAGGAAATCCAGACGGAACTTCCGCGCCGATGTCCTCAGGATCCTGAACTGATTATGAAAATCGACACCGATGTTCTCGACGAGATCACCCAGATTCTGTGGACGCTAGGTGATACCGGAGGCGCTCTGGCTGCATGCGACCGGGCGATCGCACGTCGATCGGACCCCGCCTGTGCAACCATTCCCGGAAATTTGAACGCGCTTGCGGCAAATCACGGAATACGGGGAACGATCCTGTGCCTCGCCCGTCAGTTCCAATCCGCCATCCCGGCACTCGACCAGACGGCGTCATTGTGGGAAACACTTGCGGCGGAAAGCCGATCTCCCGATGATCTCTCCCGGTTTGCCATGACACTGATGCATCGCGCCAACGCCACGAAAATGCTCGGGCAGGTCGAGCCATCGATTGCATTTTACGATCGGAGCAACGCGCTGTTCGAGCAGGCACTGGATCAAAAACCTGATTTCGAGATCCGTCGCCGGCAGTCGTACTGCCTGATGAATCGCGCAAACACGATGCGGATGCTCGGGCGATTCGACGACGCGATGACCGGATATCTCGATGCGGCCCGGATGCTCGATGCCTGCCCCGAAGACCTCGAATCCCATATCCGCGAGGATCGCGCACTGATCTCGCTCAACCGGGCAGGAACGCTGTGGTCCATGCAGCATTTCGAGGAATCGATCGCCGAGTTCGATCGGGCAATCGCGATCTATCAGTCGATCGACCCAGGTGAAACCGATTACCCGATTCAAATGGACCGGGCTCTCGCCATCGCCAACAAAGCCAATGCGCTGGCTTCACTGAACCGGCCGGCGGAAAGCATTGCCCTTTACGAGACTGTCATCCGGATCCGATCACACTGGCTGCATGAGGAAGGTCGGCGCGAAGCCGCGGAATCGCTCGCAACGGCATACCTGAACATGGCCTATATCAACGATCAGATGAACGAACCGGACCGATGCCTGGACGCGCTCGATCGATCCATCGGCATCCTCGAACCTCTCATCCGCATCGAAACCCGAATCACTCTCAAACAGGTGCTCCTGCTGTGCTACTGCCATCAATTCAGGATTCTGTTCAACCTTGAGAGGTTCTCTGCCAGCGCGTCAGTGATGCAGAAGACCGAACACCTCATCCCGCTGCTCCGAGGTATTCTTCCCTCCTCCCAACTCGATATCGAAATGGCCCAGATCACACTCATGCAGTTCATCGCGCAGTCTCACGGAGTTCCAGTCCGATTTTCACGCGCCGACGCCGATCAGGCACTCGCGCTGCTCGAATCCAATCTCACGGAGGAAACACCGACCGATGTGCGCGAAGCATACGAACGACTGGTGAAACTTTACAAAAACTGTTGACTATAAATCGGCGACGCGATAGCCTGACCGCTAAACCGTTTTCGAAGGAGGCGTGCATGAGTCGGGTGTTCGAAAACAACAGTCTCAGTATCGGCCAGACACCGCTGGTGCGTCTGAACCGGATGACGGCGGGAGCGCATGCGACCGTTCTGGCGAAGATCGAGGGTCGCAATCCGGGTTACTCCGTCAAATGCCGGATCGGGGCCGCGATGATCCTGGCTGCGGAGCGCGACGGCGTCCTTGTGCCAGGATCCCGGGATCGGGTCGTGATTGAGCCCA
>CAYYMM010000062.1:0-27082 GCA_964472395.1 uncultured bacterium | reverse complement strand
GTTGCCTGACGGAATGCTTTCACCCCGGTCAGATTAGTCGACGGCCGATCACCACTCTACCGACTTTTGGGGACCGTCAGGTGGATTCGACACTGATCCATTCCGAAAGTGATGACCGCCTGAAAGAGGAACTCAAAGCGCTTGGCTACATTTGATTCTCTCGGCAAGATCCGGTTCTTGATTTTCGATGCGGATGATACGCTGCTGGATTACGAACGCGACTCAAGCTCAGCGTTAGCCAGCACCTGCCGCCGATTCCGAATCAATGCCGATTTTTCTTCGATCCATTCGATCTATCGAACGATCAATCTGCAGCTTTGGGAACAAGCCGAAGTCGGCCTGATCTCACGCGAAACAGTTTCACGACTTCGGTTCGAGCGTCTCCTGGCTCAATTCGGTGTATACGACGTGAACGCCAGCGAGATGGCTGATACCTATTTGGAGGAGTTATCGCATCAAGCAACATTTTTCCCGGGAGTCGAAGATGCACTCGGAAGATTACGACAAAAGTACGTGATGTTTCTTCTAACCAACGGTATCAGCCGAGTCCAACGGAATCGTTTCGGATCACTCAAACTCGACCGATTCTTCGACCGGATCGTGATCTCGGACGATGTCGGCCTGACTAAACCGAATCCGGCGCTCATCAGTCTGCTGCTGGATCCGATTCCCTGGGATCCGGCTGATGTACTTATCATTGGAGACAGCATGACTAGCGATTGGGGATTAGCCCGGGCTGCGGGAATCGCGTTTTGCCGGATGACTTGGAAAACCGATGCGCACGGAGACGATCCCCAGATCGATTTTCACGTTCACAACATGGGTGAACTCATAGAACTATTGAATCCGAAACCCAGAACTGCCTGAGTTGAGACCATGTTGACGCGGTCAGAATCCGCTGAATCAGATCCTCTCGATCTGAAACCGCTTGTCGAAGGTCGTTGCGGATGACATCCCAACCCAATCGATAAATAGCTTCAGACATGTGCGAGTATATCGAGATAATGATACAGAGCACCTTCTGGCGTGAAAGCGGGAGAGTCTCGGCAAGCGTATCGACCATTCGCATCCCGAGTTTTCCATGATGCTGACCCAGCAGCCAGAATTCACGCACCATGTTCAATAGCGACGACGAAACCTTACCGGATGCAGCGCTCTCCCGCAGCTGTGCTCGCGATAGTTCGTAGCGATGTAGAATCTCATCCGGAATCAGATACCGACCCGTGTCACCGGTCAACACGTCTTCGCGTAGATCTCTCAGGATGTGAACACTATATGCCCAGATCCCAAGATATCTACCGGCCGAGCTGTAATCGAAACGATCTGTGTGGTTCTCCCCGGACACTGAATCGGGCGCGCCGATGAGCAACAGATAGATCGTGGTCGCAGCGACCGATGCCCCGTCACAGTACTGTTCGAATCGATCAATCGTCTCAAACACCGTCCCGTTAAAATCCATCCACATCGCCCTGAAAAAGTTCTCCCATAAAACCTGCGGGATAGCATAGTGCCGAAGGATTTCTGAGAGTTTCCGTGCGAGATCTGGATGCGGGTGTCCGGAGTAGGCCGAGAGAATCAGCGACTCCCAGTTTTTCAGCGAAGCAGCAATTGATTGGCGCTCTTCGAAGGTCACTGTTCGCTCAAAAACGGCATCGACTGTGTCATCGATCATCCGCATGAGTGAATAGAGCGTTGTGAAGGCATCGCGTCTTGCCGGATCATCAAACAATTGACTTGCGATTACCAGATTCGTGGAATCGCGGTATCGCGCAAGATCACTTTCTATTTCACTGGAGTATTTCAGGTCACTCATTGGAAACCTCATGCTCGGTATCGGACTTTTTCTCGGTATCCTGGAAGTGAATCGTGCGGTTGCGTCCAGCGTTTTTAGCCCGATACAAAGCCAGATCAGCTTCCTGCATCAGAGCGTCAGGGTTGAGAGGTCCCGATTCGAGATCGCGTGTAGCGATTCCTCCTGATATGGACACCTGAAGATTGCCTGATGATTCGCTGAACACCTTCATTGATTCGATCGAGATCCGGATCCGTTCCGCTACTTCAATGGCAGTGGCCCGATCGGTTTCTGGAAGGAGAACCGCAAACTCCTCACCACCGTAACGGGCCAATGTATCGGTCCTTCGAACCTGCTGGCCGATCATTCTGGCAACCGAGACCAGGACTTCGTCTCCGATGGCATGTCCATAGGTATCATTGAATCCCTTGAAGTGGTCGATATCGAAGAGAATGACGGAGATGGGTCTACGGTATCGAGTGTGCCTTTGCCATTCCGATATGAGTTGGCGAAAAAAGAAACGCCGATTGTATATCTTGGTCATGTCGTCCGTGATCGACAACTTTTCGAGGCGATCGCGTTGTTCCTCCAGCTTTACCATCTGTTTTTTAATCACGTCAGTCTGCTGATCGACCTCAGCCTGCAGCACCTCGGCCCTGTGCCTGATCCGTGAATTCCGGATCCGCATGATCCCGACGATCAACATGATTGCGAGAGTCAATAGGCCGGTTCTGATATGGATCAGTTCCCACCACGCAGGCAAAACTTCGAATGAGAAACGAGCAGGATATCGAGTCAGCGTTCCATCGCGATTAGCTGCTTCAGCGACGATCGTGTAGGATCCGGTCGGCAAACTGGTGTACCGAACGAATGGCTCTAGCTGCATCGGTGATTTGAATGGGTCGAATCCTATCAGTTGAAAGCGATACTTGTTTCGAGTCTCGTTCGCGAAACTCAGACACGCGAATCTGAATTCGATGTACTTCATGTCATTCGGAAGTTTTCCGCCTTCAAGAACCGGTTTTCCGTCGCTTACAGAACTTTTCAGTTCGATAGTGGGATCGATCAGCGGTTGGATGTACTCAGAATCGACCAAAGTGATGCCGGATCCTCCGAACCATAAGCGTTGCTCGCGATCCTTGATCACACAATTCGCGATGAAATCATCTCCACTGATTCCATCTTCCACATCGTAGTTAATAAATCGACCCTGATTCAGGCAACTCAGACCCTTGCTGGTGGCAAACCACATGTTCTGTTCAGAATCCTGTTCGATGCTCCAGATGCTGTTGGAGATCAGCCCGTTGGATGCATCGAAGAGCATCTTCAGATTGGATCCGTCATATTGAAAAACGCCGGTATTGGTGCCGATCCAAATAATCTGATCCTGTGCTTGGTAGAAACAGTACGCGTGTCGTACGTTGGTTCCCCCAATCTGCACCTCCTGGAATGAGGGGTATCTGTAAACGTGAACACCTGATTCTTCGGTCAATATCCAAAGATTCATGAGATGATCGAATCGAACGGTGTTGACTTCAGGAATCCCATCCAAACGAAGAAATGAATTGATCGATATCAGCTTTCCATCTTTCAGCTCGTATACGCCCTGGTCGGTTGCGCAGAGAATCCTTTCATCGGGGCTTGCGATCATGTCGAGAACCACCAGGTTGTCGATCTTCGCGATCCGCCGTGCCTTGTTCTCAGATATGCCGAAAATTCCAATACTATTGCTCACATAAATTTCGTCGTCACGTTCCAACAACGACAGGCAGTAGTCATCCTGTAATCCGTCGCTTGCTGTCCAGGTTCGCGTGGATTTTGCTTCCAGACAGATCACGCCACCGCTTGTTGCACACCAGATAGCGCCATTCTTGTCGAGTGTCATATCCATCACGGATGCGAGCGGCAACTCGTCTGTAGGACGAATCTGGCGGAATTGAAGCCCGAAGATTCGCCCCATTCCGTTATCACTCCCGTACCACAGAAGGCCCTCGCGGTCGATGCATAAACAATAAATCATGTTGCTTGAAATCTGATCCGTGACATCAAACTGATCGATCTGACCCTTACGGATGAAGAAAATGCCCTTACTAGTCGCGATCCAAATACCTCCGTGCTGATCCCGCACGATGTCATAGACATTCAGACTCTGGTCGCGTGGAACCAGTTGATAGGTAGAAACATTTCCACTTACGATGTTGTACAGGTCACCGTTCGAACCGGTCACCCACATCGAGTCTCGAGACTCGGGAAAAAATTGTGTGATCGTTGTCCTGATCGAATCCGGTAGTTCTAGACTACTCCACTTTGAGTCGGCATATTGAAAGAGTCCTTTCGATGTCAGAACCCAGATTCCATTGTTGTAGTGTCGATCGAGTTGATACAAGCGCACTCCGGATAAATACTCCGGAATATGATGAAGACGGATCTGGCCATCATTGATCGAGAACAGAAGGGAATGATTGTTGATTCCCCAAATACATCCTTTTGAATCGCGCATGAGTGTTGTGATGTCGTTGCGGGTGTCGGGTGTTCCCAGGTCATACTTGAGATAATGGCCATCTTTCATGGAAATCAGGCCTCGTGTTGTCGCAATCCAGAGCTTTCCATCGAGATCGAACTGACAGGACGCGGTATTGAGTGAGAGTTGATCGGGGTAGTCACTGTAGACAATAAATTCCTGACCATCATAGCGGACGACTCCCTGCTGTGTACAGGCCCAGATAAATCCCCTTTCATCCTGAATGATATCCGAGATTGAGTTGCTGGGGAGCCCATGCCGGGTTGAGTAGGTTTTCGACGATATGGACTCGATTTCATGCAGGCGCCCGTAACAGCAGACTGAAACGGTGATAATCAGAATTGCAGCAAGTGCTGCCGTGCGATGATGCATGCGATGATTCACGGGGGTTGTTCCGTTCACCGACACGGTTACGATTGCCAGTGTTGATCGTCAGTGTGATTCATTGGACGGAGCTGGACATTTAGATGGAGGTAGGGGGATTCGAACCCCCGACATCCACGTTGCGAACGTGGCGCTCTCCCAGCTGAGCTATACCCCCGTGTATGCGAAGCGAAGCAACCCGATCCGATTCCGACAACGATCCGAATCCGATTGGAGTTACCGAAAGCTTCGCATCCTGAATCCTCAAACAGAAAGAACCATCAGTCAGCGACAAACGGCATCAGGGCAATGTTTCGAGCCCTCTTGATCGATAATGCCATCTGGCGCTGATGCGTCGCACAGTTGCCGGAAATCCGTCGGGGAATGATTTTGCCCCGTTCGGTAATGAATGTTCTGAGAATCTCGATATCTTTGTAATCGATATACTCGATGTGATTCTGACAGAATCGGCACACCTTGCGTTTTTTAAATCCGCGCGTCTTCTTTTTTCTGATCTCTGGTTTGGACATTTCTAATCCTTTCTGACAATGAATCGAATCCAGCAGAAATGGGGCGATCTGCGCCCACCAGTTTGCGGAAGCTTAAATAACAGAGTTTCCGGAAGGTTTCAAGAAGAAACTATTCCTCATCCTCAAGAATCTCGACAACATATCTGCAGCCTTTCTTCATCCCGACATTGCTCAGGATCGTCCGGATTGCAGAAATGGTGTTTCCACGTTTCCCGATGACCTTACCGATATCCGAATGAGCCACTCTCAGTTCGATGACATTGGTATGTTCGCCCTTGACTTCATTCACCTTGACCTGATCCGGGTTATCGACGAGTTTTTTCGCAATGAGTTCTACGAGATCGCGCATGTTCATACTCCTTTTCCATCGAGTTTTTGTGCCTGAGCCAAATCAGGTAGTAGAAGTGTAGAGCTCACGACAGGCACTGTCAATCTAATCTTCTGCGCTCAACTTGCAGAATCTTCCAATCACTCTGCTTTCACATCATGCCGACCTATGAATTATATTGTTGTCATCATCGTCTTATCATGTTAAATTCAAATCTTAGAATGTCTTAGATATTGTGTGTAAAGGAGTGCCGGGATGAAGGAAATCACGATAATCTGGCTGAACCGAAGCGAAGCAAAAATCATCGTCGCCTCACCAAACGAACTCATCCGATCCACCCATGTCCAATCCGCAGAAAGAGCGCTTCCTCCGGGCACGCCATCCGAAGTTCGAAAAACAAAGACCCGGGCACGCAAGGATTATTACGACGACATCATTGCTCAGATCGAAAGCGCACGTGAAATTGTCCTGTTCGGACCTGACAACACAAAGGAAGAATTCCTGGATTATCTCAGCCAATCCCATCGAAGCATGTTCTCAAAAGTCATCGGAGTCGAGTCGTCTCAGGATGTTCCCGAGGAGAAGATCATCGGCCGAGGACGAAAATATCTTTGATTCGACCGTTACACGATAAATAATGCTGTGCACATGACGACCTCTTCGACCTTGCAAACCGCAGGAAACATACGAATTCTATTACCTTTCAAACGCACCGAACGGTGTGTCCGAGTGGTCCGGTTGCTCGAAACATGTCTTCCGTCTGTCCCTGCAGAACTGCATATCCTTCATGTAATTGACCCTCGATCGAACGATCAGGAAGTCGATGTCCTTTTCGACCTTAACCAGATCGCTCGCGAATTTCTTCCGCACACAGACACCCATATCCATATTGAACGGGGTGACCCGTATCGCACCATTCTCGATCGCTGCACTCGCCTCCACGTCAATCTCCTTCTCCTGCCGCATCCCACGATCCAACACCGATTCTTTCTAAGTTTACCTTCCAGTGTCTGGTTTTTCGTGAAGAACTCCCCGGTGCCTACTCTGTTCATTCCGGATCCTAGTGAAGGTCAATCCAGTCACCAATCATTCCGCTCCGTGCTCATTGACATCGACGCCAGGCAACTGGGTCATCCAGATGCCTCGATTCCCTTTGCACTTAAAATGGCCCGCCTGCTTGCAAAGAAAGTGTGTCTTTCGACGATCAGCAGATCTCTGAACAAGGCACGACTCATGCGCTCCCTCGAACGACTCGCGACGACTTACTTTGATTCCCAATCGAGATCGTGCTTGAAGCTGATGAACTTGAGGGGATCTTTCATCAAAACTATCGACACTGCTATCAAGAACGAGTCACCCGATTTGCTCATTCTTACGAGTCTCCCGTCCGACAATCCCCACGCTTACCGCCGATACCGTAGAATCGCGGACTTGATTCCATCTCTGAACATTCCCTTCCTTATCTGTCGGAAAAACTCCCGCCTCTCCGAACTCGAATCCCGTTATCATCAGATCTATCATTCGCTTACGAATGTCGATCTTGCACAGTACAGCGCTTCGACCGATGACCGGAGAGATGAGGATCTATTTCATTCTCGAGTTTCTCAGCAGCGATTTCTGGGTCTGTACAGCCGTCAGGGAATCGAGAAAGCGTTGATGCGGTATGGTGTGATCCATGCACTCGCTCAGATCGGATATCCCAACGTCGGCGTTGAAATGGATACTCACGATCCCTTCCGACAACGACTCCGGATCGTCGTCTCTCAACCGGACAATCAACATGAAATCAAAGTCCCGCTTGTCGATCTGATCGTTCGACAGCAGAAGTATCCCGATTTCGCGGGAGCATTACCGGAAATGCCCTCGTTTTCCGAACCATATCTCTTTGTCGAATGGATCTGTCTGCAGGATCCGATGCGGAAGTACCGCCGCAATCAGATTCCGCTTCCCGGACAATCCCATCCCGGACTCGGCATGGGCTGGCAAGTGCTGTTAATTCTGAAACTCATGGCCAGACGGATGGGATCACCAGGATTGTTCAACTGTCCCGAGTTCTACCATAACGCACGTTTTTTCCATCGGTTTTTCCATTTTGCAGCGCCTGCAGACGAGGCGGATCTTCTGGCGATCGATCGGGATACATTCCCCATCCATAGTGTGGAGACCTCCTGGCTGATTGTCCACCGCCTACTCAATCGTAACGATGCCCGGAAACCTTTTGAATGGAAGGGAACACCTCAGATTCTGCCGCTTCATCCCCTCATGCATGCATATTTTCACTCCGATGCCTATCTGAATGCGGTTCACGATCACTTAAAAACGCTCCGATTCTCAATCGATGCAGCGGCATATGCCGGATTGCGCGAATCGGGTGCTCTGTTTACATCACCCTGAATAGATCAAAGGAGATTGCTCATGAGTCACACCCAAATTCAATTCCTTGGAGCGACAGGAACCGTGACCGGTTCGAAAACGGCCTTATTTGTTGGTACGGCACTCGAAGATCGGATTCTAATCGATTGCGGTCTGTTTCAGGGATTGAAGGAAAATCGGCAGAAGAACTGGAATCTGTTGCCGGTCGAGCCGCAATCACTGGGTGGTGTGGTCATCACACATGCCCATATCGATCATTGCGGTTATCTACCACGGCTTGTGCAGGACGGTTTTTCCCACCCGATCTATTGCACATCTGCGACTGCGGAACTCATGGCCATTTCCCTCCGCGACGCTGCGCATCTGCAGGAAGAAGAAGCTCGATACGCGAACAAGGAAGGATTCAGCAAGCATACTCCGGCCCTCCCACTTTTCAGCACGGAAGACGTCGACATGACACTCGAACTAGTGCGGCAGGTGAAATCCTCCGAAACTCTCACGATCGGGAAAAATCTGACCGTCCGATTCCTCAATTCCGGCCATATTCTCGGATCAACCAGTCTTCAGATCACGTCAAAAGCGGGAGAAAAACCGGTCACAGTCGTTTTCTCAGGTGATCTCGGGCGATTCGGATTCCCGATACTACCGAATCCGGAACCTCCATCTTCGGCCGACTATCTCGTACTCGAATCGACCTATGGCGATCGAATTCACCGGAACACGGATCCCGCTGCCGATCTCGCGGAAGCATTGCGGAAAAATTTCGCTCTGGGTGGAGTTACTCTGATCCCTGCTTTTTCAATTGGCCGGACCCAGCTTATTCTGTTTTATCTCAGACAGTTGCAGGATGACGGCGCACTCGACGATGTCCCGATCTATCTCGACAGCCCAATGGCGATCAAGGTGATGGAAACACACCGGCGCTTTACAGGATCATTGGACGATGAGATGAACTACATGATCCGAAGCGGAATCAATCCCCTGGCTCCGAAAAGTTTCCGGGCAATTCAATCACGTGAAGAATCGATGGCGTTGAACTCGATCAACGGCAATGCGATCATCATCTCAGCCAGCGGGATGGCGACCGGCGGGCGTATTCTCCATCACCTCAAGCATCGGGTGGGTTCAGCGCGGAATTCCGTTCTTTTCATTGGATATCAGGCAGAGGGAACGCGCGGACGGGCTATGCTCAACGGAGCTGACTCGATCAAGATTCACGGGAGTCATCATCCCGTTCGCTGCAATGTTCAGCAGATCGATGGGTTGAGTGCGCATGCGGATCGAGAGGAAATGTTAACGTGGCTCAGGCAGTTCCCATCACCCCCCAAACACGTTTATTTAAATCATGGAGAACCGGACGCGTGCCGAGCATTTTCTGAGTACATCACGGGACAGACCGGGATTCTTACTTCTGTTCCATCATATCTGGAATCGTATACACTGGAATGAAGACCGCACGCCTGCATTCTATCCGGTTTTTCACCCCGAACCGCTAATCTGAAATCGCTCGAATCGGATCCCTGCGGGACCGATGTATGAGCCGAAATTGTCCAAAACCAGTGCATAACTGGTCTGAGTGGCTTCGGTCGAGAAAAATGCGTGTTCAAAACCGTTAATCAGATTGCCGCTGACGGAACCGCCCCGAACCGGTGTCGTGATGCCTTTGTCGTGCAGGTATCCGAGTTTGATTTCAGCTGCGAAATTCCCTGAGATGGTATCCGGCATCATCGCCGAGAATGCCACCACTTCGAGCACCGGCGTATCTGCTCGTCTGAGGTTGTCAAGCGAACGTCTACCAATCGGAATTTCGATGTTCGCTATCGAACCGGTAGGTTCGATCCCGAGATACTCAGCGTATTGCCCGGAACTCCATGGTCGTTCAAATATACCATCACGGATCAACTCACATCTGCAGGCAGGCAACCCATCGGAATCGATCGGATGCGTTTTGAGACCAAAAGGGATGAATCCATTGCTGATCAGTGTGAGACGGTCTCCATGAATATCTCCGATCGGTTCCCCCCGAATCAGCATCGAAATGTTTCGATATGCATATTGAGCGGAGCTGTGTTGGATAATCGGTGCGAATACTCCGTTCAGCGCATCATGCGTCAACAGAACAGGGTAACGACCGGACGGCGGTGAGACGGCGCGAGTGCTGTCGAGCACGAATCGAGCATTTCGGCCAACGATGGCGGGTATTGGTAAATCCTGCACCCGACGGGCTCTCGGCTCGAAATGCAGTTCAATTTCGTTCCCGTAGTCACCCGAGAGCAACACACCGTCGAACATGATGTTCGTCTCCGACCACGACACATCGATCCCATTACTGTTCTGATAGTGGATGTCCGTCGCATCAACGAAAAATTCCGCACTCGACAGACGAACGCCATCATGCTGCCCGACCGACTCGATGACCTGATCGGCCAGTTTAACGAATAGAAGTTCCTCAAGATTATCGATCAGGGTCGGATCGAACGTTTCGACACATGGATATCGCCGGAGGGATCCTTGAAGATGATAGAGCGGATTACGGATCCGACGAGCGACAAACACAGCCTTTCTGAGGCGGGCTTCGAGCTCGTGTATTTCGTGTGCACAGACAGCGATATCGGTCGATCCGAGCCGACCGTCCTGTTCGCAATATATCGTAATCTGAAACCTGTCCGTCGACACTTTTCGAACGGTATCGAGCCAATCGCCGATTACGTAAATCTGGTAACCCATCGCTGTGCGTTGTTGTATCCGCCAGTTCGTGATCTCGGGGAAATTATTAATTTTCTCAATAATCCGTTCGATCATCCCAACCTCGCTTTGAACTTGAGCGCCGGGCCGCCAGCCGTCACCCTTACCATTTCCTTGTGTCCCTTCCCGCAATGTCCGCCGTCGCCCATGAATTCGAGTGTATCGCCCACCATGGAAATCGATGACAACACGTCCGGCACGAAACCGGTGATGGTCGAAGGAGCGAAGGTTTTGCTTGTCAATCGGCCATTCCGTATCTGCTGAGCCAAGTTGATTCCAACCTGGATACCCCATCCTTTAGGATCCTCCATTCCACTGCTCGATTTCTTCAGGTACAAGCCGTCATCGACAGATTCGATCATGCTCTCGATCGACGACGCACCCTTCTGGAAGTACGTATTGGACATCCTCGCATACACCTTCCGTTCAAAGCTCTCTCGACGTCCATTCGAAGTCCTCGGTAATTTCAGCACCGTCGCCGATCTTAAATCGGTCAGCGCATTGATCAGCACTCCGCCTCGGATGATCTGCGTGGGCCGTGCCGGCATCCCCTCATCATCAAAATAATAGCTTCCCATGAGTCCCGGAAGGGATGGGTCATCGAACATGTCGATCTGTTCCGAGGCGATTGTCTTCCCGAGGAAGGACGCCGCCTTCGCCCGCTCCTTGGCAAACATATCGGCTTCGACACCATGTCCAAATGCTTCATGCGCCAAAATTCCGCTGACCTCAGGTGAGGAGATCACGGTATACTCGCCAGGATCGATGGGCCGACTTTCAAAAAGCAATCGGAGATCGTCGACCATCCCGACGAGTGCCGATTCCGGAATACGGACGGCTTCAAATCCCATCACACCACCCTGTCCGCAAAAATTCATGTGTGTCGATCCGTTATGCGTTCCAACTGCAACCGCGCGGAACGCACAGGTGGTCAGCGAACTGGAGAGCAGCCGGTTCCGATTGGCGAAAATCTTGTGTTCGTGCCCATCCGAGTAATGAGCTTGAACGCTGACGAGTCGTGAATCTAGTGCATGTATCCGGTTGATGCTCGCATGGAGTTCCGCCGTGACGTCCTCGAGATCGATTTCGTCGGGGTCGATCACGAAAGGAGACACGAAGTGCGCATCGAGACGTTCGCCGGGGTCGATTGTAAACAGCGCATCCTGGCGAGGCATCTGTTCCCAGAGCCGCAGCATATCGTTTGCCTTCGACCAGAGAAACTCCGGATCCAGGCGATCGGTTGCCCACTCCTGAAAGAAACGGCCATTACATAATGTAAAGACGATCCCTCGCTTCGGAACGGTTTCACTCATCGATTCCTGCTTTCGGTCCAATCGGAGCGCGAATCCATATTCCTGCGTTACCAGAGCTGACACATATGGGATTTTCTCCTCGAGTCGAGCAATGATCCTCGGCAGGAATTGACGCAGGTGTATGAGATCCTCCGGTAATGTTGCGGTATTCATATCGTCTCCTATCGATGATACGGCGGGATGGGGTTGTTGAGCGATTTCCAGACCGCGTCGATCTCCGCCAGGACATCCGGTGACAGCCCGCCCTCCATCTGCCCGAAATTGGACAGCAATTGTCCGAGAGAACTCGCTCCGATCACCACACCCGCAATATCCGGTCGATTCAGCAGCCATCGATATGCGAGCGCGATAAGGGAGCATCCTGCCGATTGTGCGACCTGCTTTAACCGATCGACCGCAGTGAAAAACGCCTCGTGCCAGTAGCGATCCACATAATAAGGCAAAACGGCAAACCGTCCGTCGCTCTTCGGAGACCGCAGATCGTGTTTTCCTGTCAGGATCCCTGCCGCCAGAGGATTATACGCGAAAACGGACAGATCGTAGTTCCGACAACACGGAAGCAATTCCGGTTCGGCATTCCGCACGAGCAGATTGTACATCAACTGATACACCCAAGGCCTCGATCGCAACAAAGATGACGCACGATCAACAAGTTGTGCTACCTGCCATGCTGCATAGTTCGACAGGCCCAGTAAATGCACCTTGCCGGCACGGATGAGATCGTCACATGCCGCGAGCGTTTCGTCCGGATCAGTATGATCGTCCGGCTGATGCAGATAGAGCAGGTCGATCCGATCAGTGTTGAGCCGTCTGAGGCTGTTTTCGACTTCGCATACGATCGTTCTTCTCGAAAGTCCGACGGAAAGCTCGTTCACTCCGACCTGGTAGCGCACTTTCGTCGACACGACCACGCGTTCCCGTTTGTCTCTGATCCATTTGCCAAGTATCGTTTCTGATTGACCGCCGTTGTATGCATTGGCCGTGTCGAAAAAAAAGATTCCACGATCCAGTGCCGCATCCAGCATCACGAACGCATCCTTTTCACTGACCTGACTTCCAAAGGTCATCGTCCCCATGCAGATTCGCGAAACTTTCTGCCCGGAACGTCCCAGGTAAGAGCCGCCAAATGGTCCAATAACCGTTTTCGGATCGTGAATCATGATCACCTCCCGTTTGAGGGGTTCGCAGGCTGCGTGAGTCGTGGATATAAACCTATTTCATTGTAAAGCATCCGCGGTTCGAGCGAAAGAGAAATGGAACTTTGTAAACTTGGATTGAAAGCCTTATTCAAACGCGATATAGGACACCTGGCGAGTGGAGGTTTCCGTGAAGAACTATCACATCGAGCATGACGACGACGCACAGCGCTCCATCAATTGGAATGCCATTCGTCTTCAGTTACCCCGGATCCGGCCCCACCTTCGAAGCCTCCTCCACTGCCTCGCACTGCTCGCAATCTTCTCGCTGCTTTCGCTCGCCGGCCCTCTCCTCGTTCGCCACGCCATCGATGTCAATTTCAAGAACCTCGACGTCAAAGGGCTCAGCATCACCGCCTCTTTGTATTTTCTCGTTCTCGTGTTGTCTTTCGGATTCAACTTCATTCAGCAGGTCAAACTCGAAACCGTCGGACAGACCATCATCCGGGGACTCCGGATCGATGTTTTTTCACACATCATGCGGCTTCCTCAATCATTTTTCGATCGGAATCCGGTTGGGAAACTGCTTTCACGCGTGGAGAGTGACACGGAAGCGTTGCGAACACTCTTCACGCAATCCGTCGTCACGATCATCTCCGATCTGCTCATGATGGTCGGTATGTTTTTCATCATGTTCGCCATCAGTCCCAGACTCAGTATCATCATCTTCTCCGTCGCCCCTTTCGTCATCATCATCGTTCGTTATTTCAACCGGCGCATCATACCGATTTTTCTGGAGGTGCGGAGGCGAACTGCGGAGATTTACGGTTTTATCGAGGAATACATGATTGGCGTACGGATCGTGCAGGTGTTCGATCAGGAAGCGCAAGTCACACGTCACATGGACCGGATCAACAAGGCCAAACTCGATGTCGAGTATCCCGGCGAAGTGTTATCGAACTACTTCGGCCACATGGTATTCCTAATGAGTACTTTCGCCACGGTTATGGTGCTCGGATTCGGCGGTTCCTGGGTCATGACGCCGGAAAGTGGACTCACAATCGGAACACTCGTGGCCTTTCTCGGATACATTCAGCGGTTCTTCGGTCCCATCTTTCATCTTTCCGAACAGCTGAACGTTCTTCAGAGAGCGGCGGCGGGAGCGCGACACATCGAAGAAATCCTCAGCATCCCTCTTCTTGAACGTTCCGCCCCGTCTACTTCGGAAGTCAGAGAAAAGGATTCGGAATCTACTCCCAGCGAAATCGAGTTTGATCATGTCTGGTTCGCCTACTCAGGCGACGACTGGGTTCTCAGAGACGTCTCCTTCCGGATCAATAAGGGGCAGAGGATTGCGTTTGTCGGTCCAACGGGAGGCGGCAAGACGACACTGATCAGCCTGATGTTCCGATTCTACGATCCGCAACGAGGCCGAATTCGAATCGACGGGATCGATATCCGCACGATCTCGCTCGACGCCTTGCGCAAGCGCCTCGGATTGGTCATGCAGGACATCGTCTTCTTCCCTGGGACCATCTCGGATAACCTCAGACTCGATGATCCGACCATCCCGGAATCGAAAATCCGAGAAGCACTTGAAGCGATGAATGCGATGGACATCATCGAGCGATTACCCGTCGGGCTCCAGACCGAGCTGTCGGAACAGGGGATGAATCTGTCCGTCGGCGAGCGTCAGATCATGAGTTTCGCTCGTGCGCTCGTGTACAACCCCGAGATTCTTGTTCTCGATGAAGCGACATCATCGGTCGACCCGCTTACCGAACACCGCGTCCAGGAAGCCCTCGGCACACTGCTCCGCAACCGAACCGCACTAATCATCGCGCACCGCCTCCAGACAATCCTCGACAGCGATCTCATCATGGTCATCCAGCGAGGCGCACTGGTGGAACGCGGAACGCATGCGGAACTGATGCGGTTGAGGGGTGTCTACTGGAACCTGTATCAGATTCAACAGAACGGGAAGAAGGAGACGGGATGAGCGATTTTCGCGATAACATTGCGTGGCTCACCAAGTTCTATCGCCCCGTCCGCTGGAGGCTGGTGCGGATAGCAGCGCTTTCGATGATCGTCGCATCCATCTCGGCTTCCATCCCCTACATCTACATCCGCATCATCGATGGAATTCGCGAATCCATCTCCTATAGTTTCATTCTCAAATCGATCGGTATCCTTCTCGTTCTTGGCGTCGCCAATTTTTTTCTCTCCGCATTCAACGCCTCCCGACGGGCCGGAATGAACCTCCATCTGGAATGGCAGTTCCGCCAGACGATCTTTGAGAAGTTGATCCACATGGATCAACGATTCTTTGAAGTTTATTCCACCGGAGACATGGTTACGCGTCTTACCGACGATGTCGGACGTAAACTGAGCTGGTTCGCCTGTTCGGGCATTTTCAGGGCCTGGGAATCGAGCCTGCGGACGATTTTCTGCCTGACCGCGATGTTCCTGATCAATCCATGGCTGTCGCTGATCGCACTGCTCCCATTCCCGGTCCAGATCATCACCTACGTCAAATCCGTCAAAATCCTCGACTCGCGCTTTCTAAAACTCCAGCAGATCATCTCGAGAGTGAATGAAACCATCGAAGCCTGTTTTTCGGGTATCAAGATCGTTCAAGCATATTGCATGGAAACGCGTGAGATGCAGCGCTTTGCGGACATCGCGGCCCAGCGTGCGGCGACCGAAGTCCGCGCCGAGAAGGCCAACATTTTCGTGCATTCGCTCTATGGCTACTTCTGGCAGTCCACACAGGTGCTCGTGCTGCTTGCCGGCGGTTGGATGGTGATCACCGGCATGCTCACGATCGGTGAGTTTGTCGCGTTCGACTACTATATCGCTTTTCTCGTGTGGCCCATGTTCGACATCGGAGGCCTTCTGGTCGGATATCGTCGAGCGGCCGTTTCAATCCGGCGACTGCGTGAAATCGACGCCGAACAGCCCCGGATCACCTCTCCGGCATCACCGACACTCCCCGCAGCATCGTCCGGGATCATCGAATTCAGGAATGTGACACTCAGTCGGAGCGGTCGGGATGTCCTGAACTCGGTCTCATTCCGGATCCAGCACGAGAGGATGATCGCTGTTGTCGGCGGTATCGGTTCGGGGAAATCGTCGCTCCTGGATGTTCTCTGCCGCATTCTCGACCCGGATTCCGGCTCGGTTCTGGTCGACGGCGTCGATTTGCGCGACTGGGATCTGCATGCGCTCCGTCGTAAAATCGGCTACGTCTCGCAGGAACCCCTCCTGTTCACAGATACGATCCGGAACAACATCCGATTTGGGAGAGACGAGATCCCGGAGGAGGCAATCAGGCGGGGTACGGAGATCGCGCAATTGAGCAACGAGATCCGGCATTTCGCCAAGGGCATCGATACACAGATCGGATTACGAGGATTCACGGTTTCAGGTGGGCAGAAGCAGCGGATCAGCATTGCACGAGCGCTGGCCGGGAATCCCTCCATTCTGCTGCTCGACGACGCGACCTCCCATCTAGATGCGGAAACCGAGAACGACCTGTGGACTCAATTGTACGAAGTCATGCCCGGCATCAAGACGTTTTTAGTCTCCCATCGCACGTCAACCCTCGAACGAGCCGACCGGATACTTGTGCTGAAAAACGGCACACTCGTTGAATCCGGTTCACATGCTGAACTGATGGCGCTGGATGGTGAGTATGTGCGCATCTACAGCAAACGAAAGATGGAAGAATATGTCGCGGGGCCTCCGATGCTGCATGAGGAAATCGCCTCGATCAACGTAACTGCAACTGACCAGATTTGAGGTCATCGAGACGCGCATCGATGGATTCCCAATCGGATTCCATAGCCTTCTTTCGCCAATTATTCAGTAACTCGCGAGCCGCTTCCTTTTTGCCTGATCGGTATAACACGACCGCAAGAGTATCATGATTCATGCTGTTCGGATCGAGTTCCACGGATCGTATCGCGAGTTTTTCGGCCTTCTGGAGCTGACTGCCGGTAACGGCCAGCTCCCATGCCGCACCGTTCAAAACCTGAGATAGTTCCACACGCGCTGAAGTGTGATCGGGACGGACTTTGAGCACTTTTTCGAGCGCCTGTGTGAAGGCATCGAGATCGGCTCCACCCTTCAGTTTTCTAGCTTCCTGATACTGTTTATAGCCTTTCAGACATTTCCCGAACCGGCCAGAACGCTGTGTCTGATTCCACCACGATTCGAGTTGGGCACGATCGGAAAAAGAGGTTCCGCAAAACTCATTGAGAAACTCCAGGAGCCAGGTCTCTCTCAGGATCCTGCTGTCCCAGTCCCAAAGATCAATAAGGGTTCCGAACGCTTCCTTGCGTTGTTTTTCGATGATCAGCGACCGTGCGGCGATGCACTGGACCAACTCGGACGGATCCGTCAATGCTCTCTCCCATTCGATCGCCACTCCCGGATCAGTAAATGCAGTAGCGCTCGATAAAGCGTGAGCCCTGACCTGGAAGGCAGGATCATTCCGCATACTGTCCCGAAGACGCTCCAGCGCCCGTGGATTCCGTAACTTTCCGAATGCGATCGCGGCCCGTCGACGAACACGCCAGTCCGAATCACGGAGGGCCGTGGAAAGAGTCTCAAGTGTCCAATCCGACTCCGGATCACATGCCGCAAGAGTCCCGCACGCCATTCCTCGAACTTCATGACAGGCCGTCGTAACGAGTTGAACCAGCCGTTTTTCCAGATCCGAATTGAGCGCAACGGGATGGTCACGCATATCGATCAGAATGCTAAGAAGGACATTTCGATCGCTGGAATCGAGCAAATCCCTGAAGGCATAGCCGGATGAATCGGTGAAAGCGGGATCGCGCCTCAGGAAAGGCAGAAGATCGATCAGTAGGTCGCGGTCCTGCCAGTGTGCCGACCGGGTGATCGTCCACAGTGCATCACCGGAACGTCGCACATCCTCCCTGATTCGTCCCATCTGATGATTCCGGATGAGTGAATGCGAACCGGACCCCGCTTCATGTCCGTCATCCAAACGCCAGCGTGGTGATGCTTCCTGGATTTCCGGTGGTATCGAACGGTCTTCCCCGAAACCGAACTCACCCTCAGCCCAGCTGCTATCGTTCGCATAGGGCCCCCGGGAATACATATCGAAGCCTCCCCAATCGAAGAAGAAACCGGTCGAGAATTGATCGTCTGCATACGGAACATCAGCCCGACCATAATTGTTTTCGGTCCCCGCATACAGGTCATCTCCATCGAGATCCAGGAAAATGCCGGTTCCGCGCGGTTTATGGCCGAAACCCATAGCGCCTGTCGACCGGTAGATGTCGTTTCCGCCGAAATCGGCAAAGACTCCTGAAGATCGGTCCAGGCTGTACCCGTTCTGTCCATATAGACCCGTATGGATGTCATCGCCGGCCAGATCGAGTGCGACCGCGGCGCTTAGATGAACACCGACACCTCTGCAGTAGTTCTTGCTGGTGTACAGATCGTTGCCTGCGGAATCGACGAGGATTCCAGTCGCGAAGAAGTAACTGCCGCCTTGCCCGACATTATAGGCAGAGTATTCATCATTCCCCGACTTTTCGATCAGCACACCTGCTCCACCGTAGACGGAAAATCGGTTTATCGGTGGCCACGCGCGCATACCCGAGCCTGCACCCTGTGCAGTCGATGAGTCCCAGGGAAAATAGAAATCGTATTTCCCTCCGGATCGATAGACATCATCCCCCTCACGTTCCAGTATGATTGCAACTCCCAGCGTCGAAGCGGCAGCCTGGCCCATCGCAGCATTCCGATACGTATCCCGGCCTGCATTCTCGATGAATAGAGAAGCGCCGAAAATCGAGAATCCCTGTACGCCAAAATCACCATTGTACTGATCGTCACCCGCGAAATCGGCAAAGGCGGAAAATCCAACGAGCGCCGCGCCTTGCGAGTAGTGTTTCGCCAAGTACCGGTCGTCGCCGTCGAAGTCGATCAGTGCCGCATAACCCGACATAGCCGACGCCTGAGCGGATCCATCCGATGCGTACACGTCATCGCCCTCAAGATCAAACAGGACAGCGGCCCCCGGAAGATCGATGTCCGTGTGTGCGGCGTGATTGAGATACCGATCACTCCCCCCGGTATCGATACTCAGCGTAACATCTTCCGTGTACACATCGTCCGTCTCCCCTCCCAGGGCGATCAGGCCGATCGCTGAATCGATCCGCAGAGGTTGATCGACCGTGTGGATCAGATCGTGAGTCTGGACGAATTGAATCGCATCATCGAGAGCAGTCATCAAGAGGTGAGCCCCGTGAATCATCGTTTCGAAATCAACCTTCTGAAGCAACTCGAAGAGCTCGATACAATCACCGACTTCCGTTGTGTATCCGCGCACAGCCTCCGAGGCATCCTCCTTTTTAATGAAATAGCCCGGCACCAGAATCTTCATTCGATCCCGTTCATATGGGGTCAGAGTTGCACAAGCGCGATCCCGGTAATCCTGTGCGGCGCTGATTCCGCGGTACAAAATCGTGACGAGAGAGCCGAGGTCTTCAGGAAATGATTGCATCGCGATCGTGATCCGATCGTCGAGGGGCCGGGATCCGAGTTCTGTTTTCAAAGATTCGATATCGAGTGACACTCGGATTGGGTCGGCTTCAGACAGACGTTCCGACAAGATGAGAAGGTCTCGGAAACCAGCATCAGTGTCGGCTTCCTGGTTCACCCACAAGGCGATCTCAGGGAGCACGAGTGGGCGGTTGAGCGCCAGGTCGATCAGAGGCATCCGGCCCAGCATCTGATAAGGTGTTTCGTACCAAACGGGTGATTCGAGATCGACTTCTGAACGCTTCTGATCCGCCAGAACATTCTCGATTCGCGTCTCAGCAAGTAACCAGACATCCCGGGGGCTTCGATCAGGAAAATCAGCGGATGCGCCGACGGAGAGCGAGAGAATGATCAGGCAGAAGATTAATCGGTCGAACATCTGAGTTCCTCCAGAGAGATGTTTCATGTTCTCGCACACACACCACTCGACATGATTCCCGTCAGTCATCGAGTTGTCAATCGGGATATTGATCCGATCATGACTCGGTGTTTGATTTCTATGAATGCCTTTGTTAGCGTGCCGGCATGATCGTGCGGATCCGAATCACAATATGCGTCTTGCTCCTGTTGATTCTGGGAGCGAGTCTGAGTGTCTTTCCGCTACAGGATTTCGATGTCTGGTTTCATCTCGCAACCGGTCGGCACATTCTCGAACATGCCACGATTCCACACTACGATGTTTTCTCGCATACCGCTCATGGCGCTCGATGGATCACACACGAGTGGCTGACAGAAGTTTTGTTTTTTCTGGTTTATCAGGCCAGTGGAATCACGGGACTCATAGGATTCAAGGCATTCATAGTGTGCCTGACCGCCTTGACGTTGTTCCTACTGGGGAGACGGACGCGGCTCCCTCCTGAGTGGATCCTGATTGTTCTGACACCCTGCCTCTTCATGATCTCGTTCCGTGCATTTGTCCGACCGCATGTCCTTACGGAACTATGTCTCGCGGTTCTGCTCCTGACGCTCTACGGATTCCCGGATCTGACTCGGAAACACGGACGCTGGCTGATTCCTCTCGGAATGCTGCTCTGGGGAAACCTCCATTCCGGCGCGCTTCTCGGTTACATCACGCTCGCAATGGTGCTTGGAGCCGGCGTATTCATGCAGGGCCGATTCGCCAGAGTATCCGCTCCATCCGTCAACCATACGATTCAGATTCTGGTCTTCTCCTTCATCGCTCTTCTATGCAACCCGAACTTTTTTGACGGGCTGCTCTACCCTCTCATGTTCATCCGAGATCCCTTTTTCTTTGAGGTGATCAGCGAACTTCAACCCAGTTTCTCATCCGAGTATGCGGGTGCGGATTTTCAGATCGCGATGGTTGTGTTTACCGTCATCTGGATCGGATCGTGGGTATTCTCGCGTGCGAAATGGCGTATTGATGACCTGTTGCTTTTTGGTCTTTGGTTGGCCTGGGCTTTGCGAGCGAATCGGAATGTGCCTCTACTGGCGATATCCGCAGTGCCTGCCGTGTTGTTTCGATTTTCCGAAATCCATTCGCGTATGCAAGATAAACGTTATGGACTCATCGAGCGGATTCTCGGTGTGTTCTGTATTCTGATTCCAATAACGTTTGTTATTCGGGTGCATGCTGTTGGTGTCAACATGGCGTCGGACGGATATCGCAAACCCGGAATCGGAACCGCTGATCTGAAGTACCCCGTCGGTGCTGCAGCTTTCCTCGCGGACCTGCCATTCAAGGCCAAACTGTTCAACGAGTTTTCGTTCGGTGGATATCTGATCTGGTCGACTCCGGAACATCCTGTGTTCATCGATGGTCGTCTTGATGTTTTTCCGCCTGATGTGTTTCAAGATTATGCCGGAGCTTATCGGGGAGATGTATCGATTGCGGATCTCGAATCACGATACGATGTCAATGTTTTCATTCTTGCATATCCGTCTCGCAAGTCGACTGCAACTCCGGCTGTGTTTACGGAACTCTCGGTATCGACGAACTGGGGTCTGGTCTATTGGGACGACAATTCCCTGGTTTATGTTCGAATTAGTCCGGAAATAGAGGAGTGGTTCGATCGGAATGTCTATCGGCGCATCGACCCCCTGCAGAGTTCCTGGGCCGCGATCGATTCGCAAATCAGCGGTTCACCTGAAGAAACGCTCACGGAAGCCCGCAGAGCATTGACAGCTTGCCCTGAATGCATCGGGCCCCAGATCATTTTAGGACGCGCGCTCGAGCTATCCAGAGATTTCGTGCAAGCGAAAGCAGCCTATCAGACCGTGTTATCGATCAAGCCGGATCATTTGGCAGTTCAGAATCAGCTCGGGTTTGTCTGCATTCAATTGAAAGATTTCTTTGCCGCGGAGCGTATTTTCCGAAAGCTGCTCGATACCACTCCGAGAGACGCACTTCTACACCTCAATCTGGGTGTTGCGCTGCACCATACCAATCGTCGTAATGAAGCCATCGCAGAGTATCTCAGGGCATTCAGCCTCAATCCGAATCACTTCGATACGAATGTCAATCTGGGAATTGCATTCGCCGAGTCCGGTCAATTCGATCGTGCCCGTTTCCACTGGGGAAAAGCACTCGAAATGAATCCGAATGCGACCCAGGTCCGTCAGAACTTGGAACGGATCCGCAACCGTTGATAAATGAACCCGTCTGTTCGGCCACTTGCAGATTTTCCTGATCCGTGTTGAGATTGTAAAAAAACCTGATCGAAAGGATCTGCCATGCGGCAAAAGACCGGCATTGCTTGTGTAGTTTCCGACGCCTCGACCTTTATTGAGAAACTGACGCAAAGACATCGGATCGTTTTCGATACTCTGCGTGATCGTGCATCCGACACAACTCAATATCACACGGATCGTCTTGTCCTGCTCGATGGCTCCCATTCACCTCAAAGCCCTTTACTGAGTCGCTATCTGCTGGAACTTGGGCTGTATGAGGTGTTCCTGAAGCGGCTTCCCTATCTGCTCCTACTGCCTGTCGGATTTCATTTTACGCTTTCAAAACCTACTGAACCATTCTCCGCTGACCTGACAGATCGAATCAATTGCGATCAGGTCAACTGGATTCTGCATCGAACAGCCTATTGGCATGGAGTCGATAGCATGGATGATCTTGGATTGATTTCCGCACAGTGTCGCACACTGATAGTTCAAGATCCGGACGAAGGAGAAATGTTTTCGGACCCGAACGAACGTATCGGAGTTGCCGAAGAAGTACTCCGCGATACCTCTCAGCGCGAAGCGATTCTATCGGATGATGGTCCGACTCGCATCGCAGCCCCACCAGGTTCAGGAAAAACACGAGTCATTACATCGCGCATTCGTGTGCTCCTCAACCGGGGCATCTCTCCACGAAGCATTCTCGTCATGGCGTTCAACGAACGAGCGAGATCCGAGTTGATCGAGAGACTCGCGGAAATGTCGATCGATGTCGCACGTACGTTGTCAGATCGCGGTGTCAGTGTGCATACCTTCAACTCTTTCGGTCATCAGATTCTCACACACGATCTCGGTCTGCATTTTGAAGATCCGTCCAGTGCAATCTGGGATCATATCCTTGAACTGATACTGGGACGAACGGCAAGCTCGGAATATCGTTTTGCGTATCGTACCGGTTTATCTCGCGTACGACGCGATCTGATCGATCCGGCAATGATAAGCATCGATGTGAAGGATTCACAAACGGTGGTTTCGTTCGAGGAGTTTTATCGTCGACATCTCGAACAACAACTCGATCAACGGATTTTTGGATATGATGATCAGATATTCCTTTCAGTCAGGACTTTTCTCTCGGATCCGCAACTGAGAAACCGCATTCAGGATCGATTTACGCATGTGCTGATCGATGAACTGCAAGATTTGAATGCCGCGCAAATGCTTCTGACGGACATTGTCAGTAGACCCCAGTGGAACATCTTTGCGGTGGGCGATGATGATCAGATGATCTATGGATGGCGGGGAGCGAACACACAGGTGATGCTCGGGTTTCCGGATCGTTTCCCCACGACCCGTTCTCTGACGCTCGGAACCAACTATCGCAGTGGAATGATGATTATCCGCTGCGCCAATCGACTGATTGATCACAACATGCTGCGTATGCCAAAAGTGATCCGTCCCCGACCGTCGGCTCCAGCGGGCGCCGTCACGCTATTACCGGGTGTCACGGCTTGGGATCAGGCAATTCGAATTATGGATCGGATTTTAAATGAATCACTGGAGAAACTGGAGCATGGTCGAATCGCGATTTTATCGCGGTTCAATGCCCGTATTCCTATGATCCAGACTGCTTGTTTAAAAGCTGGTATCAGGTTCTATCCGTTAAAATTCGGAGTGTTTCAAACCATGTTTGCACGTCGTCTACGAGATGATTTGCACAACGGGATAGAGAGTGGCCATGTTTCATGGCCGACCGGCCTGCTGGCGCACTGGGATCCGCTGACCTCGATGAAGATGGTCAACGGAGAGACGACAGAGTTAGGCGATACAGATGAATCGGATAATCCAGTCGATGCACATCCATCCATCATCGCCAATCTTGTATATGAACTTGCCCTGATGACCGACTCTCCTGACGCATTCTTCTCGATTTTCGATATTCTGACCGAACGTGAGGGCATCGCTCGAGATGAACGTGAAGAAGCACCGGTCAGAATCGCAACGATCCATTCGGTCAAAGGACGTGAGTTTCAAGATGTTTATCTCTTCAATGCCGCGGAAACCGCGATTGAACAAGAACTTCTGGAGGAGGAAAGACGAGTTTTCTATGTGGCAGTAACACGAGCGATTCACAGATTGTACGTGAGTTATCCCATCGGGAATGCGTCTCGATTTCTGAAGGAGATGCTGACTCCGAAGGATCGACTCTCCTGGCAGATCGATCAGTGGGCTGAGGAGTCCAGTCGGTTGCACCGAGAGTCGTCGATTCTGGAGGCGAGATTACAGACAATGAAACGATTGCATCAGCAAATCGAAGCTTATCTTGATGACGATACACGAACGAATGTCTGTGATTATCTGCAGAACCTGATTCAACGAATCAAATCAAGTCAGATAGCATGGTGTGCGGAACGCGAACGTACCAGCCAGTTCGATCGACGATTCCATGATGCAACAACGCAGCAGTGTGCTCTCCTGAAACGCAGTCTGATCAAACTGAAACGTCGCCTGATGCGTCTGGAGTCCTGGATCGATGAGAATCAACGTGCACATCAACTGCTGGACCGACTTGAACTTTGCTGCAGTGAACTGGAATCGAAGATTGAGCAACTTGAAACGGACCGGTTCGATCTGGAGACCTGTAGATGTTTTGCATATCGTTGATCGCCGGTCGGGATTGAATGCAATAAGACTCTCCTGTAGATTCGGAACACTGATGGGATGTCTTGCACGGAGGAGGGAATTATGCGGGCAGAGATCTGGGCAGTACTGACAGCTGTTTGCTGGGCGGTAGGGTCATTTTTCGAGAAGAAAGGAGTCAAGCTTGGAGAGATGTCTCCCGCCATGGGCGCAACCTTACGAACCTGCATGAGTGTCGCGATTCTTGGGATGTTGAGTTTTCCGTACTGGCGGCAGGTTAAATCGGCAGGCACCAAACCGCTTCTGATGGTTATTCTGGGCGGGGGCATCTTGTCAGGAGCGCTCGGTATTCTGTTTCTGTATCGAGCTCTGAATGGCGGAAACCTGTCGGTCGTGCTGCCGATCGCATTCTGCCTCACTCCGGTCCTCGGAGCAGTGCTCGGTATCGCATTTCTGGACGAAAAGACCCACGTGCTGCAATTGATCGGAATCGCGCTGACGGTGATCGGAGCATCAATGACGGCTTATTTCCGGGTCCATTGATTGCGCAAGGCGCGGAATCCACGTCGATAGTGCATCAATCCTAGAATCACCAGATATGCTGCTCCGAGCATGGTTATAATGATTGGCCCGCCGGGCAGATCGAGGTGATAACTGGCACTGAGCCCCGACAGTGTGAATAGCGCGCAGATCATGATCGAAAGCATCATCATATGAGATAACTTCCTGGAAAACTGACCAGCGATCGCTGGCGGAAGAGTCAGCATGGCGATTACAAGAACGATGCCGACGACGGTCACGAGCAAAACGATGGTAAGAGCGACCAGGCAGAGCATCAGGAGATAGTAAATTTCGACCCGGATTCCTCTGAGACGTGCAAATTCATCATCGAAACACACCGCAAGAATCCGGTTGTAGAAGATTGCAACCGTTAAGACGATGACGATGTCTAGGAGCAGAACGAGAATCAGGTCATGTTTTGAAATCAGGAGTATATTCCCGAACAGATAACTCATCGGATCGACATACCCTGGAGTCTTCGCAAGAAAAAGCAACCCGATCGCCATCCCGATCGACCAGATCGCTCCGATCACCGTATCTTCCCTCTGTCTGGCATACAAACTCACCAATCCGATGATCAGTGCGGATAACAAAGCGGCGAGCACTGCACCGAGAAGCGGATGAAACCATGAGATCCCGATTGCTCTTTGCACATAGAGCGCGATCCCGAGACCTCCGAGAACACTGTGAGAGATCGATCCAGCGATGTAACTGATCCGGCGTGCGACTACCAGCGACCCGATCACCCCAAACGCGACACTGGCCATTAATCCGATCAGGAATGCATAGCGCAGAAAAACGATGTTCGGATCGATCAATGCCACGATGAGGTCACGCATCGGCAGACGCTCCGGGAATCGACAGTCTTCGGTCATGTCGTATCCGACGATACGCATCCGACTTGCCATGAAGCCCAGACGTCGCTGTCAGGATTTCAGTCGGATGAATCTGTACCGTCTGATTGACACAGATAACCTCGTTGACTGCAGACGCGACGTACTCCAGATCATGGGATACCACGAGGATGGTCATGTTACCTTTGAAATCGCAGATGATCTCCATCAGGCGGGATTCAAACTCCGCGTCGAGATTCGCGGTCGGTTCGTCGAGCAGAAGGATCTGTGGTTCGCACGCAAGCGCGCGTGCAATCAGAACTCGCTGTCGCTGACCACCTGACAAATCCGAAAATGACTGCCCGATTGCATCGTCGATCTCCATCAACTGCAAGCTCTGTCGAGCGATCATGTGATCGCGGGCCGAATAGCGTCCCGTCAGTGAGCGATCGATACGTCCCATGAGAACGATATCGAGCACATTGATCGGAAACTGAGGGTCATAGTGAATATGCTGTGGGACATATCCGATCAGGCGCTGCCGTGAGCCGGGGTTCTGTCCCAGAACCGTAATGATACCTTTGTCCGGTAGAATCAGTCCCAATATCAGGCGAAGAAGCGTTGTTTTACCTCCGCCGTTGGGCCCGACGATGTACATGAAAGCGCCTTCTTTGATCTGGAGATTCACATCCTCCAGAATGCAAGTCTCTCCATAGAAAAACGTAACACCCCTCATTAGA
>CAYYMM010000061.1:0-27160 GCA_964472395.1 uncultured bacterium | reverse complement strand
AGAATCGCCCGGTTCCCGAGCAGTTCGCAATTCACCATTTCCAGAGGGCCGTCCGCACAGAAAACACCGCCGCCTCGGGCACGACGCGCTTCGTTCCCGGTGATCCTGCAGGAGGCGATCAGAGCTGCTCCCTGAACATACACCCCACCGCCGGGACCGTCGGATGCATTGCGGGTGATGACGCTGTCGAGTATCCGGAGATGTCCTCCCAGGGAGACCACCCCGGCGGAACTTCCCATGTAACGGCTGTAGTTGTCCATGATGAGAACGGATCTCATCGAGGCATCCGTTCCGGACAGATACATGGCGGCACCCTTGTCTGCAACCGACTCGCGGATCGTCAGATTTGTCAGTTCCACCTGACAGTCACTGGCATGCAGCCCGCCCCCCGATTCACCGCTGCCTCCCCGGATATCGATCCCGTCGATGCGGACATCCGTATCACGATGACCGAACAGGCAGACCGATTGATGCGAGGGGTTCAGATGGGTGCGGCACTGATCCGCTCCGGATAGCGAGATGTGGCTCAACAGAGGCAGAGGGAACACCTCACCCGTCGTGAAAGCCGAATATTCACCGGAGGCGATATGGATGGTGATCGGAGACGCTTCGGTCGGCAGCACCCGACTGAGCGCGAACTGGATCGTGCGGAACGGAGCATCGATTGACAGTCCGCTGTTATCGTCACTGCCATTCTGAGCCACAAAGACGTCGGATCGTATTGGAGTCGCGGTGGTCTGAGAGCCGGACAGATCGAAGGTTTCCTGCGGTGAAACACAGTAATCCGACATCATGAGCCCGGTAAATGTATTGAATCGGGCATCGATGGTGGAAGCAGGCATCTGGGCGAACAGGTCGGCTCCGGAGCCGCTGCAGTTACGGTCGAAACGATTCCCGAGATCACTTGCCCCGCCGATGACCGGGTTTGCACCGAGACAGGCGACTGCTCCGCCTCGCAGGGATCGGTTCAGCGCAAATTCATTCAATGTGATCTCCGCAGACGATGAATCCAGACAGAGTGCACCTCCGTCTCCGTTCACGGCGCGGTTGTTTGTGAAGAAGCACCCGCGTATCACCGCGGACGAGTCCTTCAGATAGATCGCACCTCCTCGTCCATACGAACGATTATCGGTGAATGAGCAATCCAGGATTGCGGGGGCCGCATCCCGGGCATGAATCGCACCTCCGGATTCGCCGGCTATGCAGGTGATAAACGCGCAGTCGGCAATTTCAGGAGCTGCGCCATCGAAACAGGCGATGGCGCCTCCGGAACCGTACATGCCACTTCCCGGCCCCGGATAACTCCACGATGCATACCCGTCCACAAACCGGCATTGCCGAATCGCCGGTGATGCGTTCACGCACGAAATCCCGGCACCATTGACGGGCCCAAGGTCCGGATTGCGACCGCATCGATACAGGGTGAATCCCATGATGACCGTATCATGCGTCTCATCCAACTCGCACAAGAAACCCTGATCGACACCCGAACCGTCGATCATGCATGTTTCGGGATTCCCGGAAACCGACCGGATCGTGATGGCTTTTCCGTCCGGATGAATGGCCACGTTTCCGACACCGCTCCAGGTGCCATCTGCAACCAAGACGGTGTCACCCGGGATTGCCGCATCGACAGCAGCTTGAATGGTCGCAAACTGAGCAGGGACAGATAACTCAGTGGAGAAACTCCGGGGGATCACGTCGCCAGCGATCAGGTAGAGAGTGATGAGCAGCGCTGCGGTATCACGCATGTTTCCTCCCTGCAAAACTGTTGGAGCGATCTGCTCGGATATTGAAGTCACGGTCCTGCTCACGCAATACTCTTCTTATAACACGTTTATGACAATTTTGCCCGGTTTACAGATAGAACACATGGCATAAATTTTGCATATCGAAGCCACAGAACATAAGGAGGTTACCATGAATCGTCTGGCCATCCTTGCCGTCCTGTTGATGGGTCCAATTGTACAAGCCGTTACAATCCATGTTCCCGCCGATCAACCGACCATACAGGCCGGCATCGACGCCGCTCAACCCGGTGACACGGTCCAGGTGATGTCAGGGTACTACACCGGCCCGGGAAATCGTGACATCAGTTTTCAGGGTAAAAGTATCCGTCTTGTATCGGAAATGGGTCACACTGTCTGTACGATCGACTGCCAGGGATCGGCCGATGATCAGCACCGCGGGTTTATCTTCACGAGCGGAGAAACCTCTCAAGCCACTCTCGAAGGTTTTACGATCCGAAACGGCTGGATCGATGGGCGCGGCGGAGGTATTCTCTGCGATCACGCCTCATCACCTGACATCATCAATTGCAGAATCATCTTCAACATTGCCACGTACGGAGCGGGAGTGGCGTGTCTGCGCAACGCCGCACCGCAGATCGTGGATTGCTTTATCGAACAGAATTCCGCCTCCCGCGACGGCGGCGGTTTTGAGTTTTCACAATCCAACGCTTCTGTCACGTGCTGCATCATCCAAGACAACACAGCCGAACTCGGCGCAGGTGCTTCCATAACGTACGATTCCAATCCGACGATTTTTTCTTCATTTTTCACTTCCAACACGGCGACCATGTATGGGGGTGCCCTCTTTTTCGATTCCTGGGCTTCGGGACAGATACGGAATTGCGAGTTTCAGCTCAATACTGCCGATCATCTGGGAGGCGCATTGTTCTGCAATTATGGAGCGACCCCGATCATCGGAGGCAGTCAGTTGGAAGGCAATTCATTCGGCGATAACCAGGCGGGAGGCGGCGCCGATCTGGCCTCGATGTATTTCGATCCTCAGGAGCCGTTCAATGCTCAATACAATGGATTCAGCGGTCTGCACGATTCCGACTATTATATTTCGCCACCGGACGCGTTCGATCGGACCGGTTGCACGAGTCAGACCGAAGCGATCTCCCAGGATGTCTACGTGTCCTGCACCGGAAGCGACCTCAATAGCGGGACCTCATGGGAGTCACCCTTCCTCACTCTCCGGCACGCGCTCGAACGAATCCTGGGATCCCCGGATCTTCCCGTCGTGATTCATATCGGCCCCGGTCTGTTTTCCGCCACGACGACCGGTGAATCGTTCCCGCTTCCGATCGTCAATCACGTGACCCTGGCCGGAAGCGGCATCGAATCGACATTCATCGATGCCGGAGACACGCAACGGGTTTTTTACGGACATCTCGACAACTCCGCCGAGATACGTGATCTGACGATTCGCGGAGGACGAGCGCAAGCCGGAGGCGGTATGTATCTCACGAAAAGCGACACCTCGATTCTCAGATGCAGGATCGAAAACTGCACGGCCATGGCATCGGGTGGCGGGGTGTACATCGAGAACGCCTCACCCGCTTTTTCCGATTGCATTCTCTCGAGCAATTTCGCGTATGAGAGCGGTGGCGGGATTCAGAACGACGGCGAAGCGAATCCTTCGTTTGTAAGATGCAGCTTTATCGGGAACAGCGCTGAAACAGGATCCGGTGGAGGGTACAGCAACCGGATGTTCAGTCTGCAGACGTTCGACCAGTGCCGTTTCATCGACAACGCGGCCGGCCAGAATGGAGGCGCAATCGATCTCGGCGCGAAATGTGTCCTCGCGATCATCACCCGATCCGTGATGACAGGAAACTCAGCCGGCTCCTGTGGTGGAGCCATTTTCAGCGGGTGGGATGTCTCGGCCGACATCTGGGGCTGTCTGGCTGGGTCGAATCATGCATCTGACTCGGGAGGCGCGTGTTACTTCAGCAGCAGCACGACAACCAGCATCGGTTCCTGCACACTGGCTTTCAACACAGCCGTTACCTCGGGAAGCGCATTCTACGGTCATGATTCGCCAAGGATCACCGTTGAGAACAGTATTCTCTGGGGCGGGCAACCGAGTCCGATTGGCGGAGACACGCAGTTTGTGACCGTGATCTCCTCCGATGTTCAGGGCGGATGGGCGGGATCCGGCAACATCGATCAGGATCCCTTGTTCACCAATGGGCCGATCGACGCGTTCTGCCTCAGCCAGATCGCCTCGGGGCAGGAATCGAACAGCCCCTGTGTCGATACAGGCAGTGCATCGGCAGTCGATGTGTGTCACGACATTTCCGATGAGGAAATCTGCATGGACTCCATGACGACCCGAACAGACCGAGTCTGCGATAACAGCATGATTGACATGGGATACCACTACCCATTGAACGTATCCGAGACTCCGACGCCAACACGCACGGCCGGCCCGTCACCGACGGCGACGATCACGACCACGCCTTCGCCGACCGCACCTGCCACATCGACACCCGAGTCGACGCAGTCGGCTGTCCCCTCTCCCACCATAACGCCGACCGCTTCTCCGACAGCGCCCTGCGGAAATCTCGGAGTCGAACTGTGGATGCCCGCACACTTTTTTCACCCCGGTGATTCTTGTTCCTGCATGGTCCGGGTGTGCAACCCCGGTCCGCAGACCATGGAGCATGTCCCTCTCTTTGTCGTTCTGGAGGCATTCGGCCAGTACTACTTCGCCCCCGGATTCTCGGCATTCGATCACTATCTCTTCGAGTCCCTGATGCCCGGAATCACGGAACAGGTGGTCGTTCCTCCATTCAGTTTCCCCGAAAATGTCGGCACCGTGGAAGGACTCGTTTGGTATGCAGGCATGACCGATGCGGAGTTCTCATTCCTGGTCGGCACGATGGATACCTGGGAATTCGGTTGGGGTAGCCATTCCTAGGATCTGCACGAAAAGGGCCTCATCACGTCACCTTTACGATAAGGACTTTCGTCGATCGACGATCAAGGAGGTGCGTGATGAAACGATTACGATTCACCCTGTTGTTTATGCTGTTTCTTCCCGTTGCCGGGCACGCTCTGGTGATCCGGGTGCCGGGAGATCAACCGACCATTCAGGCAGGGATCGATGCTGCCCAGGATCACGATACCGTTTTAGTCGCTCCGGGTGTCTTTTCCGGAGACGGCAACAGAGATATTCGTTTTCTTGGGAAAGCCATCACCGTGACCTCGGAAACCGGTCCTGACGACACCATCGTCAACGGCAACTATGCGGTCAACCACATCGGATTCATTTTTGATCATGGAGAAGGGAATGCATCGCGTCTGAACGGCTTTACCATCACGCAGTTTCTTCAGTATGGCGATTACGGAACCGGCATGCAGATCGAAAGTGCCTCTCCAGTCATCTCGAACTGCAAAATCATCCACAACGCGGCATGGTGTGGACATGGCGAGCATGCCGGGTCGGGTGTCTATCTCGGATCGTCGCAGGCCATCTTCCTGAACTGCCGGATAATGAGAAACGCGATCGAATGTGAAGAATGGTATCTATTCGACGCTGAAGTCGTGGCCGGTGTCTGGGCGATCGGGGGCGATCCATCGTTCTTCAATTGCATCATTTCAGATAATGACGCGGCGGCATGGGGCAATCCAGCGGGGAGAGCAGTTGGAGGAATACGGTGTGATACAGCGCATATCAGCAACTGCTCGATCGTGAACAATAGTGGTGAAGCGTATCTTTCTGAAACCGGAGGCATTCAGGGATCACCTCTGATTGTCAACTCGATTGTTCATAATATTGGAACCAACATCGGGGGGAATCCGGTCATTCGTTACTCGAATATCGGAGGCGGTTATGAAGGGGATGGGAACATCGATGCAATACCGCTCTTCACGGCAGGCCCGCTTGGCGATTATTACCTGTCGGCAACCTCGGCCGGACAGGCACAGGACAGCCCATGCATCGATTCGGGTGACAGTCCGGCACAGGACAATTGCTTTCCTGGTGTTGAACCGCCATCCTGCCTCGATTCATACACCACCAGGACGGATCAGATTACGGATCTTGGCATGGTCGATATGGGGTATCATTATCCTGTAGTTGTCTTTCCAACGGTAACACCCACACCCACCCCCACGCCCTCAGCATCTCCGACGGCGCCCTGCGGAAATCTCGGAGTCGAACTGTGGATGCCTTCACACTTTTTCCACCCCGCTGATTCCTGTTCCTGCAGGGTCCGGGTGTGCAACCCCGGCCCGCAGACCATGGAGCATGTCCCTCTCTTTGTCGTTCTGGAGGCATTCGGCCAGTACTACTTCGCGCCCGGATTCACGGCATTTGATTACTATCTCTTCGAGGCCCTGATGCCCGGAATCACGGAACAGGTGGTCGTTCCTCCGTTCAGCTTCCCCGAGAACGTTGGAACCATGGAAGGGCTCTTCTGGTATGCAGGCTTGACCGATGCCAAATTCACGATTCTCATAGGAGTGATGGACACCTGGGAGTTCGGCTGGCGAGATAATTGATCGCATCGGATCGTATTTCCGGCAGTTGACATTGACGTTCAAGTCGGTTGAGATTGATTAAGCAGCGTCTAAGATCAACGATTCGGAGACCGTTTATGTTGCTCCTGCTCAGCCGACTGATTTCAAAACTTCCGCTCCAGACCGCCATCGATCTGGGGCGTTTTCTCGGATTGCTTTGCTTCTACTGCCTGCCGATCCGTTACTCCGTCGTGGTTCGGAACATCCGGCGAGCGCTCGGCGAAGATCTGCCACGCTCCGACGTGCGGCGGATCGCGCGGGATTGTTATGCGCAGCAGGGCATGTACGGCATCGAACTGCTCCGACTGCCGAGTCTGACTCGCGAAACGTGTGATTCGATCATCGAGTATCATGGAATGGAGCATATTGAGGCGGCCCTTGCGCGAGGGAAGGGCGTGATCATCATGGCATCCCACATGGACAATACGGATTATGCCGGATGCGGACTCGCTCTGCAGGGATTGCCGGTCTGCGTGACCGCCCGAGAAATTCACTCGAAATCCCTCAATGCATTTCTCTCGGCGGTCCGTTCCAGCACGGGTGTCACGCTCATTCCTCCCAGAAAATCCAAGGACCTGATCCAGCAACTCCTCAGTGAAAACAAACTGGTTTGTTTTGTGGTCGATCAGCATGCAGCAAAGTACCGATCCGTTGTCTGCACATTCTTCGATCTTCTCGCGTCAACCTCGCACGCACCCGCTCGATTCGCCTATGAAACCGGCGCAGTCATACTCCCCGCCTATATATACCGCATCGGTCATACAGGGAAGCATGTCGGGAGGTTCTTCGCTCCGTTCGAGCTCGAAAGTCCTCATTCGGATCACACCGAGAATCTCAGGCACAACACCCAGCGATTGAACCACATCATTGAGGGCTGGATTCGCGAACATCCCGGGCAATGGCTCTGGTTCCATCAACGATGGAAGGTGCACGATCATCCGGAAGGATGGGACATCCCCGAATCGTTGCGCCATCTTGTCGATCAGAAGAGGAAGCGCTCATGAAGATCGTAGCGGTCATGGCGGTGTCTCCCGGACGAAAACTCATTCCGTGAGCAGGTCTGTTTCAGAGTGCCAGAATCATCGAGAGTGAATCCAGACTGTAAAGAAACATGGATTGAGGTTCGACAAACACGCCATACCACGTGAGAGTCATCGCGGCAGGAATCGTATCCCACGTATACGAAAATAGCTCGAATGAGACATCGATTCCGGACGGCATGGTGAAGGATATCGGGACGAGGTCTGGCGAGTATGTCGGCCAGAAATAAAACCCGCCGTACAATTCGAGAGCGACGTACAGATCGACGGGTAGGGCAACAGGGCCGCTGGTGACCCGAGCTTTGACGAGCATTTCATCGGAGACATAGTATGCTTCCTGATTCGCGACGATATCGATCCTTGGAAATGCAGGCAGCGAGGCCGAAGATGAGGGGCTGCTGCAATGCATGAATTCTGTAATGTTCGCGTGAGAATCGCCGTCGGGGTCCGCATCCCGGTCGAAACCGGACGGATTGGTCCCATTCGCTGTCTCCCACTTGTCCGGCATCCCGTCTCCATCGCCATCGGTCGTATCCGAACAGGCCACCTGGAACGCAAACGATCCTTCCGTCGGGATCAATCCAAAGCGAGCGGCCAGGTAGTAACTGACACAGACGATCTGCCCGTCCGGCCACTCCGTTTCTGGTGCATGTGTGAACGTCGTCACCCCATCGCTTTCTTCGACGATCCATCCCTGGAGTTGTCCGGTTGAGGGACTGAACGAGAGCGTCCGCTGGCCGTTGATGCGGATATCCGCTGTGTGTTCACGGATTCCGGAACGGGCCGCAACCTGAATCACGATCGGGCTGTCCGGTGCCACGGGGCCGCTCCCCGCGTTCGGAAAGATCGAAACAATCTCGGGTGCTTCGGGCCGCTCGCACGCCGAAAGCAGCACGAGGATCTGATGGGGATCCGTCAACGCGTTCGACCAGGTCCACTCGATCCCGAATCCCTCGCGCTGCATGACCCATTCCGTACCACTCCACACATAGAGTCCACCGCCCGCGTTACCCTGAGGAAGTCCCCAGGATGTCCCGGGACGGAGTTGAAGCCAGTAGTGATCCAGAACGGTTCCGTCAAATTGAAACTCGAAAGCTGGACTGGCCTGAAACATCCCGGCAGGGACAGCCCCCGGAAGTGACGGAAGTTGCTGGACATGCCAGGATGCTCCCGGAGATAGAAGGTCATTTCCCTGAGTTATAAAACTGAAGTGCTCATACTCGCAACTTACCCATCCAAGCGACGAAGTCGTTGATGTGACAAAGATCGGAGTCGTCTGATAGATTTCGGGTGTTGTGCCGGAAGCACCGGTGACATCCACGAGATGCAATCCGGTGATAAGGGTCATCCCGGCACCCATATCCACACCGAACCATGGATACGTCGAATTCACGGAGAGTGTCATGATGGTGCTCTCGGCATTCCAGGAAACGGAAATGTAGGATGTGAGATCCGTCAGCAGGCCCCATCCATGCCACACACCGGATGTCTCACCGATCGCAAAACTGCTCGCGTTGCCGATCGAAGAGACCGCCTGGTCGAACTCGTATTGGATCGCGATATGACCGACTTCGACTGAGCCGAATGGATCCGGTGAGGTTCCAGTCAGCGTCGGACCGTTGGTGCCGTTCCTCGGACCGTTGATGCCGTTCCTCGGACCGATCAACGGTGGCCAGGTAAACGTGTCACCCGCCGTCAACGCATGCCGATCGCCGACCGGGTCGATTACCGTGATCCCTCCGGATTCAACCTCAACGGATTCACTGGCTGCATCGTCATTGAGTGTATATCGCCCCTCATGAATCTCGACCGTGAGAAACTGCCCGAGCACTCGGACGTGATCATCAAGGCCCATGATACCGGATACAGCATGTTCGATGGATGCGGGTGTGTCGAGAATGATCTCGGATAACACTTGATCCGGAAGATCCGGACAGTTCGTGAGGTGAAAACCTCCCTGATACAGGAGAAGTGTACCCGTCGCGACGGTATGATTGAACGAGGTAAAGCCGGAGTTAAGCAAGACATCATCATTACCACGGACGACGTCATACGGAACGAGATCCTGATAACTGGAGAAGTCCGGTCGATCGATCCAATCCGTATCACCCGTCACGAAATTGCATCGCAGCGCATCGCAGTGCGACACAGCATACCCGCTGACGGTCGAAATACCCGAACCGGGAGTGCCGCTGGGGGCCGGCGATGGTGATGGAGCGGGATGTGCGACCGCAACATTGTAAATTTCCGTGATCGACCGTGGGAGATCTTCACTGATCCGCAACACGAGTTCGACCTGAACCCATTGTCCGGGATACAGCGTGCCGAAGTTCCAGATCACGGTATTCGGACCGGTTGAGCTGCCTCCTGCGACAAACTCCATGTAATCCGGCCAGGTTTCTTCGACGATACAATCAAGCAATGGATACTTTCCGGTATTCTTGTAGATCAGGAAGTACCGCACTTCGTCGCCGGGATGGGCAGCACCGTAGATGTTGTCTGTTTTATGCAACTCGAGATTTCCGCCCTCGGGAAAGGTACCCCAGACTTCATAGATGTTCTGATACCAGGCGGGGTTGACCGATGCTTCGATCGCAGGGCAGCCACCGGGCGGGACCGGGTTGCCTCCTCCGATGCCCCATTCATGCACATCGCCCGCAACAAATCCGCCCCCCAACCCGCCATAATGCGAGATCACTTCGTACTCGACAGCATCCGGATAGGGACCCCATACGACTTTTAACCCCCAGTAACCGGTATAGCCCCCGGTTCCTTCCACACACGTGAATTCGATCGTATGCGGGACACGAACCTTATAGGAAACCGCGTCGCAAATCGGGATCATTCCGAGCATCATGACCAGCATTAGACACATTGAACTGACTATCTTCATGACTCGCCCTCCTCGCATCGGGTCTTACAATCGCGGCGACCTCAGTCGCATTTTTCAGTCTCATCCAATACGTCTCCGGATGAAATCGGAGATGATCGTGGCGCGACTTCCGACAGGGTCTCGCGATCGGTTTACTTAAAATGTATCAGAGCAATCGATCAAGATCAATCGGTTCGGTCAGACCTTCGGAGAGATCGACACCATAGAATCCGGAACGACACCCGTCATTCAGCGATACGACCACACTTCGACATCGATATCGCACAACAGGCTTGAAAACTGCGGATCGAGTAAAACCCCATAGAAAAGGAGTCCGATTCCCCATCCACCGGTTTCCGGCCAGAAGAACGGCTGGATGATCTCGAATCGATGCGTCCCGATTGGGATATTGCGCAAGGAATAATCAAATCCCTCCCCGGAGACTTCCAGCGCCGACCAGGACGGCCAGCAGAAAAATGCGCCGTGGATTTCGAGCAGCACGACGAGCGGGACTCCCAGGAGGGGCGCATTGGGATTATCGATCATTGCGTCCAGCCAGAACATATCTCCGGCCATGAACAGATTCTGAGACAGGATTAGCGCCAGGGTGACATCGTTTGAAGATGGCGGAGTGGGGGTGACGACGGATGGTGTCTCGGTTGGTACAGGAGTCGGAGTCCCACCGTCGACGACAGCGACGCCGACTTCCGACCACTGACCATGCTTGAAGCGGGTATCAATCGCTCGGGCCTTGATTAACAATAGACTTCCTGCATACGCCGACACGTCGATGTCTGCAGACCATTCGCCCGAAGCTCCCGAAGGTGCGTTCGCGAGCGTTACACCGACAGGTAACAACACCTCGACTCGCGCGATCAGGTCATCGACATCGGCGACCATCCCGGTTATGTGCACAATCCCTGACACCGTTTCGCCCGGCAGGGGTGACTCGATACTACATTGCGGCGGAAGATTTTCCTCGATGCTCATCAAGCGCGTCGGCGGCGACTCCGCACCGCTGCCATCGGTAATGAAGATCCGATCCCCCGCCGTGTTCATTGCGACCAGACCGTAACCGGGTTCGGACCAGATTACGGATCCCGCCTCGATATCATAAACGAAGTGATTCACAGGCTCGGGGTTTTCCCAGGACGAGAATGCAACGCGAGTTCCATTACCCGAAACACACCCTCGGATTTCCTCCAGGAGCAGATAAGACATCCAGTAGATCGATCCATCGGCGCCATCGTAAATCTCAACCCAGGATCCCGTCGATGTCTCACCGAAATGAGCCACGACTGATCCATTATCGGATATGCCACCTGAGTGATACAACGTCTCGTACCCGCCACCCTCAGCCTCCCAGATAGGAGTCTTGATGCCATCCACCGGCGGTGACATATCGAAGTATGAGATGATGTTCGCCAGGATCGCAATGAAGAAGTTCCCATCCGCGGACATCTCGATCTGACGCCCCCAGGCTTCCAGAGGTTGTGTGATCCAGACTGGTTCTCCAGGATCGACGGCGTCTGTCTGATACAATACTGCATACGCCGGGTTCCCCATTTGCCGTCCAGCGAATAGTGCGAGCACACGAGTGCCGTCTGCAGATATTCTGGACGGGGCATATGCGCCATTGACGGAAACATCTTCGGATGGATCGTCCTGCCACTCCAACGTCTGAGTGTCAACATCGAAAAACAGGAGTCGTCCGGGAAGATCCTGATTATGAACACTGGTGACAAGCAGTTTGCTTCCATCTGCATTCAAGGCGACATGAGACAACGTAAGATCATCATCGCTGTAAGCGAAGATTACTGTTTCTGGCGCTTGATACACGCGAACCTCATTTATGAGCGCACATGCATACCGGATTCCATCGTCGGATATCGATACGCTTCCGATTCCAAAGTTACTGGTGTATTCGATCCGGGACACAGGGAAAGCCGATTCCTGATTGAAGTATGCGAGCACCGTTCGGTGATCGTCGTTGATAGAGGTGCCCACTACCATTTCATTGCCCGAAGCGCTCATATCGAGACTTACGCCATGAGAACTCAACGAGTCTTCCCATATCCACTGCGGACTATGGGCAGCTCTGAGTATCGGGATCCAACTCAACGATAACAATAACCCGAGGCCGATCAACCCACCATGTTTCCTGTTCACCAATTGCATATCGTTCTCCATGTTCTGTCGACCGGATCGGCATCCGATCCGAAGGAACTTTACTTCGGTAATAACGCTGACGAGGGAAAAAAACAAATCACCGGCTAAAGTCCGACTTCCTCATCACCAATGTTTCTTCTGTTGAATTCACATGGATATCCTTTAGATCCTATCGAAGCAGTCTTGTGCTTTGATGCATTGATGCAGTATCGTCAAATAATGATTGCAGATACCACACTGCCGAGTCGTCATGACAAACATCCCGCATTGAAGGACAATCAGGTTCTTTTCAAAACCTACACGATCGTTCGCATGCTCGGAGAAGGCGGTTTTGGCCGGGTATATCTTGTTCATGATGCTCTGACTGGGCATCATTACGCAGTCAAAATACTCCGCGATCATCCAAACGACATCGCACTTGAAAGTTCATTTTTTCGCGAACTCTATGCGTGGATCGATCTTCCGATTCACCCGAATCTAACAACCTGTCGTTTTATCCGTTCGATCGAGAACCAAATCGCTATCTGCTGTGAGTATGTTAACGGCGGCACGCTGGAGACATCCATACAATCCGGTCGGCTGAACACCTTGGAAGCCATTCTGGATGCAGGGATCCAACTGGGCAGAGGTCTTCAGGTCTCGCATGACTGGGGAGTCATCCATCAGGATATCAAACCTGCGAATGCATTAGTGACGGTGGACGGTGTTGTGAAAATCACCGATTTCGGACTGGCACGATCGTTACCGATGTCAACCGGAACGGATCAAGACCTCCCGAGCATGACTCCTCTCGTCAGCTCCGTAGGAATGACCCCTGCTTATTGTTCACCTGAACAGGCCTCTGGACGAAAAATCACCTTTCAAAGCGATCTCTGGAATTGGGCCGTGACGATTCTTCACATGATCACAGGCACGATCACCTGGAAAATCGGCATCCTCGCACCGCATGTAGTGGAAAACCTGACTCTCCACTCCCCCTCCCGAATCACCATTCCTTCGAAGCTGATCCATGTTTTGGAACGTTGCTTCAAACCGGATCCCGCCGATCGCTGGAGACGAATCGGCGATGCCGTCGAAGTGCTCGAGGACCTGTACAGAGAATACACCGGGACCCAATATCCTCGTTCAAATGTGGAACCGATCCCCAAGGCAGCATCACTGGAGGAAAGAGCCGGACGCAGTCTTGTTTCGGGTTCACGTTGGCAGGATCCCCAGATCAATCTCATGGAATTCCTCGAACGCGCTGGTCGCGCGGATGTTGGTATTTCCGGAACTCAAAAACCCAGATCGAATTACGGGAAGATCCTCTTCGATCTGGAGATCAATCAGATCTATGCTCGGGTCGCACAGGAGCAGTTCGACAAGGGAATGGAACGGACTGCAATCGAATGCATCCAAGCGATGTATCAAAAAGGACTGATTCTCGAGGCGTTGATGGATTCGGAAGGAGCGGAGCATGCTTACGCGACCGGTCAATTGTACCTGCGACTTACCCCAATGTATGAGCGTTCCGAAGCGTGGATAAAGCAGGCTGTCAATCTGTTCGTGGATCATGGAAACCTGTTATCCTCCTCCGATGAGATGACTCGTTCTCTGGAGATCTACGACAACGGGTTACGCTTCCTGGAAGAGCTTTCCGCAACAGAAGGTTACTCCAGGTCTCTTTTGGATTTGCTGTACACAAAAATCACGTATAACAAAGCAACCGTGCTCATTTCGCTGAGACAGATGGAACCAGCGGAGCGGTTATTGGACGAAGGCATTGAGATCAAAGAGAGACTCCTCTCGGAAGGCAGGTTCGAAGAACAGACCATCGCGATTGGCTATCAGCTCGGCGCTAAAGGCTTGGCGCTTTACGAACAGAATCGATACTCCGATGCATTGCCCTATCTCCAGCAGGCAGATGCCTGGTATTACCGTGTCTATGATCCCTCGATTCCAATTCAGGCCGTAAAAATCAGCAGGATCAGTAACAACCTCGCAATGTGCTACTGTAAACTGAATCTTGTCGATGAAAGCCGAGCCGTATTCGAGCGTACGATTGCCATGTTGGAACCACTCGAAGCGGATTCGCCGGATGTTCGAATCACCAAAGTCTTCCTGATAACGAATTTCATCGGTACGCATGAACGATCGATGAGCAGCCTGGAAATGATTCGAATGTACGATATCGCCATTCGAATTCTTGAAGAACTGGTCTACCAATCCGGTTACTCAAACTACCAGCTCGAGTTAACTCGATTGAAGATCTGGAGACTGCTCACCTTGACGCAAATCGAACCGATGGATGAAGAAAAAAAAGACGCTTTGGAGCGCTTGTGCAGAATGATCGAGTTGCGAGGAACCAGGCATATTCCGCACCATATCAGGGAGACACTTCTTGAGGCCCGGGAAGTATTAACCGGAACGGGAAATGATCGCTGATCCACCGACGTCTTCATTTGCAAATTTCACGACTCTTCTACATATTGATAACAGGAACCGGGAATTGACCGCCGTAGGTCTACCAACAACGGAGGTTGTGATGTTCACGAGAAATCGTATTTTCCAGAGTTTCATTTTATTGTGCGTGTGCACTTCGATTCAGGCACAAGACATCGAACTCGACCTGCAGATGCCGGCAGATACGTTCAGTCCCGGAGTCGGCTTTTCACTGGATCTCAACATCACGAACACAGGTTCTTCGGTTAGTGATGCCCAACTCTTCGTCGCTCTGACGGTCGGAACCGGTGCATTCTGGTTTTACCCCGGATGGGTCACCTATCCCCCGGATGTCGATTTTGAGGTGACGAGTTTTCCTGCCGAGTATCAGGATATCAAGACGATCATTCCGGAGTTTGCCTGGCCATCCGGCGCGGGTGAGTTTTCAGGCGCTTTGTTCTATGCCGCTGTCGTATCCCAGGGCAATCTCATCAGCAACCTCGCTGACATCACGTTCAACTGGACATCCGGGACTCCATTCACTCCCACACCGAACCCTTCTCATCCCGTTTCGGTCGGGAACATGATCCCGGTCATAGCCGGTGCGTTCCTGCAGGGCTCACCGGAAGACGAAATCTGCCGAAGTGGTGACGAAGTGCAATTCTCCCACACTCTGGTCCGCAATTTTCTCGCAATGGGAACAGAAGTTTCCCGGCAGATGTGGGCAGATCTCAAGGCTGTGCAGCCGACACTTCCATCCGACTCGAGCAATACCGATTACAGCCCGACAATGAATCACCCCGCCAACCGAATCACTTGGTATGAGGCCATCTTGTTCGCCAATGTGCTGTCTCTTCAGAACGGCTACACACGCTGTTACTATACGAATGCCTCCTATACGGTTCCGGTCGACCGGACGAACTATTCGATCGGTCCGTTTTTCTGTGATTTCAACGCCAATGGATACCGGCTCCCGACCGAAGGCGAATGGGAGTTCATGACCCGTGCAGGAACACAGGGACCTTTTTTCTGTCAGGAACCGGACTACAACGCTTCCAATTGCAATTCGGCCATCGAAGGCACTCACGCGGTTCTCGAACAGTATTGCGTGTATCACGCAAATGCAGGCGGATCATCCGCCGTAATCGGTTCAAAACTCCCCAATCCGATTGGTCTGAATGATACACTCGGGAATGTGTTCGAATGGGTCTGGGACTGGTACTCCGAGGAGTATCCGACCGGGGCAGCAAGCGACTACCGGGGTCCATCGACGGGAGAGAAACGGATCATCCGCGGAGGGGCATGGGGCAGTTCAGCGGCGGTCTGCCGGTGTGCGCGTCGGTATGATTTCGACCCGAATACTACAACATTCTCAATCGGATTCCGGCTGGTCCGCACGGCACCCTGACGAGATTCAACGATGAAACGCACCTGGACCAGCGCGGGATTCTCGATCGTCGAAACACTGATCGCCCTGGTGGTCATCGGGGTTGGATTATCGGCTGTTTTCAGCCTGCTCGTTCGAGCGAACAGCAGTGTCCATCGAACGGAAATGCTCGCACGGAGCGCTCTCGAAGCATCCTCCATCGGAGTCGATGCCCGCCTCCGCAAGCCCGTCAACCGGGCAACGGAAGGCGAACTCTCGTCAAGCGGCTTTCAAATCACCTTCGAGGACTCCACCTCCCCGCTCCCGGGAAAACCTGGTGTACTGACGATAAAACTCCGATACCTCAACGAGTTTACACGAACCTATTATCTCATCCGCGATGCCATTGACGCCTCTGATGCTGAGGAGGGACCGAGATGATGAGCCCTCGACATTCATCCAAAGGGTTCACTCTGCTGGAAATACTGACCGTCATTGCGATCCTGGGCGTGATCGTGTCTCTGCTGTTCGGACTGCTTTCCCGTTTCATCCGGATCAGCAGAACCGGAGACACCCGATTGCAATGTGTCGATGCATCGGTTCGATTGCTGGATCTGACCGCTTCCGACCTGATGCGACTCGCACCCGAATACCCGATCACACTCCTCAAAGATGAATGTGTCTTCACGGTCCGCCGCGGCCGAACCATGGAGGACGTTCGCATCCGCTCCAATGCGGATTCGACGAGTTCGTATATTCGGAAACCGAACGCTCCGGAACCATCCATCGAAAAAAGCTTCCCATGCTCGATCACATTCGCGTTTATGCAAGGTACCGAATGGACAGACAGATGGGAGTCGGAACGGCCCCCCGCTGCCGTGCGAATGACGGTTCATCCGAAGACGTCCGGGAGTGTCGTCATGCAGCCTTTCGTTCTGACGATGGATGTGCCGGCGGGAATTGATGAACACTCAAGATCGCAACAAGGAGAGGGCAGATGACGCGACATTCGGATCATGGCGCTGCGCTCCCAATGGCTCTGGCATTTCTGATGCTCCTGACGAGCATCACCATGGCATTCGATTGGTCCACTCAGCGGCAATACCGGACCATCGACGCCTTCAACGACCGGATGACCTGCCGGATTCTGATGGCCGGAGTCTGGCAGCAGTTACCCGCTGCGATCCAGCCGGCGATGATCCGGCAGCCTGATGCGGATCAAACGATCCTGCAGATCCTGCCGGATATTCCGGCGATGCGATGGGATCGGGTGACCTGCGCGCCGTTCGATAATCCCGGGGAATGGCTCGTTCGCATTGAAGGCCGATTCGCCGGACATGCCCGCGAGACGGTGGTGCGACAGGAAGCGCGGATCGCGCTTTCGAATGACTCCATCCGGATTCTCGACGTCGATGAACTCTAAGTGAATGGAGGAAACGAGATGAATCAGGATCAGAAACAGACCCCATCGAAACCGAGCGAAACGACGATGGAATTCAAGCTCGGTGAAGTACTGAGGGAAGCCGGTTTGGTGACTTCGGAGAAAATGGACCAGTTGCTCAAGGAGCAGGAAAAATCCGGGAAGGACATCAAGGACATCCTCAGACAGGAAGTCAGTATCGATAGTCTCAAGTCCCTGTTGCTCTACGAGGTACCTCTCCCGTTTTTCAAAAACAGGGATAAAAAAGAGGTTCGCAATGTGCTGATCGAGTCCGGGATCATCAGCGATCGGGAACTCAGTAAAGCGCTCGATGCAACGGACGATGATCAGCAACTCGGCGAACTCCTCGTTTCGAAGGGGATCATCACCTCCGAGCAACTGGAGCGGGCCCGCGCTCAGGAGACGGCCAGCGGACTTCCCCTCTGGCGTGTTCTGCTGAATCTCAGGATGGTCAGTCACTCCACGATTGCCGACCTGATGAAATCGCGTGTCGGAATCGGTGTGTCGCATGCCAAGGAAGACCTGGTCATCGATGTTCTGCTCAACACGAATCTCGTGAGCGCCGATGATGTCGACAGAGCCCGGAAACGGCACGAAGAGGATGGAACGCCCATTATCTCAGCCTTGATTTCAAACAAGGCAGTGTCTCCTGAAAAGGTCTCGGCAACCCTCGAAAAAGTGCTCGATATCCCATTCATCGACCTGAACAAAAACCCGCCGAACGAGGAGATGGCATTCGTAATACCCGAACATGTGATCCGAATGCACAAGCTGCTGCCGATCAAAATGAAGAACGGTAAACTCGTGCTGGGTATGGTCGATCCACTGGACGAAATCGCGATTCAGAAAGCGAGGTTGGTGACCGGGTTCGAACTGATCCCGACGCTCATTCTGGCGAACGACTGGGACAAACACGTCGGGAAACTGTATACCTCACGGGCGATCGCGGGTACGGGATCCGAACTCGAGAAAAAACTGCGCGAGGGGACGCGAGCCGGAGCTCTGTCCACGGACGATGTGTCCGCGGTTCAGCTAGCCAGTTCGATTATCGATGGAGCGATCAACGCGCGCGCAACCGACATTCATCTCGAACCGCAAATCCCCGAAATGCGCGTACGATACCGGATCGACGGACTTCTGTATGATGTCATGACGATCCCGAAAGCACTCGAATTGCCCCTGCTGTCCAGAATCAAACTCTTGTCGAATATGGACATTACGGAAAAACGACGTCCGCAGGACGGAAATTTTTCGATGGAACTGCGCAATCGCAGTTTCAATTTCCGATCGGCATCCATTCCGACCTATCTCGGCGAAAAACTGACGATCCGTTTTCTGGACGAAAGCCGCGTACTGACCGGTCTGCGGCAACTCGGATGGGAAACGGAAGACCTCAGGAAAATGGAAGCCCTGATCGAAATGCCACATGGCATGATCCTGGTCACGGGACCGATCGGAAGCGGAAAGACGACGACACTTTACGCCGCCCTGAATCAGACCAATATCCTGAACAGGAATATCGTCACCATCGAGGATCCCGTCGAGTATCGGCTGGCGGGCATCAATCAGATCCAGGTCAACCCGGACATCGGTCTGGATTTCCGAACGGGACTGCGTGCGCTTCTCAGGCATGACGCAGACATCATGATGGTGGGCGAAGTGAGGGACAGTGAAACCGCGAAAGTGGCGACATGGGCCGCACTGACTGGCCAGCTCGTGTTCTGCACGCTCCACGCAAAGGACACCGCCAGCGCCGTAGCCATGATGGGCAATCTGGGGGTCGAACGTTTTCTGCTGTCGAGTTCCCTGGTGGGTGTCGTCGCGCAGCGTCTCGTGCGAAAACTCTGTGACACCTGCAAAACGCTCGTGCCGCCGTCCGAATCCCTTCGCCGGTTTCTCGGATGGGATGACGATCCGGCTCTGACGATCGGGAAAGCAGTTGGATGCGATGCGTGTTTTCATACCGGTTTCCGAGGGCGTACCGGTATTTTTGAATTGATGGTGATCAATCCGGATATCAGCCGCATGATCGCGGGCGGAGCATCCGACGAAGAGATCCGAGCCGCTGCGGTCAAGGGGGGCATGCAGACACTCGCCATGAACGGCATCCGAAAACTCAGGGATGCTGTCACCACACCCGAAGAAGTTCTGCGGGAAATCAGTCTCGCATAAAAAGGAGACCTTCATGCTGCACGTATTCGAACGGATCACCCGACGGGACCTGGCGGTATTTTCACGACAATTCGCTCTCATGCTCGACCTCGGCGTCACCGTTCTCAGAGCCCTGAACATCATCTCCCAACGCACCGCAAACCGCCGGTTAAAGACGATCGTCGGGAGTATCGGTCAAATCGTCGAACAGGGTGAATCGCTGTCGCACGCACTCGGCAGATTCCGGACGATTTTCGGAGACTTTTTCGTGACCTCGGTTCAGGCCGGAGAAGAGAGCGGTCAACTTTCCGAGGTCATGAACCAGCTCGCGGATTATCTCGAAAAAGAAGACGCCCTCGGAGGCAAGATCCAGAAAGCACTGGCGTTCCCGCTGATCACCCTCCTGATGGCTTTCGCCGTCATCATCTTTCTGCTGATCTATGTCATTCCCGTCTTCGCATCGGTGTACTCCGATGCCGGTGTCGAGCTTCCGTTCATCACGAAAAGCCTGATCAAAGCCTCGCAACTCGTCCAATCGTACTGGTGGCTCATCCTGCTCACGGCATTCTTCGCTTTCCTTCTTTTTTACAAATCCGGAAAATGGCTCCGGTTAACCGCATTCATGGATTCCATGAGTCTGAAAACGCCGATTATCCGCACACTGATGATCAAACTGGCAACATTCCGCTTCGCATCCATCACCTCCACGATGATCGAAAGCGGTGTCTCGATACTCCCGACGCTGAATCTGGCAGCCGCCGCCACCGGGAACAGTGTTCTCAAGGCCGCGATCCTCCGTTCGTGCGGTGAAATCGACAGGGGGAGCAACATCGAACAGGCACTGACGAAGCATCCTGCACTGCCTCCTCTGGTCATCGACATGATCGGTGTGGGCGAGGAAGTCGGTGCGGTCGGCACGGTTTTGAAAAAGGTGGCGGATTTTTACCTGCGCGATGTGGATGACATGGTGTCCAACCTGACAACCGTCCTGGAACCGATTCTCACGCTGGTGATGGGAATCCTGGTCGCCTTGATCGCACTGGGCATGTTCCTGCCCTATTTCAATCTGACGCAGGTGGTCCTGAATTGACGGGCAACAACCCGTGACCTGAAAGGACAGTCCATCAAGCCTGTGCCGGAGGTGTTTCGGCCAGCGCGGCATGGATGCGTGTCATCCAGTCCGGAATCTCGATCTGCTGCGGACATTTCGGCAGACACTCCATGCATTGCGTGCAGGCTCCGGCCAGAGTTTCCTTGCGGTAGAAATGATTGTACAGGCCTTTCGCCTGCTCCATGTTCCCGAACACCAGACCATCGTTGTAGATCGCCAGATTCATCGGGATCATGACCCCGTGCGGACACGGCATGCAATACTCACATTGCGTGCAGGGAATCGGCTTCTTTTCCAGATACCGGTCCCGGACTCGATCGATGAATGATCGATCCGCATCGGTCAGCGATCCCGTCCCCGATCGATCCGCGCTCGCCAGGTTTTCCTCGAGTTGCTCGATGGTGCTCATTCCGCTGAGTGCCATCGTGACCTCCGGCTGGTCCCACAACCATTGAAACGCCCAATCCGCGGGAGTGTTTCCCCGGGGATGCGCATCGAACAGAGGTTTCACATGGGGAGGCGGATTGACCAGATTGCCGCCGAGAACCGGTTCCATCACGATGACCGGAATTCCTCTCGCGGCTGCGTACCGGAGACCCTCACGGCCCGCCTGATTCTCGATGTCCATGTAATTGTATTGAATCTGGCAGAACTCCCATCCCGGATACTCGTCAATCAGACTCTTGAAAACGTCGAGTTTATCGTGGAACGAGAACCCGAGATGCCCGATCCGGCCGTCCTGCTTCGCTTTTTCGGCCCATTGCAGAATGCCCAGGTCGCGGACACGAGGCCAGAATCGGTTCATCAGCGAATGCAGCAGATAAAAATCGATGTGGTCGGTTCGTAATCGATCGAGTTGTTCGTTGAGGAGCCGGTCGAAATCCCCGTATTCCTTGACCTGCCAGCATGGCAGCTTCGTTGCGATTCTGACCTTGTTCCTCCGTTCGCCGTGAAGGATTTTCCCGAGGAATGTTTCACTGTTGCCCTGATGATATACGTAGGCAGTGTCGATGTAGTTGATGCCGCCGTCAATTGCGCGGCACACGAGTTTTTCCGCCTGGGACTCATCGATTTTCCCGTGGTCGCCGTCCAGGACGGGCAACCGCATCGCACCGAACCCGAGAACAGACACGTGGAAGTCCAGTTTGCCGAACGGACGGTATTTCATGAGAAAGTCCTTTCTGATCGCCACATGGGCGACGATATCAAGCAAAAACACCAGGCGGAATCGCCTCCATCCGCATGATACGTCCCCACAGGGTTCAAGACAAGATCTCGTCATTCGTTTGCGCTTCCCATTGAAACATGGTGTAATTCTGAAAATGGATGGATTCCCGGAGAACTCTCGTTCATTGGAGCCGAATCTCAAACCGCGGCCCGATCTTCCGTCAACGGGAACACAGATTCATGACACCCGCTACGGACGTCTCATCGAAAACGGCCCCGCCCATCTCATGGCCGACCACGCGACCCGCTTCGTTCTGGACCATGTGACAGTGCATCACGGCGATCTGGTTGCGGAGCCTGGCTGCGGCACCGGAGTCATCAGCCTGTTTGCCGCTCTCGCCGGAGCATCCCGTGTCATCGGAACAGACATCGATCCCATCGCCGTCTCGACAGCCCACCGCAATGCATGCCTCAACAATCTGCCCACGGTGAACGTCATCCGGGCCAGCCTGCTCCTCCCGCTCGCACCCCTCCTCGATCTCGTGGTGGCGCTCCTGCCCCATAAACCGGCTCCGATGCCGTTCAATCATCGCTATTATGGCGGCATCGACGGCACCGATCTGCTGCTCGCCGTGATCGACCAGAGCGCCGAACGTCTCCGCCGCGGAGGCCGGCTCGTGCTGTACGTCAACAGCATCGCAAACCCGGACCGGGTACTGCGCGCATTCACCACCCATTTCGACGTGCGGCTTCTTAGCGAGAAACGCCGCGATTTCACCCGTGAGGAGTTCGACGGTCTCACCCCGGGCATGTTCCGGCATCTCGAGATGCAGAAGGCACAGGGCCAGGCCGATTTCCGACGTGACGACATGGGCCTGTTCTTCCTCGCGCGGCTCTACGAAGGAACCAAACGATGACCCGCCCGACACTCGTTATCGTCGCCGACGACCTGGGACTCAGCCCGGAAGTCGACGCGGGTATATTGGAAACCGTCCGTGCAGGAACCGTCACGACGGTCGATCTGCTGATCAATCCTCCGTTTGAAGCCGATTTTCGGTCGATCGAATCGGAGGGGGCAACGGTGGGACTGCACCTGAATCTGACGCTCGGATCCCCATGCTCTCCCCCGAACACCGTCGGTTCGCTCGTGACCAGCGACGGCCGGTTCAGCGCCTCCACCGAGAACCGCCACGCGCTGCGCGATCCCGGGGAAGTGCTTCGTGAATGGGAGGCCCAGCTGAGTCGCTTCTTCGAGCGGGTCGGTCATGCTCCTTGCCACATCAGCGTCCACAAGCATCTGCACCGTGCCGACCCGCGACTTTTCCGCCTGGCTGCCTCCCTGGCCCGGCAATGCGGCGCACCGCTCCGGACACTCGATCCCGCCATGCGCGACCTGTGCCGGGCGATGGGAGTCGGCACCACCGACCGGTTCATCGGCGATGTCCAGCCCGCACCTTACTGGACTCCGGAACGACTGCACGACCAACTCCTCGACATCACCGACGGCCTGACGGAGCTGATGTGTCACCCCGGCAGACACGTCACACCGATCCCGAACCTGTGGTACCTGTCTGAGCGTGATGTCGAACGCGAAACCTTCTGTTCCCAGGCCGCTCGTGAGTGGCTCGCTCGCTTCCGCCTCGAACCCTGTTCAACAACACTTTTCAAAGGTCCGCCATGAACACCGCCCTCACGATTCTCGATTACAGCATCCACGGAAACGCGATCGACTCCGAAAGTGATCGACGGATCGCCGAAGCCGCTGCGGTTGAGGGGGTGGATGCCGTCATTCGCCGGATCGAGCCGGACGACGCGACCCGGTGCGACACCGACCGGGTATGGCTCAGATATGATCTGCGTTCGCGACACGAGTTGTCGTGGATCGTCGGAGTCGCACAGGATCTGGATCGGCGGGGTCATTGTGTGTTTCCTCGTGCGGAGTCGATCCGGCTCGCCGGCGACAAATGGGAGACCTTCCATGCGCTCCGGCGCGCCGGCATTTCAACTCCCGAAACACGGCTCGCCTTCAATCCCCTCCCGTTCGGGCTGCCGGTCATCGTAAAACCGCGAGTCGGATGGGGCAGCATCGGCAACCGTATTCTGCGCCCGGGATGTGATCCGATCGAGGATTTCCCGGCCGAGGAAATGATCTGCCAGCCATTTATCGAGCATCACAGGACATGGATCGTGCCGGTTGCGGGAGAATGCGAACTGCCGGCGATCGAGGCTTGCCGGGAACCGGAACGCGACGGAGAACTCCGGATGGCGGACCTGCCTGCCGGGGGACCCGGATTGGCAGCCGCTGCCGCAGGTGCGCTCGGTTTACAAGCCGCAACGGTCGATTTGATCGAGACGCGTTCAGGGATCATGGTACTCGAAGTCAACTCGGCACCCCGGCTTGCCTATCCGGATTTGTCTGTCGCAGAACCCGCGCACCCGATGGTCAGAGCGGTGCTCGCATGGATGAAGGGCAGTTCGATACGGCCCTTTGAATCAGAGATAAAGCGGAAACCGGAAGGATAACATGCGGATTCTGCTGATCAGCCCGTTCGGAATCGACGATGCCCGTGGTAACAGCGTGGCCACGGCGCGGCTTGCGCATGGATTCCGCTCACGCGGCCATTTCGTGACGATTTTATCCGATGTGGTCCGGCTTTCGGCGGAACCTGATGAACTGACCGAAACGATGCGAGCCGTCACGGCAACGGCAGAAGCGGCGCTGATCATGCATGCGACCCACGGAGCATCCGCTGCGGTTTTCCTGCGGAAAGCGGGAATTCCGTATGTCGTGTCGTTTCGAGGGACGGATGTACACAATCTACCCATGGACACCGGGAACGAAACCGCCCTCCACTCGACTCTCGAACACGCCGCGCGCATCATTGTCTTCCACGATCAGATGCTTCGGCAATTGAACGACCGTTACTCCGATATCGATGAAAAAGTGATCATCGTGCCGAATGGACTGGATCTGCCTGATTCGACACGCGACTTCCGAGCGGAACTCGGGATCGGATCCGACGCGGTCGTGATGATGAGTCTGGCCGGACTTCGAGACATCAAGCGGCCGCTTTTCGCCCTCTCTGCCGTAATGCGTCTGATAACCGATTACCCTGGTCTCCGCTTCGTTCGGGCCGGTCCTGCACTGGATCCGGGAATCAGAGAAGCGCTGGATCGGATCGCCGCCGAGTCTCCTTGGCTGATCGATCTCGGACAGATCCCTCATGATGATGTATCGGCATTTCTGAGAATGGGCGACATTTTTGTTTCCACCAGCCGGGCAGAGGGGATGCCGCATGCAGTAAACGAGGCGATGATGAGGGGACGGGCGCTGCTGCTGTCGGATATTTCCGGACACCGCGCCATGGCGGAACCGGATGTCGAGGCTTTGTTTTTCGACGACGAAGTCTCATTTTGTTCGGCCGCACGACGCCTGATCCAGGAACCGGACCTGCGTGCACGACTCGGAAACGCAGCGAGGATCCGGCTTGAAAATCGGCTTGCGGCAGGCGATGAGATCAGTGATTATCTCCGTATTCTTCTGGAATGCCGTATTTCTGCGCATACGCATCGTGTCGGATCGTTTTCCATTGAAAACGACACATAACCCGAGTAATCCGTAATCGTCGGCGATGACAGGCAATACAAGAGCAGACCGTCTCCGGCCTGCTCTCCAATCTGAACGTTCAAAGATACCTCAGAGCCAACTGAAAGCCCAGGTGTCCATTTCTCCGAGGATGGCCGACATTTCCGGGTTGAGCATCGCTCCGTAGAACATGGCATTGCTGAACGCGGGGCTATAGAGCGGCCAAATGAATTCCGGGATGATTTCGACGATCGTCTGCCCCGGTTCGAACGACATCACCTCATAGTCGAACGCCGAAGTCCATGACGGCCAGAACCAGAAGGATCCAGCCAGATCCAGCACCACAACCAGCGGGATCCCGCTGATCGTCTCGGACCCGTCATTGCAGATGATTGCCTGCACCCAACACACATCACCCTGACTGAACAGATCGCCCGGCATACTCAGGGTCACCCCCAGCGTACTGCATTCCGGTGTCGATGTCGGAGGCACGGGGGTTCCGGTTGGCGTCCAGGTTGGCTCCGCGATAGTGGGAGTCGGCGGCTCCGGGGTTTCCGTGGGAGTAATGGTGGGAGGCGACGTCGGGAAAACGGTGGGCGTTCCGGTCGGGGTGGCGGTCCGGGTCGAAGTCGGTGTCGCCGTTCGTGTGGGAGTCGCCGTGGGAGTCCTCGTGGGGGTCGCAGTCGGAGGCAACGAGGGTGTATGGGTCGGTGTGCTCGTGGCGGTACTGCTCGCTGTCGCTGTCGGTGTGGGGGTGTTCGTGGGTGCGATCGTTCCGGTCGGGGTCGCAGTCGGCGCATCGACAATCAGGTCATACTGCGCCTGGACGGATCCACAAGCGTTGCTCGCCGTCATGATCACCATAAATACCCCCGGTGCGGCGTAAATATGGGTCGGGTTCAATCCGCTTCCAGGCGCTGTGCCATCTCCCCAATCCCAACTGATATCGATCGAAGTGCCACCTCCGATGACCGTTCCCGAAAATGCAGTCGTCTCACCAACAACTGGTGAAAACGGATCCCATGTGAAGTCAACGTCGTCGATCGGCGTGACGACCGTCATGCTGACCGGAATCGTGATCTCCGCGTTGTAGGGATCGTTGCTGATGATCAAAAGGTCAGCGGAATATGCCCCGGGGATCAGGCCGGCCGAATCGAACGTGACGTCCACTGTCACGCAGTCACCGGGTGCGACGGTGCCCGAGATAGGTGATTCGCTCAGCCATGTGATGTCGGACGCAACCTTGATCGCTCCTTCGAACTCACCCTGCGGACTGCTGGTGGTAAGCGGCGTGACGGCACCTGTCAGCAGATCAACCGTACCGAAGACATTCTGTCCGGAGCCCAGGTAGAGAAAGATGTACAACGTTCCGTCGCTGTTGTCGAAATCCATTCCCTGAGCATAATTCGCGGCATAACCGGTGGGACCGACGAGAGTCGCTGCACCGGTAGTCCGATCAATTGTGTATATCGAATCTGTCGTGATGTCATGGCCATACATCAATCCGTCTGCGTTGATC
>CAYYMM010000060.1:0-27331 GCA_964472395.1 uncultured bacterium | reverse complement strand
ATCTTCGCCCTGATCTCGTTGGCCGCCCTGAAAATCCGCTGAACGTCTCACTTCAGCAGTTGAGAGGGCTTGACCTTCAGCGCTTTTCCGGAAGACTTCGCGGCAGACTTAAAAATCGTTATCAGCCCGCTGCTTTTCTTGATGACTTCCGGATCGACACCCGGACGAAGCAGCTTGGAAGGAGTTGGCCTGATCACAGAAGGAGCGGGTTGACCAGGCTTGACGGGCGCAGGGGATCGGTTCGGCACAAGATGACGTTGCGGTGCAGGTGAGAGGGTCTTCCAAGCGTTCGGATCGATTCTGTTGGATTGCACTGGATTCGGTCGGATCGTCTGATTCATGGGTGTCCGCCGCGTCTGCTCAAACTCCTGAGGCGGGTTGTTGTGCCATCGATCAAGGGATTCCGGGCGAGACTCCGGCATCGCGTTGCCGCGAGCGGAGTGATGCAGCATATCGATCTCGGCCGAGGATTCGACGGGCATTCCTATCTGCAACCTGCTGTTCCGCGGTTCGATGCCTTCCTGGATCCTTCCCATCGAATCGAGTCTATCCTCAGGATGTATTGGAACCCAGTGAACGGATCTGCCCGTGTATCGCCAGGCTGCCCAGTGTGGACCCCAGCGCCAGTGCGGGACCCACATCCACCCGAATTCGTAGTAATACGCCCAGTACCCGTAATGATAGGCGACCCATCCCCAGGGTTCCGATGGGATCCATGTCCATCCCCATCCGGGAATGTAATCCCAGTAGCCAAAACGGTACGGTGCCCAATCCGGAGCTACGAACGGAGTCCAGCACCATATTGACAGATAGCTGTTGTAGACCCAGCGACCGTCCCGTTCCATACCCGCGGTTTTCTCACGGATGTCCTCCGGCACAGCGCTGTCAGTCTGATATGCGCCACTGAAGAGCTTATCTCGTTCGATCACCCATTCCCGAAACACATCATCAAATGTCACGTCCGATTCCTGCCATGCCGGTTCGCCAGCTGATCGCTGAAGCATGGATCCGGTTGCAAGCCGCTGGGCGTCAGGTCCCTCGCCAAGTTGAATTTCTCCAGACAGCACCCGAATCCGAACTGCCTGATCCGGCACAACCGCCATGTAGACCATCGCTGCTGAACGGGCCGACACCCGAGAACCTCCGAACTCAATGATCTGAACCGATGCCGGATTGGCCGGATCCTTGAATCGGCAAACGGCTTCGCCCACCCAGAGATGGAAACGTGTGACCTGCGATCGGCCGTCGTCCTGAAATGCCAGTTTTTCCATGTCGATTTTTGTGTCTGACCAGACCCAGATCGTGCATCCGTTGTCGAGTGTCAATTCGGCGCTACCGTCAGAACCCGTGATGAGGCGATCACCCTCGAGAAACGGGAAGTTGATATCCGCTTCTCGAGCTTCGACATCATTGACTGCATAGAGTTTGACATCACCGCTCACACTCGTGAATCGCGCGTAACGTACACCAGAGGATAGAGTGTCCTCCGCCTGGACAAGCCCCATGGTAATAAAGTTGAGCAGAACCGCGATGAGGATCGCTTTATGATTATTTCTGTGTTTCATGCCACGACTCCTTCCGGTTCTTAATTTTGCAAACTCCGCGCCAGAGAACTGGAACTCCTTAAATTCCCGGAACGCAACACATCTTGGTGAAGCACAGAAGCAACGCGTGTCACGAACCGGGAACACGTTTGTCCCTTTCGGGCGACACGGGAAAAAGCTTAAGTGCAGTCGGGGATGGGATCAGAAATCAAGAAATCCTCGAGCTGCGAGCAATTCCGCCAACAGGATCGACCCGCCGGCCGCTCCGCGAATCGTATTATGGCCGACTACGGTAAACGACAATCCCAGAATCGGGCACTCAGACAATCGACCCACTGTGACCGCCATCCCGTTCCCCGCATCGCGATCCTTGCGTGATTGCGGCCGGTTCGACTCGTCTGCGATGAGGATGCACGGGTGAGGTGCTGACGGCAGTGCAAGTGTATCGATTGGAGACGTGAATGTACGCCAGGCGTTCAGGATCGCATCGAAATCCCATGGATGATCAAGCTCGACGGATGCCGTGATCATGTGCCCGTCCCGAACCCCGACACGATGACATCTCGCACTGATCGAAATGTCGGCGAATGCGATCGTCGACTCAAGTGTTTCACCGAAAATTTTACGGGGTTCCAGCGCAATTTTTTCTTCTTCACCGGAGATATAAGGGATCACGTTATCAAGAATATCCAGCGCGCTGATACCGGGATAGCCGGCTCCCGAGAGTCCTTGGAGCGTAGAGACCATAAGTCGTCGAACTCGGAACATCCGGTGGAGGGGAGCAAGCGCCAGGCTGAGGATGATTGTCGAGCAGTTGGGGTTGGTCACGATGAATCCGTTCGATCCAAAACGGCATCTCTGATGCGGGATTAGATCGAGATGTTCCGGGTTGATCTCGGGCACTATCAGAGGCACATCCGGATCCATGCGGTGATTACGCGTATTGGTGACGACAGGGATTCCCGAATGGGCAAACAACTCCTCGATGGGTCCGGCAACGGACGCATCGAGTCCCGAGAACACAAGATCGAGCGGCCATTCCGGGTTTGCCGGTTCGATCTTCCAATCGGCGAACCCGGTTGGGATGGGAGTATCGAGGTACCAGTGACAGGCAGACTTCAGCGACTTGCCCGCCGACCGTTCGGATGCCATCAGGCTTCGCACCTCAAACCACGGATGATCCGCCAGCATGGAAAGAAACCGCTGTCCGACCGCCCCCGTTACCCCCAAGATGCCGACCTGATAGCGTTTATTTCTCGTGGAGTCCTCGTTCATGTTCTGCCTTTCCTTTCAAGCGAGGTTCGATACACTTGAATGGTCCGATCCGTCACATCCGCCCAGGTCAAACCTTCGACATGGCTGAAGCCACGCGCGATCAGATCCTGCCGGATGTTCTCTTGTTCAGTCAGCGTCAGCATGGCACTCGAGATCGCGGTTGTGGACATCGGATCGATCAACATCGCCGCATTACCGCACACTTCCGGCAGTGATGTCACATTGGAAGCGATCACTGGACATCCGCTCGCCATCGCTTCCAGAATTGGAAGACCGAATCCTTCATACAACGATGGGAATACGAGCATCGTGGCGAGACGGTAGAGGTGTGCGATATCGGAGTTCGAAACATATCCCAGAAACCGGACAGATCCCTCGATATCGGATTCACGTGCCCGTTTCTTGATCATCTCAGCCTGATATCCGTCTTTTCCTGCGATGATGAGCGGAAGAGGCGTTGCGCATCGCCTTCGATAGATTGCGTAGGCATTGAGTAGTGTCAGGATGTTTTTTCGCGGTTCGATGGTTGCGACATCCAGGATGTATCGATCCGGGAGCGACCATTCCAGTTTGAAATCGCGTGATGCTCCAGAATGAGTCTCCCTGAATTCAGACGACACGCCATATGGAACCACAGAAATCCGGTCACGGGTGTCAGGAAAACGCTGCTCGATCTGTCCAGCGACGAAACGGGTGGATGTCACGAGACGCGTAGCGCGTCTGCAGGCGGATGCGATGACCCTTCGGAAGTACCAGGCGAACCGGCGTGAAAATGTATCCGGGCGATCGAAGACCGCCATGTCATGGATCGTGATCAGTTGCGGGATTTTCAGCTTCCGTTGAATTCCATAGAACGCCGGGCCGTGGAAGAGGTCTATTTTTCGGGCTGACATGAGCCGGGGAAGGCTGAAATTTCTCCAGAAATCCCCAGAGGGATGATCATCGAAGCGAACCGGGGCTTTTATCGAGTTTCGATCCAGAAGCGATGGAGCGATCGGATCGAAGTAAACGACATGCAGCTCGATTTCGGAAGACCGCTCACGCAAAGCCAAGAGGAGCCTCTCGGTGCAGTATCCGACACCGGTCATCTGTGGCGTGATGAAACGGGCGTCGAACAGCAGTTTAATTGGCTGCGGCTTCATAAACCCTCAAGTGCTTCCGGGCCGCTTCATCCCACGAGTATCGTCCGGGAAGGAGGCGACCGGATTCCCGTCGAATAGCGGTAAAATCCGCATCCTGAACTGCTTGCCGGATCCATGCCGCGCACGTATCGACTTCGTCCAATGGAAAATAGAGTGCTGCATCGTCCAGGATCTCATGAAACACCGGGATATCGCTTACGGCGATTGGCGCTCCGCACGCGGCAGCTTCGATAGGCGGAATTCCAAACCCCTCATCCCATGAGGGGAACAGGCAGAGATCCGCTCCGCGGTAGAGATCAGGGAGAAGGAAACCAGGCACGTAGCCCGGAAGCATGACCCGATCTTCCAGGTTTAGTTCGTGGATCAAACGAAGGATTTCCGGAGCGCCTTCGGCGTGGCGTCCGACAATCACCAACCGGATGGATCCGCAATCCCGCATCGCCTTGTGGAATGCGCGGACAAGAAACGGGAAGTTTTTCCGGGGTTCGATGGTGCCGACCGACAGAATGTAATGTTCCGGATAGCCGGCCTTCCTTAGTCTATGGCGGACCTCTTCCGGATCGTCGGTTTCGTGGAATTCCGGATCGATACCGTGATAAATGACCGTGACACGGGATTCCTCGAGGTCGAACAGGTCGATCAGGTCGTTCCGAACGGCTCCGCTGACTGTGATGATATGTCGGGCGCGCATGATGTTTTCCTTGAGCAAATCCCGGTGATAGCTTCCGGCGTAGCGCGCTCCATACGTTGCGCTCTTGAGGAAAGCCACGTCATGAACGGTCGTCACGACATTTCTGCATGTCGATGGCTGGTACAGAAAATTTGGCGAATGAAAGATGTCGACGGATCCTGAACCGGCAAGAATCTCGATGGTGGGCCACCTGAAACGGCGCCAGTGTTCGAGAAGCAGTTTTCCCGGGAATCGTCTGCGTCTGATCGTAACGCGTTCAGAAATTGATCGCGTCATCAACGGGAGTTCTCCCTTCATCGCATTGAAAAACAGATTGAAGGTATTTTCGAAATCGATCTTGAACAACGCATCCAAGAAATGCTGTGTATACACACCGACTCCGGTCAATTCCTTCATCAGACAACTGGCATCGATCAGTATTTTCATCGAGACACGATTCCGTTTCCTATCCCCTGAGTAAGGACTCCAGGTCGTGATCTTATCCATCCCGTGGATTTTGTCCAGTCTTACGATCCATCCTGCAAACAGGTGTTATCCGGATAAGACTGCGCTTACCCCGGTGACACTATGCTCAAACCGGAAAAACGTGATATAGATCGAAACGTGAAATCGGGAGGATGACATATGAGTCGGGTTGCAGTGATTGGAGGCGGTAGCTGGGGTACGGCGCTGGCCTTTCTGCTGGCGTCCAATGCACATGATGTGAATTTGTGGGTCTACGAGGAAGAGTTGGTAACGGAAATCCGCGAAAAGCGAGAAAACACGCTGTTTCTTCCCGGTGTGATTCTACCGGATACCATCCATCCGAGTCACTCTTTCGACGAGGTTCTCGACGGACCTGAGATCATCGTATGGGTGACGCCCAGTCACACGATCCGCGAGACACTGACACAGGCCCGAAGCAGGATCAGGAACACACCGATATTCATCGGAGCCAGCAAAGGAATCGAAAATGACAGCCTGCTGCGGGTTAGCCAGATCGTCGATGAGATTCTCGGACGGGATACCGTGCGATATGTAACGCTGTCAGGGCCGACCTTTGCCTCGGAAGTCGGACGTAAGATGCCTTCGTCTGCTGTTGTGGCCGGACAGGATGAGGAAACAGCCAGAGAAGTCCAGTTGCTTCTGAATACATCCTGGTTTCGCGTGTATACCAATCCCGACCATATCGGTGTCGAACTGGGAGGTGCCTTGAAGAACATCATCGCCATCGCTGTGGGGATTACGGCGGGACTCAAGCTGGGATCGAATGCCAAGGCGGCGTTGATCACAAGGGGACTTTGGGAGATCGCCAGACTCGGAACGGCGATGGGTGCGAAACCCCTCACATTTCTGGGTCTTTCGGGCATGGGCGATCTTGTACTGACCTGTGACGGCACCCAGAGCCGGAACTATCTGGTGGGACTTCGAATCGGTTCCGGCGAGACACTCACAACCATTCAACAGTCCATGCGGATGGTTGCGGAAGGTGTGCGGACCACGGCATCGGTTTCGGAACTGGCTAGAAAACTGAACATCGAGATGCCCATCACCGATCAGGTGTACGAGGTATTGTACCACGACAAATCGCCTCGGCAGGCTTTGCAGGATCTGATGTCCCGAAGTCTGAAACTCGAACATCAGATGAATTACATGCGTTTCGAGGACGCATGAAGCAGTCCGGCTTCGCCCTGAACCCCATCGGAAAGGACGTATCGTGGAGGTAACGCGGATCAGGATCTATCCGTTTGACACCAGTTCACGGCGCGGCAGCATCCGCGCCTTTGCGGAAATCGAACTGAATGGAAAACTACTAATCCGCGGAATACGTATCATTGAATCGAAGACAGGCGGCTTGTTCATCGGCTGGCCCGGCCAGAAGACTACGACAGGCGAGTATCGGGATCTGGTCGAGATCATCGATGGGGAGACGAACAGACAGCTGCGCCATCACATCATCCATGCATTTACAAATCTCGGACTGGAATCCTCCAGTTCTGACGCAAGGGAGAATCAAGCATGAAAACCAGCCATCCGTTCAGACAAATCGTCGAAAAGACTCTGGATCGCGCCAGGGAGCATTCCGATCAGGCCGAGGTGTTCTTTCTCGGTCTAAAACAACGGTCCGTCGGTCATCGAAATGGTAAACTCAGGGAATTGGACGAAACGGAAAACATCGGCATCGGGTTACGAATGATCAAGGATGGCCGAATCGCTCAGGCATCCACATCAAACTTTGAGCGGGCTGAGAACCTGGCGAGTCAAGCCTTGCAGCTGGTACGGTATGGTGAACCGGTGGACATGCAGTTCCCTGCAGAGACGAACGTTGACGATTCGTCCGAAGTCACGGGAGACGACGCTGCGGCATCCATCGAATCACTGGTCAGTATCAACGAAATCCTGATCGATCGGATCCGTACATACGATGAGACGATCATGGCCAATGCCGGAGGGGCTGTCGAAGAGATTTCGGTTCATGTGATGAATTCCAATGGATTCGATCACGAGTATTCGCGGCGCAGCTATCAGCATTATGCGGCAGGAGTCCTTGCTGAAGGTAAAAACATCCTCACCTGCTACGACTTCCATCTCGGACAGAACCCGATCACCTCACCATCAGATCTCGCCACTCAAATTATCGACCAGATACGGATCGGCCGGAAAAACGTACCATTCTCAAGTGAGGTACTCCCGATTCTCTTCACACCATCTGCCGTGACGGACATCATGGCGGCTTTCAGCGCCGGGATCTCAGGTTCCGGTGTGGCGCGTGGGATCTCTCCACTGGTTGGAAAGCTGGGAGAAAAGATCATCGACGAGCGTGTTTCGATATTGGACGATGCTTTCTTTCCAGGCGCGGCAGGATCGCAACCATTCGACGATGAGGGGGTGCCATGTCGCACGAAGTATCTCGTTCGCAACGGAGTTTTGGAAAATTATCTGCTTGATCTGAAATCGGCGACCCGTCTGAAACTTGCCCCGACGGGAAACGGATTCCGATACACTTCCCTGATCAAGAGTCGCAGTTATGTTCCCTCTCCTTCTCCGAGTCTGACCAACATGATCATCCCGGAGGGAGAGCGATCACATGATGAGATCATCCGTGATTTCAGACGGATCCTGGTGGTGGATCAGCTCACCGGTGTTCTCCTTGGCAACCTGATCAACGGCGATTGGTCTGGGAACATCGAGTATGGGATTTTGTATGAAAATGGCGAACCTCTCGGACGCATTAAAAATGCGATGACGGGCGGCAATTTTTACACCATGTTCAGCAACCAGTATGTTGAGAGTTCACGGGATCGCAAATGGACGGCGGGGTTTGGTGGCAGCGCAGGTTCGAACCTTTTCCCGTATATTCTATGCGACGCCATGAACGTCTCCGGTTGATCCGGAACACCGGGCCTGTTTCCTGAGCTTGACATATGGACCGGTGTCAATAAAATAGGTTTCCTTATCCGTCGCTCCTCGTCGAGACACGGAGCGCGCATTACAACGTTTTCAACGTATGCAAGGAGGAGATTTATGCAGTTTCCAGAGCATCTCCAGTTACTGACGGGAGACCGCGGATTCGAGAGTCCGATTCCGGCGTATCTGCAATCGCCGACATGGATCGTGGATTCGGCTTGGGATCAATTCACGACGGTAGCCAATAATGCGCTCGCCGCCTATATGCACTATTGCAAAACGAACAATCTTCCCCACTCCTACCTGCTCGGTCTCGATATTCTCGTCATGGGAACCATCGATCCGACCAATCCTCACCGAGTCATCGATATTCGACCGACGATGGTCGAAGGCCCGTGCTGCAATAGTTATCCGGCCTGCCCGAATATCTGGGCATCCCGCCTTTACGGGCAATTGAAGCATATAGGGATGGATCCGGACATTGTCGAGTATCCCACTCATCCGACAAAGATTCTGGACAAAATCTGCGCCCTCTTCCAGAACATTTGGACGAAAAAGGGTGATACATCACGAAAACCGGTCTGTGCAGTTTTCACCCGTCCATATGACCTATCGGAAGAAGAATCCGCTCATAACATGACGCTGAACGCCCTTAAAAAGGCTGGTTTCGAAGCATACCGTGTGACACCAGATGAAAAACCGGAAGTCAAGGACGGCAAACTCTGGGTCAACAGTCGCCCGATCGACATGGTCTGGCGGAGAATCGAACGGATACATCTTCCTGGACAGGCTCATCCCCCTCATCGTGAATACCGTGAGATGGAATGGGTGAAGTTTTACGAAGAAGCGTTTGCGAAGGATGTTGTCGAAGGAACAGCAAAGACGATCTTTATCAACCCCTGGAAAATCGACGATCTTCGATCGAAAACGATTGAGGAACGCTGTTTCCGCATGTATGAGAAGGATTTACCGGGCAAGACGATTTCCCGACCCGATACTCTGCTCGACCGCGAAATCAATGCAAAATCGGTGAAAGCATTTGCAGATCGCGGCGGTTGGGTCATGAAGAAATGGAATTCGACCGGCGGAAAAGGCGTCTTCATGCACATCAACCAGGATCTCGCGAAGCATGTCGCCGATCAACTCTATGCACGATATGATGGCCGACACATGGTCGTTCTGAAGACCAAGGAAATGATGGAAGAATTGGCGAAATTCGACAGTTTCAATGAAGACACCGCCATCCAGCAGATGCGATATGTCGACGCCCGCGACCTGGGCGCCGGCAAACGCCTTGTATACGATACCCGCATCAATGTTCTGTACGATCCTCTCAACGAGAAATGGGAGTTCTTATCGGGCATGAGCCGCAGCGTGGCATGTGGGGCCGGAGTCGAAAATGGCAACAGCCTGCTCACCAATGTGTCGATGGGTGCTGAAATCAGCCCGTTGATCATGGGCCATGTCAAACCCGGTGCGGATCGATCCAAGATTCAATACGGTCCGATGCTGTCTGCACTCATGAAGGGCGAAAACTCGGTCACATTCTAACCATCCGCGATCCCGAATCGCGTTTTGAAACGGCCGGTCTATTGCCGGCCGTTTTTGTAAGGAGCCTGATATGTTACATCGTGGAGAAGACTTGCGATTGCTCGATGGCGGCCTCGGCGAGGAAAACTCAATCCCGTGCTACGACGATTCACCGACCTGGTTGATCGATGCCGCATGGGATCAGGTAAAAACCGTTGCCCGGAATGCCTTGGATGCCTACATGAAGTATTGCCGTGATGAAGGATATTCTCACAGCTATCTCCTCGGACTCGACATCCTCTTCATGGGTCAAATGGAACCCGGCAACCCGAGGAAGATCGTCGATATCCGCCCGACTCTCGTCGAAGGGCCCTGCTGCAACAGTTATCCGGCCTGCCCCGCAGTCGACGCGTATAAACTTTATCGCAGATTACAGGTCAGAGGTTTCGATCCGGATCGGATCGAATACCCCTCTCATCCGACGATGGTTCGCCAGAAGATTGCTTCGCTCCTGGTATCAATTCACCGTCGCAACGGTGGGAAAGGCATGCCCAAAGTTGCAGTTTTCACCCGTCCGTATCCTGAAAGCGAAGAAGAAACTGCACATGTGGAAATGCTTCAGGCGTTCAAACGTGCCGGGATGGATGCCTATCGGATCACTCCGGATGAAAAACCGGATGTTAAGAATGGAAAGTTATACGTCGACGATATCCCGATCGATGTCGTGTATCGGCGAATCGAACGCATTCATGTGCCGGTTTTCTATGGTGAGGAACTCGCGAATCGAATCATCAATGGAACACCGAACACCATTTTCGTCAATCCATGGAAAGTTGACGATCTTCGCTCGAAAACCATTGAAGAGCGATGCTTCAGACGATGGGAAAGCGACCATCCTGATCGCCCTGTATCGAGACCGACGACACTTCTTGACCAGGAAGTTACACCCGAAAACGTCCGAAAACTCGCGGAACGCGGCGGATGGGTCATCAAAAAGTGGAATTCGACCGGTGGAAAGGGCGTATTCCTCTATTTCAACGAAGCGGTGGCGTCCGAAGCCGTCCGGATGCTCTATATCAAGGCAGACGGGCGACACATGGTCCATCTGAATCAGGATGAACTCGAGAAGGAACTGGCAGCTTTCAAAGATTTTAATGAAAATACAGCCGTTCAGCAGTTGCGCCTGCTTGATGCACGCGTGCTGTCCGATTCAAAGCGTCTCGTGTACGACACCCGGATCAATGCATTGTACAACCCTGAACTTGAGACCTGGGAGTTTATCTCAGGTATGTCGCGATCAGTTCCCTGCGGTCCGGACGTATCCAACGGGAATTCGCTTCTGACCAATATCTCATCCGGAGCCGAGGTATCACCGCTCATCATCGGATACTCCAGAACACCGGAATCACATGCTGATCTGACGTTCGGTCCATTGTTGAATGCGATCATGCAATCCAAAACATCGATCCAGATCTGATACGGCACGATATCCATATCGGGGAGTCTTCGGACTCCCCCTTTTTTTACCATTTTAAATCGGATCGCGGATCCGCGGCGATCGCAAGTACGGAGCAATGGAGTTCACGAAGTCGCTGCAGATTCCGTTTTCGATACCCAATGAAGTCATTAAACTGATGTGGCGGGACGCGGAGTTGAGTGATGTCGGGATGCGCGGCGAGATACTCCGTCGCTTTTTCAAACGCCAGTTCGCCTGTCACAAGTGATGAAAAGGACGGATGGTACGGTCCTGCACAGAGCACATCTCCGAGGTCTCCAGCGGGGATGTGGTAACCAATGCGTGCGACATTGATGTCCGCATCGCGGTACATTCGAGTGATGCTGCAACAGGATCGAACCGCTTCGTCCAGCTTCATGGGTTCGTAATCACCGGATTGCCACATGTATTCCAGAACGGTGTGTCGGAGTACGAGAGTCGGATGGATGCGCACGAAATTCGGCTTCATCCTGATGATCCGGACAGCGGTATCCAAGTGTTCATCGGGAGGAGTTCCTGGTAATCCGATCATAGTCTGCAGACCGATCTCTTTGCCCAGCGCCTTCAAGGCTTTAACTGCGCCCCAGACATCCTGAGCTGAATGGCCGCGACGGATCAGAATCAGTGCCTTGTCATTCAATGTCTGACATCCCAGTTCGACCGAAACAATGGGCATCCCTGCACTTTCGATGAACCTGATGGCGGTGTCCGGTCGAGCGGAAATACGGATACCATGGATCTTACCGGAAATCATGTATGGATTGATAACTCGGTATATGTCAGAAAGGACACGATGAGGGAGAGAAGGAATGTCGTTACCGTACATGGCAATTAAGCGTCGATCCGACGCATGCTGTTCAATCCATGAATCAATCCCTGCAGTCAAACCGGGATGATCGATCGGGGGTTCGTGTGCGTTAACGATCCGGCAGTTACAGTAGGCACATTGAAACGCGCAATGAAATCCCGAAAGAAATAGAGGGAAAATGCTGGTTGTTTCGAAATTCGACTTCATTGGATTCGCCATAAAAAAAGGCAGGATCGAAATCCTGCCTGTATATCAGATTGCGGGAGAGGGGACTTGAACCCCTACAGAGTAAACCCCCACTAGGCCCTCAACCTAGCGCGTCTGCCAATTCCGCCACTCCCGCTTTCATGTTATTGATTCCCGGTTTCCGACTGATCCGCGGACTGACGGGATACGTCTCCGGAAGCCGGCGCTCCATCTGCTGGTTGCTCCGCAGGCTGTCCCGCCGATGATTCCTGTGACTGGGCCGCTCCGTCCGCTGGCACGGGCACATCAGTTGCCTGATCGGGTTCAGCCGGCTCGGCCAGTCCGCTCATGACGCTGTTCTGGTTGTTTCCGATGGACAGATACGACAGACCGACCGAAGTAACAATGAAGAGCAGCGCGGCAATCGTCGTCATCTTATTCAGGAACGATGCAGGACCTCGCGAACCGAACATCGCCTGTGATCCGCTCCCTCCGAATGCACTCGCCATATCCGAGCCTTTTCCGGTTTGAAGCAGAACGATCAGAATCAGAGCGATGCTCATGATCACATGCAAAATTGAGATAATTACGAATAAAACCACCTCGGACCTCCTAACGTCGCGAACGCAGCTTATAGCAAATCATCCGGACTGAATCAACACATATTTCAGATCATGCCCCGCGGATGATTCCGAGGAAACTATCGGACTTCAGACTAGCTCCTCCGACCAGAACGCCGTTTACATCGGGTTGACTCATGAGCACTCCAGCGTTTTCCGGTGTGACTGAGCCACCGTAGAGAATCGGTATTCCGCTCGCTCGACCAGGATACAGGTCTTCGAGAATCCGACGGATAGCGCGGTGTACCTCCTGAGCTTGATCGGGAGTGGCTGTTTTTCCTGTTCCGATCGCCCAGACCGGTTCATACGCTACGATCAGATGATCGAGCTGATCAACCGAGAAGTGGTGCAACCCCAACCGAATCTGCCGTTCCACGACATTCATCGTGAGTGATTTTTCGCGTTCATCAAGCGTTTCACCGATACAAAAGATCGGAATCAGACCATTGGCGGAAGCAAAATTAACTTTCCGGTTGATAACGGTGTCTGTCTCGCCGAAAACATGTCTTCGTTCGGAATGCCCGCAAATCACATGACTGCAGCCGGCAGCCCGAAGCATCTCGACCGATGTTTCACCTGTAAAGGCTCCCTTCGCATCAAAATGGACATTCTGCGCGCCGAGTTGAATCCGTGATCCGACGATCCGCGCGAAAACCGACGACAGGGCCACGAAAGGCGGACAGATGACGATTTCCGCCGCCACAGCCGTGCCTTCGATTCCGGCCCGCAGGCCATCCGCCAGAATGACCGCCTCCGAGGGTGTCAGGTTCATCTTCCAGTTGCCGGCTACAATCTTTCTCATGCGATCACGCTCCTATCCGGAGTTATTTGAACAGATATCCGATCAGATCGATGATTCGACAGGAATAACCCCACTCATTGTCATACCATGCAAAAATTTTGACCATTCTGCCGTCGCTCATCGTGCATTTCGAATCGACTGTTCCGGAATGGAAATCATGATTGAAATCCATCGAGACCAGTTTTTCTTCACAGTAAGCAAGTATACCCTTCAATTCGTTCTCGCAGGCTTTCTTCAATGCCTGATTGACGGCTTCGACCGGAGCGTCTTGTTCGGTGATCACAACCAGATCGACCAGCGACACATTCGGAGTGGGAACCCGAACGGCGAGTCCGGATAACTTCCCTTTGAGTTGAGGCAGAACCAGTGCAACCGCCTTGGCTGCTCCAGTTGTCGTCGGGATCATGGATAACGCTGCAGCTCTCGCGCGCCGTGGATCTTTATGCGGCAAATCGAGAATCTTCTGATCGTTCGTATAGGCATGAACCGTCGTCATGATGCCGCGTTCAATCCCAAAATTGTCCAGTACAACTTTCGCGATCGGTGCGAGACAGTTAGTCGTGCATGACGCGTTTGAGATGATGTTGTGCCGATCCGGATCGTAATCAGTATGGTTGACTCCCAGCACGACCGTCCAATCCGGGTCGGTCGCCGGCGCTGAAATAATGACTTTCTTCGCTCCGGCTCGAATGTGTTTTTCAGTGTCCTGGCGTTTGGTGAACTTCCCGGAGGACTCGATCACGACATCCACGCCGAGATCTTTCCAAGGCAGTTTTTCCGGATCCGGCTCAGCAAGCACCCGGATCGGCTTTCCATCCACCATGATGTTGTTCCCCTCGACCACAACATCGCCGCAGAAACGACCGTGGACCGAATCATACTTTAGAAGGTGGGCGAGCATCGGGACCGTAGTGATGTCGTTGATCGCCACCACTTCCATCCGATCATTTCCGAATGCAGCCCGCATCGCCAATCGCCCGATTCGTCCGAATCCGTTAATACCAACTCGTATTTTCATCATTTGCTCCTTTCCAGCTATATTCCGAGGTTGCATCGAGGGTTGCGCGCGATCGCTCACCCGTCCCTTTCATACCACTGAAGTCACCACTCAATCAAAATTAATTTTCCTGTTTTCCTGGTAATCCTGCCATTGTTCGTGCGAGGTCGCCGGCAGCGACCGCATCCGCCGCATATCCGTCTGCTCCGATTTCTTCGGAGAACCTCCGGGTCACGACCGCTCCACCCACCAGAATCCGAATCGAAGGGAATCGTTCTTTGAGCAGAAAAACGGTTTCCCGCATCGCCGGCATCGTGGTCGTCATCAAAGCGGACAGGCCAACGATGTTCGCTCGGGACTCCTCAACACAGTTCACAAAACGATCCGCAGAGACATCCTTTCCGAGATCGATGACATCGAAGCCATGGTTTTCGAGGACCACGGAAACGATGTTCTTGCCAATGTCATGAATGTCGCCCGCAACCGTTCCCAGGATGATCTTCGTTCCGTGCAGGACTTGACTACCGGATTCCTTCAGACGCGGTCTCAGATGCCCGACTGCAACTTTCATCGTTTCACCGGCCAGTATCAGCTGAGGCAGGAACACGATCCCGGCTCCATACTGTGCACCAACCTTCGCAATCGCCGGGATCAGCGATTCCTCAAGCAACCTGGCAGGCTCAACGCCGGCAGCCAGCTCTTCATCGATCAGCCGGCAGACACGATCCTTGTCGCCATCAACAACCGCCTGTGCTGCAGACGATAAAACGGTATGTGAACGATCGGATGACATCACTGGAGCTATCGACTTGGCCGGTTGAGGAGTGGGAGCGGCTGCCTCCGCGTGCTCCTGAAACGAAACATATCTCCGCGCTCCGGGATCCCTGTTCAACAGAAGTTCACCCGCCCGCAGTCCCTGCATCATCGAGATCGAGAGTGGATTGATGATTCCGGCGCTCAGCCCGGCTCGGAGCGCCATGGCAAGATAGGTCGAGGAGATCGCATCGCGATTGGGCAGACCGAAACTGACATTCGAAACGCCGAGTATGGTTGCGCATCCGAGATCTTTTCGTACGCGTTCGACCGCTTTGAGCGTCTCATTTGGCTGATGCGGTTGCGAGCCGACGGTGAATACCAGGCAATCGATCAGAATCCGTGAACGATCGATCCCCATCGCTTCCGCCTTCCGCACGATCTTCTCCGCAATCCGGATCCGTGCTGTCGCATCTTCGGGAATCCCAGCAGAGTCCATGGCGAGCGCGATGAAGTTAGCACCGTAGCGCTTCACCAGCGGAAGCAACGCCTCGATCCGCTCGTCCTCACCATTGATCGAGTTCAGCAACGGCCGACCGATCACCGTCTTCAGACCGGCTTCGATCGCTCCGATACTCATCGAATCGATAGACAGTGGTGTCGCCGGTGAGATTGCCTGCACCTCCTCGACCGCATGAGCCATCAGAAGATCTTCCTGCTGTCCCGGAACACCCATGTTGACATCGAGAATCATGGCGCCAGCTTCGATCTGCTTTCGCGCATCGGTCCGCACCATCGAAAAATCACGTTCTGCGAGCTGACTGGAGAGTTTTTTCCGACCGGTGGGATTGATGCGTTCGCCGATCACAGTGAACGGCATCCCATCACCCGTGCGCACAATGCCGGCTCGAGCCGAAAATCGGACGGCGAAATCCGGAGTTTGACGAAGAATGTTTGCATCCCTCCAAGACTGGGTCATCGCGGCGATGTGGTCCGGAGTCGTTCCGCAACACCCTCCCAATGCCGCAGCTCCGGTCTCTATCATCCGACGCATCTGGTCCGCGAATTCAACCGGATGCAGTTCGAATTGCGTCACCCCGTCGATCAATTGAGGAAGTCCGGCATTCGGTTGAGCCAGCAGCGGAAGGGATGTCTCGACCGACATTCGTCGGATGACCTCGACCATGATATCAGGACCGAGTCCGCAGTTTACACCAATGGCCAGAGGCTCGTATGGTTCAACCGTGACAGCATAGGATTCCGGTGTCGAGCCGGAGAGGGATCGGAGATGCGTATCGAATGACATGGAGGGAATAAAAGAAACCCCGGTATCGAGGCAAGCGTGTATCGCCGCGAGTAACTCGCCGAGATCACCCATTGTTTCGATAATCACGAAATCGACACCGGCGCGCATGAGTATCTGTGCCTGTTCCCCGAATACTGCCTTCAGCTCATCGAACGTCGCGCTGCCCATGGGTTTGAGCAGCAATCCCGATGGGCCGATTGATCCTGCAAGCCGTGTCGTATCCCGTGCGGCTTCACGCGCACACTGCACCGCGAGTCGATTGATCCGTTCAATCTCACTCTCCAAGCGATACTCGCCGAGCTTGATTCGGTTGGCTCCGAACGTATTGGTTGTCAACACGTCGGCACCGGCATCGATATAGCGGCGGTGCACGTCCGTCACTCGATCGGGATGCTCCAGCATGTACCGCTCGGGCGACATCCCCGGCTGCATGCCCGTCTGCTGCAGCATCGTTCCCATCGCGCCATCAAAAAAGACCAGTTTCTTTCCGAATTCCAGCTTTGTCTTCACTGAATCGCTTCTCCTTCAATTCTTAAAATACTGCGCCTGTGCCGCGGAAGCGCCCATGCGCAGGTGGCGATGCATACCGACGAGCATCCGTTCATGATCAGCAACATACCGCATTCCCGCGTCGTCGCGCCGGTTGTAAACACATCATCCACCAACAGCCAGCGACCGCGTGTAGGACGGCCGGTGAGTGAAAACGCACCGGAGACGTTCATCCGGCGGGCAAGAGAATCCCCGGACTGCGGCATGGTCCTCCTAAGCCTCCGGATGACATCCGCTTGAAACGGGATTCCCAGATACCGCGATAACCGGAGACCTATCAGAGCCGCCTGGTTGTAGCCTCTCTTCTTCTCACGGGACGGGTGCAATGGAACAGCCGTTATCCCGGCAAACATCCGATCGCTGAGACGTGACCGTACGGTTCGAGCGAGCAGAAACGCGAGATCTCGGGCAAATTGTGATTGGTTTCGGTGTTTCAATCCGAGCAGCATGGGGCGGATGCTAGAATGTCGATGGTAGGATTCGATGGAAACGATCCCTTCGATTCCCCATCTGCCCTGATCGCAACATTTACACAACCCGCGCAAGACCAGTTCAGGTCCAGGCAGCGGACTGTTACATGACGGACAGTACGCACGCGATATCGGAAATCGATTTTCAATGCAATTCCTGCAGATATGTCCGGGCGCTCCGGTCTTATGTACAACGGGCTGTCCGCAGAATAAGCACTCGGAGGGGAACAGCGTGTCGATCAACATATCGATCATGGGTAATCGCACTTATCCAATCGGTACCGATTTCAGTTCGAAAGCACCGGAGTCTGCCAGAATATAATGCCCCGGTCCGAACCAGTGTCCGGCATTGATGTGGCGAATCTGACGATCACCGTACGTCATGATCCGATCCATCGGATGATGTGTATGGCCATGGATGATCGCGGTGATGTTCTGTTCGGCCAGTTTCTGCACGAAACAATCGAAGGTCGCCGGGGACATCTCGTTCTTGTGTTGCGTGTATCTCCGACTGGTATCCGAGGTTACACGCCCCAAATGCCAGGCGAATGAAGCAGGAATCAGCCGGAACAACCGCTGGGATATCGGATTTCGCAGGATGGATTTCAGGAACTGATACCCTCGATCCTCCGAATTGATCTCGTCACCATGCGACAAATATGTCAGCGTCTCCCCAAAGCGAATGAGGATCGGGTCGTCGTGAACTTGAATATCGAGATACTCGGAAAAGACACGCCCCGGAAGAAAGTCGTGATTGCCGACGAGATAGTGGATATCGATTCCGAGATTCCGGATGGTTCCCAAGCGAACAATAGGTCGAAGAAAACGAGAAAACATGATGGAATCGTATCCGAACCAGAACTCAAAGATATCCCCGAGCAGGATGAGCGCATCGGGGCGATGATCGATCACCCAGTCGAGAAACCGACAGAAAGCGATTTCACGGGCCGGCACTCGCGGATCGAGATGGACATCCCCGGTTATGACCGCTCGCTTGTAGTGCAGCATCAATCCGACTCCCCCTGATGACGCGGTGAACCTGTTCAGCATAACAAACCGGATGGAAAATCGCTCCGAGAAAATTTTGCTGCAATCCCCCGTTGGATTGTGCTATGATTCTGACTCTTCGGAATCGCACCTATTAGTCAATAAAATCAACGAATTATGGAGCATATACATGAAAACGAAGTTTACGATAAAGCAGGTTCCCGAAACACGATTCGGGAATGGAACGCTGGCATCTCTCCCCGACGAAATCCTGAAGATCGGAGCTCAGAGCATTTTACTGGTGCTCGACAAGCAGATGGTGGAACAGAAACTGACATCGTCGATCGAAACAACTCTGATTTCAAGTCGGATACGATACGAGTCGTTTGTCATCGCCGACAAGATTCTCTCATTTGAAGGCATCCAATCCGCCGTTCAGACAGTTGATCTTTCGAAGTTTGATCTGATCATTGGTTTTGGCGGCTGGCGATGCACGGATCTGGCCAAGGTTTTCTCCGCTCATTCGGCCAACCCCTGCACAATCGAAGCGATCTACCCCGGGGGACAAACGCTTCACACGTTCGGTATTCCAGTCATTTCGATCCCGACGACGCCTCCGAATGGGGCCGAGATCGACACCAAGGTTCTCGTCAGACACACACAGAACAAGATCCTTCTGCCTTTTGATCATCCATTCATCGCACCACGCCTCACGATCGTGGATCCCGAGCTGATGCTGACACTGCCGCCGGATCTGACGGCCGCTACCGGAATTGATGCTCTGACCCATGCCATCGAAGCACTGATATCGATGGAAGCCTCTCCATTTTCAGAAATCCTCGCACTGCAGTCCATCGCTCTGATCAATGAAAACCTACTCGACTGCTATCGCAACGGATCGAATCTCAGAGCCCGCTACAACGTCGCGTTGGGCAGTCTTCTGGCCGCACTCGCACTGAACATGACGGGATCCGGCGCCGTGCATGCACTCGCCTATCCACTCACCGCGCGGTACGGCATACCCCATCCCCAGGCTTCTGCTCTGATTTCACTCGGAGTCATCCGCTATAATGTACCGGTCGTCCCCTCTCAGTTCGTCCGCGTGGCTCGATTACTGGGTTGTCCGGTTCAGGGCATCGAATCCGAGGCAATCAAGGCGGTTGAAGCTCTGGAGCAGCTCTACCGAGCTATTGAGCATCCGCTTCATCTTTCGAGCTATAACATTGCGGGTGTCGACCTCGAGGAGTTCGTCAAACTGGCCATGCAGTACGATGATCTCCTCAACAGGAATCCCCGGGTGCTGGAAGCTGATGATATTCTAAGTATTTACCGGCAGATCTATTGATGAGGGGATCTACGAGAACAGTCGAAGATAGTGTATAATAGAAGAGGTCAGCAGGAGCATCCTGCGCGAACCGCTGGCGCACCGACTCAACCTGATTCACGTGCCGGGGCGCTCGAGGAGTCCACCGATCCTTTAATCTTTCCTTGAGGAGAAACCGTATGAAAGTTTTTATCATTGCCTGTCTAGGGGTCGTGTTTTTAGGATGCCCTTTTCAGGCCTCCTATTCCGGATTCGATCCCAATGTCGTGCTTGTGAAGCTGACTCCGGAAGCGATCGAATCGGCTTCGGACGCGGGATGGATTCTGACCGAATCGGCCGCAAAGGCACTGATTGAGTGTGGAATTCAATCGTGGAAACCAGTTTTCCCCAACGCGAAACCGAGGGTGGATGTTCCCGATCTGAGACTCTGGATTCGGGCTGAACTCAACTCATCCGCCGCAGTCGATGCGGTAGTCGAGGAGTTGTCAACCAGGAATGACATTCAGGTAGCGGAACGAAGGGTTCCCCTCGAAATGCACGGTGTACCGAACGATCCGTCCTACGGATCACAACAATACCATTGGCCGCTGATAAACGCGGAGGCTGCATGGGATATCTCCCATGGAGATCCCTCGGTAGTTGTTGCCATCATTGACTCAGGCGCCGATCTCGACCACGAAGATCTCGCGGCTGCCTTCTGGCACAATACTGCGGAGACGATCGATGGTGTCGACAACGACGGAAACGGGTACACCGATGATTACTACGGATGGGATTTCAACGGTTCCGACAGTAATCCGGACTGTGTCAACCTGGATAACATTCATGGGACTCACGTCGCTGGTATTGTTGGCGCGGTGACGAACAATGCGATCGGGTGCGCCGGTGGCACCTGGGGTTGTAGTCTGATGACCTGCAAAGTCTTCCCGGATGGCGAAGGCGGGGCGTATCCGGACGATGTCGCCGAAGCGATCGTGTATGCGGCTGACAATGGCGCACGGATAATCAACATGAGTCTAGGAGGCGGCCCATCGAGTGCCGAAGAAGATGCCATCGAGTATGCACATGGACTGGGCCTGACCGTATTCGCGTCGTCCGGGAACGGTGGTAATGACGGCATCGGAGACACAACGCCCTCGTATCCGGCAGCCTATGATGGCGTGATCGCCGTCGGAAGCACCAACAAGTTCGACAATAAAGATAGTTCATCCAATTACGGAAACGCATGGGTCGATATCTATGCCTGCGGTGTCTCGATCTATTCAACCGAACCGGGAAACACATACAAGAAGGAATCCGGAACGTCGATGGCCAGCCCAGTTGCTGCTGCCCTCGGTGGTCTGCTTGCTTCGGCCTATCCCGGCATCACACGGGCGCAAATTGAACAGCGCATCGAAGGTGGGTGCATCAACATCGATCAATATAATCCGGCCTTCATGGGGAATCTGAGTGCCGGTCGGGTCGATTTTCTCAACAGCATGACCAACGGTCCGGTGATCCGCATTGAGAGGCTGATCGTACGGGATGGCTCGGGGAACAACAACTATGAAGCGGATGCGGGTGAAACCGTTCAACTTGATCTGTATCTGAAGAACCATTCCTGGACCGGTGGATCCGCCATTTCCATTTCGCTTTCAACAACCTCGAGCGCAATCCAGTTCGTCGATTCGAGCGCATCATTCGGCGATTTCGCCTCAAAACAGATCAAAGGTCCTTCGGATCCGCTCTCAGTTACGATCAACGCCTCGGCTGCCTCTATGGTAAACATCATCGTCAACATCAGCGGTGCAGGCGGTTACTCCGACGTACAAAATCTTGAGTTGTCCATCAACAATCGATTTCCCGAGTTACCGAGTTTCCCGGTGTACTCTCAGGGCGGTTTCAACAGCTCTCCCAAACTTGCGGACATGAACGGCGACTCGGATCTGGAAATCATCGCCGCCAGTAACGATGGCCTGATTCATGTAATCGGACCGGACGGGATGGAGTTGCCTGGGTGGCCAGTATTCATCAGCACAATGCAGCCCTTCGACAGCCTTCTGGTCCTAGGCGCACCCGCGATTGCGGATCTCAATCTGGATTCATCTCCGGATGTGATCATTGTGGATTATTGGACTGATACGGAATACAGGAATCCCGGAAACCCGAATCTGGGGACCAAATCACGCATCAACGGCCGACTGCACGCTTTTTCATCCGCAGGATCCTATCTGACTGGTTTTCCGGTTCAACTCACGACCAGCTTTTACAACGATCCAGCAGAAGCCGAAGCCAATACGACGGGATTCAAATGCGCACCGGTTGTCGCGAATGTTCTGGGTGATTCTCATCCGGAAATTATCGCGGGAAGTTACAACAATAAGTTGTTTATTTTCGGATATGATGGACAGGTCATCACCGGATGGCCAAAGGATCTCGGAACCGATGTCTTCACGACCGCAGCCGTCGCGGATCTCGATCAAGATGGCACACAAGAGATAATCGTCGCGACAAAAGATGATGTTGAGCCATTGGATTACGGTGATGTCTACGTATTTACACCCGATGGCTCCATGAAAGCCGGGTTCCCGGTCAGAATCCCGAACCAGATATACTCGGCACCTGTCGTTCTCGATATCGATGGCGATGGCGATCTCGAGATTATTTTCGGATATGGCGACTATAACGCGGAGATCACCCAACGTGGCCTCAATGCATTGCATCACACCGGTGCATTAGTGGAGGGATTTCCTGTCGGGACGATCTCGACGGTGTACGGATCGCCCGCCGTCGGGGATCTCGACGGTGATTCAATCCCCGAGCTCGTCATTGGTGATTTCAGCGGTCGCGTCTATGCGTTCCATGCAGACGGATCGCCGGTCACGGGTTGGCCAGTCGTCGTGACAAGTGAAAAAATCAGTTCATGTCCCGTGATTGCCGATATCGATGGGACTGGGAATCCGGAAGTGGTGGTTTCGAGTGGTGATCTGGAGGGATTTCTCCATATCCTGAACTCGAATGGAACTGAATATGCTTCCGCAATTTCGCTCGATGCCGATGGCTTCCCCTCACCCGCCGTAGCCGATCTCGATGGTGACGGAGATATCGAGATTGTCGCATGTTCGCAACGCATCCACTGTTTCAACCTTTCCGGCCAGTACGATGAGGAGAAGCAGTTCTGGACATCGTTCCATGGAGATAATGCCAACACAGGTTATTATAGTCGAACACAGATGAGAACCGGAGTAGTCCTGTCGTTGAGTGCATCGGATTTTGTCGCTGGGATGCCCTTTGATCTCGATGCGATCATGATCAACGGCACATCCGTCCCTCAGCAGAACATCGATCTGTTTGTCATCCTTGATGTCTACGGATCGTATTTCTTTTATCCGGCGTTCACTCCGGATGTTGCCTGGCAGGATATCCAGTCTCTGGCACAAGGGATGACGACAGTGAGCATTCTTACATTCGATTGGCCTGCGGGCAACTTCGGGTCTGCCCAGAACCTTTTATTCTGGGGTGCGATGCTCGACGCATCGAGCTCATTGTTAGGCGAATACGATGTGATCAGTTTCGGATACCATTGATCGAAATGATTCAGAGAAACTCCGGAGAAGATTTCTCCGGAGTTTTTTTTTCGAATCAATCGAACGACAGCAGTTTATCGGCTTGGAGTTTTTTAAGTTCGTTGATGACAAAAGGTTGCTCGGGGTTCAAGCGCAGCGAAGTCTCCCAACTTTCACGAGCCTGCGGGATTTTGTTCTGTGATTGGTATACAAATCCGAGATTGGCGTAGGCCTGGGAGTGTTTGGGATCCAAGCGGATCGCATTGTTGTAGTAATCGATCGCTGCTTTGTAATCCGAGAGTCGATGATATGCACGGCCGATACGGAAGTTGATATCGGCGTTATTGGGTTCGAGTTTCAGGGCTTTCTGCCAAGCGATTATCGCAGCCTGGTCTTTGTTCTGCTTATAGTAGGCGCGACCCAGTTCAATCGATGCGTTCAAGTCCTCTGTCAGCAACAGCACTTTATTGTACTGGTCGATGGCATTGTCATACTCGCCCTTGAGATAATAGGCTTGTCCTAGAAGGATGCGTATACGATTGATAATCTCGGTTTCGTTCGGGCGACTGGTTTTCAACCACATAAGAGGCTGATTCAGAATTTCGATTGCGGGATCCGGTCTCTCCAGCGTCAGATAGAACGTTCCAAGCGCTTCGAATGCATCCGTGTACTTCGAGTTTTTCTCGATGGCTGCGAGATATTCGACTTCAGCGGTTTCCGGAGCGGACTTGTCTTCGAGTATCCGTCCAAGTTCATAGTGTGCCTGAGCAGAGTCCGGATCGAGTTCGATGACTTTACGAAGGGCCTCGACGGCAGATTCTTTTTTATTCTGCCGCGTCAGTGTGATTCCGAGACTCAAATACGCTTTTTTTGCGATAGCAGGATCTCCGGCGGCCTGAGTCAATGATTTTTCCGCTGCATCGAGTTGGTTGGCAAGCAGATAGGTTTCACCGAGACTGAGGACGATCGACAGATTCTTGGGTTCTTTGGTGGAAGCCTCGGTGAAGAAACGGATCGCTTCCGGGAAATTACCCGATTTTTGGGCGGTGGTTCCTGCCAGCATCAGGCCATCTAAGTTGTCGGGTTTGATCTTCAGGAATTCGACGAGTTTGACATGTGCATCGGCATCACGATTTTCAGAGATCAGAACCTTGGCCTGTTTCATCAGATTTTCGGCCTTGATGTTTGGTAACATGACAAAAATAAAGTATCCTAGAATACCCAGAAGGATCAGGAGAGCGGCAGCGATAGAGATCTTGACGGCCGGGTTTGAGGAGCCCAGGGGAGGATTACGCACGGTTGTCGCGGCGGTTTTAACCGGTGCCTGTTTGTTCTCGGGTTCCGGAACTTTAACAGGTTTCGGCTTTGGGCTCTTCAGGACATTCGCACGCTCCAACATGCTTCTCGCCTGCTCAAAATCAGGCTTGATTCTCAGAGCTTCTTCGAACTTTCCGATCGCATCGGTGATCTTGTTTGCTTCGAGATCATCCATCCCTTCTTTCAGAAGCCGTTCGACGGTTTCCTGATCCTGGCTCGATTTTGAATCGACAAATTTACTCTCGATGATTCGGAGATAATAATCGATCTGTGAATGATCCTTGACTTTACTTTTCAGAGCGAGCAGTTGCTTTTGAGCGCCTTGCAGATCTCCTGCTTCATACAACGCGATCGCATCACCCAGTTTCTTCTCGATCGAACTGGTGTCTGGGATGTCCATATTTATGACATTGAGATCCTCGACCTGATATTGGTCCGGATCCGGTTCTTTGTACCGATATGGCGGAACATTCTCTTCCTGTGTATGAACCGGCGGCGAATCCGGAGTATGGGGTTTGGTGGGTTGAGTCAAGTCGCTCTGAGTTACTTTCTCGAGACGACGGGTTTCCTTGAGGTAAGGTGTCACTTCAGCAAGTAATTTCGTCGCAGTAGAATGATCCGGAACGATACCCAAAGCGCTACGAAACTCCTCGGCAGCTCCGGCCCAGTCCTGATGCTTCATGCAATCCTTGCCTATCGCGATGAACTCCTCGACACTGTCGATGTCGGCCTGGATTGATTTTGCGATCGTAAGTTTTTCGTATGCAGTCAGATTGTCTGGATCGACGCGGACGACCTTATTTAGTAATCGAATAGCTTCCTTGTAATCCTGTTTTTCCAGAGCTTTCAAGCCATCGTCGAACCATTTCCGACTATCGTCCTGCTCATCCGATTCACGACTGAAATCAAGATTTGACGATGTGTCCCCGGTATCGGATGTCTTTTTCTTAAAACGATCCGTTGGCTGCTCGTTGTTTTTTCCAACCATGACGTCCATCCCATTCAGATAACTGTTGCGAAAGGCTATCTTTAAATTTACACCTCGAACCCGTTAGTGTCAACGCGCAATGGACCGTACCCAAACTCCCGCCATGGCCAGAATCACATTCATTTTTTTGATTCCGATGTTCTTACAAGCGCCGTTACGATGCCGGACAGAACCAGGGTGCCGCCGACCGCCGTCCACCCCGTAATGGCTTCGGACAGAATCCAGTAGGCCATGAGGCTTCCCAGAACTGGTTCAAGCAAGATCACAACAGCAACATACGAAGGCGGAACATATCGTAACACCCAGTTGATGCTGGTGTGTCCGAGAATCTGCGGAATCAAGGCGATCAGCAGTAAACGCACAAAAGTTTCGGGGCTTCCGGGCACCAGAGGTGTTCCGGCAATCACACAGATGACCCCGAGGATCAAAGCCGCGACACCATAGACCCATGCCACATATGGAATCAGGGCGACTTCCTGTCGGACTTTTCTCCCGACCAGCATATATCCAGACATACCGACCGCACCGGCAAGAGCCAGCATATTCCCCTCAAGATTCGCCTGGGTTGAGGTGACGTCTCCGAGTAACAAGACACTGCAGCCCGCGATGGACAGGCAGGTGCCGATGATCAGCAATAGCGTTGTTTTCTCACGGAGGATCCACACTGATCCGATACCCACGAAGATCGGGTTCATTGTGACGAGAATCAGCGAATTCGCGACCGAAGTGTATTTCAGCGACGAAATCCAGAGAGCGAAGTGGGCCGCGAGAAAAATGCCGCCGACGACAGCTGTCGATCTGTGACCGGGATGAGACATACGCTCTGAGCGTGTGAGATAAAAAGGCCAGATGACAATCGCTGAAATGAACATTCGATAAAAAGCGATTGTCAATGCGGGGGCATCGGTCTGCTTGATCATGACGGCTGCAGAAGAAATCGCCGCTACCCCTAAAGCCAGCAAGAGGAGGCGGACGATCATCTTGGTTCCGATAGCAGATAATGACATGCTGATACGACCATCAGACCGGAGCGATCCGTGACAGCCATGGGAATGCTTCGTTCAAATCAAGGATCTGGTGATCGTGTGCATTGAGTGTGGCACGGAGCGGTGTGACGGAAATGAAATTCTCTGAGATAGCCTGATCGTCTTCATCAGGCGACAACGGTGAATCTATACGATTGCCGGTCAACCAGAAGTAGGGTTTCCCGCTGGGATCTAAACGCTTGATAAACGAATCTCTGTACCGCCCCGCACCCTGGACCGTTTGGCGAATTCCTCTGATTTCTGACAGAGGCACACTTGGCACGTTGATGTTCAAGAGCACACCTTGCGGAAGGGGATGCTTCTGGATCATTTCCGCACACTGCCGCGCGACCCGGGCCGCTATGTCAAATACCTTCGACGAGAATGAGGCCAGCGACACAGCTATCGCCGGTACACCCATCAGCGTCGCCTCCATCGCAGCGGCAACCGTTCCGGAATAGAAAATATTGATACCGGTGTTGGGGCCCTGATTGATTCCGCTTACAACACAATCCGGCCTGGCATCGACGGTAAACTGATCGAGCGCCAGTTTGACGCAATCCACTGGAGTACCATGGACGGCGATGGCA
>CAYYMM010000059.1:0-27333 GCA_964472395.1 uncultured bacterium | reverse complement strand
AGAGATGGAGCGGACTGAGGAAACGGGAGAAAAACCATATTGGATATCGACGCTCGATCCTGCGTGGTGCGGAGCGGAGGATGATGAAACAGGGGTAAGCAGCGTTCGGCGAATCGGCGGCGTGCATGTCGTCATGGCTGGCGAAACCATGCTGATGATATCAGCTCAGAACGGACGGCATCTGACGGTGTTTGTGCCGTGGGATGATCCCGGAATGGCGGCATGTTTTGATTTGCTGAGGCATCTGATCACGCGGCAGGCAGGCGGCGGATTCCGGATTGTCGTGGACACGATCAACGGCGAAATGGCACCGGGACATCCATTCTGGAAGAGCCTTCCATCGGAGTTTGACTGCAGTTCGGGTACCCGGAATGTGATGCTGACGTTGAAACTCCGGTGATGCTCAGGGAGTTTTCGAGAGACTCCTGAGGGAATTTGCTGGCGCCTTTGATGCATCCGGGTCGGTTTTCGATTGAATGCGGCCTCGGGCGGTGATCGGAACGCGGATTTCCGGCATGTCGGGATTATCCGTTTTGATGATCAGATCGGTCGTGACGAGTTCACGATTGAATGCGTCCTTCATGAGGATCGTCAGGTCGTGGCTCGGGGCGGAATCCGCGGGAATCGGACCGATTTCGAGTCCCGGTTCGTCGATACTCGCCGAGATAATCCGGAATGGTGGACCGTCCGGGGCATAGAATTTAACGGTTTTGACTGGCGGGGCATTGGGCGCGATCCGGGTAATCAGCACGATTCGGGGATCGACCTTGATGGGTCCCGCGACTTCAATGAACAGCGGCACGTCGAAACGGGGCACCTTCCTGCTGCTAGTTTCGATGACGAGTTTTGCATCGTATCGACCGGGCATGATGTTATTCGAGTCCACCTTGACGAGGATTTTATAACACGGGGTCTCGAGAGTTCGATCGTCCTTCATTGTCCATGTGATCGATTTTTCGAGTGCTTCATGTCCGGATCCCGTTTCCAGGAAAATTTTGGTGATGCTTGCCTTGGGAAGTTCCTTGCCGAAGACCGCAAACGGGAGTTCCACGACATCGCCGCGTTTGGGGATCGAGGTGCCGAGACGATCGGGGTCCGCACCGAGATCGAGTTCGACGGAGGCTTTAATCGCGAGGACCATGCTGGGGTTATCGGGGTCGTTACTCAGGACTGTGACATGTTTTTCGAATGTTCCCTGCATAGTTCCCGGTTTATATGTGACATCGATTTTTCCGCTCTTTCCGGGAGCGATGATGTCGGCGGAGGCAATGGCTGCCGTGCATCCGCAGCTCGATTTCACCTTGTTGATGATCAGATCGGCATTCCCGTTGTTCTGGAAGGTGAAGGAGCACTTCAGTTCTACGCCAGGGCCATGGACGCCGAAGTCATGGGAGGTTTCGTCGAAACGGATGTCCGGCGCCATTTCGGTCACGAGACTCTTCGGAGCTTCGGAGCGATCTTCCGCAGCGAAGGAACGGTATGGGATGAGAATCATGGCGGATGCGCAGCACAGACACACGATCACGCGAATGGACAATCTTTTTGACATTAGCATCGGCGGACTCCTTGAACTCCGAGCAAATCAGTCTCGAAGGTCATTCTTACATAATGAATCCGCGTCTCAGGGTCAAGTCATCCTGTCTCACCTCCCCCGCGAAAGGATGGTTGGATTGAGGGATCCCATCTTGATTATTCCCTCTCCTTGATTCAGAATTGCTTTTTACTCCTGCGAGCCGCGCCTCGCGGGACACGCGAAAGGATCCCTCATGGAACCCACAACACTCCTCTACAGCTCCCACAGCCGCAGCAATGTCCTCCACAACGATTGGCTCGTTCAACGCGCTCTCCGTGGCAACAAAAAAATCCTGTTTCTCCCCATGTCCAACGGAACCGGGCTGAAAACCGACCTGGACCGCCAGGAATACAGTTGGAGCCGGTTCGAATGGTTTTTCAACTACTACGCCCGATACGGATTGAATGCCCAGCCCATCTACTGGGCCCCCAAAATGGAGGAACAAGACGCCCGTCTTCTGGTCGATCACCTCAAATCCGATGCTGTCGTGATCTTCGGCGGCGGGAATCCCTGGACCGGCATCAAACGATATGCCGCCATCGGCTCCAGGTTCTTCGACGATCCGGACACCATCTCCAAACTGATCGCCAATCGACAGGAACGCGGACTTCTCACCGCCGGTTTTTCAGCGGGAGTCGATCAGTTGTGCGAATACTTCAGCAGCAGCATCGAGTATGAAGCGAGACCCACGCGCGGATACGGTCTGGCGCGGAACATCATCGCCCTGTCGCATTTCGAACACGGCCGCGAGAACATTCTCGCACGCAACGCCCGCCGCTACCCGGAGTGCCTCGTGTTCGGCCTGCCCAACGACTCCGGACTGGCGATCCGCGACACCCGCACCGCCTCGGGTCTTTCCTGCCAGATCATCACATGCATCATCGACGATTCCTGGGATCAACCCAAGGACCAGTGGCACATCAAAACTAGACAAGGATTGAACATCCAGCATCTCTTCGCGGACGGACGGCACTGGGGATTCAACGATGGCGATCGGGTAGTCCGGATCATCTCGGCGGAAGGCACCCCGCGTGATACCTATATCCTGTTGAAGGACGGCCCTGTCGTCGAGTATGCGTCCCGGAAGCAGGTCGACTTCGACGGATTGGAAGACGTCCTGCGATCGCACTGAATGGCACAACGAGGGAGATTCAGATGAAAAGCAAGGAAGAGATCGTCAGCAACTGGCTCCCGCGTTACACGGGCCTCGAACTGGACGAATTCGGCCGTTACATCCTTCTGGTGAATTTTTCACACTACGTAAGACTATTTGCGGAATGGCACGGTGTTCCAATCCGTGGTGAAAATCATCCCATGCCGAGTGCGACGGCCAACGACATCACGATCATCAATTTCGGAATGGGTAGCGCCAATGCCGCCACCATCATGGATCTCCTGATCGCCCTGCTCCCCAAAGCCTGCCTCTTCCTGGGCAAATGCGGCGGACTGAAAAAAAAGAATCAGCTCGGAGATCTTATTCTACCGATCGCAGCCATCCGCGGCGAAGGCACATCCAACGACTATTTCCCGGCCGTCGTCCCCGCCCTGCCAGCGTTCAATCTCCAGAAAGCGATCTCCACGACCATTCGCAATCACGGACGGGACTACTGGACCGGAACGGTCTATACAACCAACCGTCGCGTCTGGGAACACGACGCGGAATTCATGGATTATCTCAGACAACTCCGCTGCATGGCGATCGATATGGAGACCGCCACCGTTTTTATCGCCGGGTTCCACAACCAGATCCCCACCGGCGCACTCCTGCTGGTCTCCGATCAACCGATGATCCCGGAGGGAATCAAAACAGCCGAAAGCGACCAGATCGTCACGCGGGAATACGCCGAAGCCCACCTGAGGATCGGCATCGATTCGCTGAACGAACTGATCACCAACGGAATCACGGTCAAGCATCTGCGATTCGAGTGAACGATTTGATGACTCCGCGCGTATTCACACTCGACACGGATCACTCCGGAATCTCATCGGATCGACTCCGGGTCGCACAAGGAGCATGACATGGGCAAACTCGTTTCATCCTCGACGGTCACTTCAACAGGAATCAGCATGGGATCCGCGCTCGCGATCACCCTGTCCTATTCCATCAACAAATCGATTCTCTGGGCCATCATCCACGGGTTTTTCTCGTGGTTCTACGTCATCTATTTCGCACTCTTCCACTAATCCCGAAGCAACCCGCGAAGCGATTCGAGACGGTAACCCGAGCGGCGGGCCATCGCCTCGAGGCGTCTGAGCACAGCCCAGTACCGGATGATTGCCCGCCCCGTCTTCATCCCTCGACACCTCGACGGCATCCGACTCATCCGCTCAAGACTCATCCACGCGAGCAACTCCTCCCAGGATTCCTTCCGGAACCAGACGACCTGATCGAATTCGTTCGCGCCGATCAGCCAGCGGAACTCACTGTCTTTCGCAATCAGAGTCCGTAGCGTTCGCGCAATTCCCGTACATGATCCCCGATCCGTTCGGATCGATTGGAACACAAGGAGCGCACGCAGGATCGCCGCGCCGCGCCTAGCCGTATCCTCATCGATGTCGCGCTCCATCGCCCGTCGCATGATGAGGCGCCCGAGCAGCCACTCGTCGACCCACTCCCGGACGATTTCGACACGATCGGTACGCGGAGCGAGTTTTCCGAGTCCACCGAGCACCGCGCCCATTAGCATCCATCGCAATCTGAACGTATCCGAGAGTATGAACTGCGCCAGGTTCCGGCGGTTGCGCGCATCGAATCGGCTGACCGGAGCTTCTCCGGCGGGAACGGCACGCATGAAAAGCGGCGACCTGAGACGCGACTGGACAGAGGAAACGGCGAGCCGAACCGGACCCCGGGATCGTGGAGTCAGACGCACCGCTTTGAAAAATGGCAGAAGCCTCAGGTGAGTGGAAGTGAACCCGCGACGACTCCGTGGGACCTGTTTTCGTCGCCGAGCCGATTCGTGAGGCGTAAAGAGGCTGGACAGAAGATCCCGAAACGGACGCAGAATTTCGCCGTATTCGATCTCCCGGGATGTCTCGGCGATATCCCACGCGCCTCGCCCCTTGAGATACTCCGTGATTCGGCCATAAAACCCGTCTGCACTATCGGATACTTCTGTAATATCCAGATATGCGCGATGTTCATACGGTCCGAGCTCGAACTGAAGCCCCCCGCCGATGATCTCGTCCGACGGCCTGATGTACTGCAATCCGGCAACTTGCTCGCGCCAGATGCAGAACATGCCTGCCCCGCCGCGTAACCCCAGAGCATCGTGAACCAGCGTTCGCGTGAATACGGGCGATTCGGAAGCCGACCTCTTGTCCCGAACGGGAGTGGACGTCCGGATCAAACCCCGCGTCCGCCCGTTGTGGTTGTTGAAAACGATCAGCGTTGAGGCCGTTCCGTGCCGGTTGGAATAGACGAAAACGTTTTCATCGACCGCGCCGGAGGGCGTCACGAAGTCGTATAGACGGAACTCTTCCGCGTCCGCGAAGAGGCGCCGCCGATGCAGGAGCGGCGATATGATTCGATCGTGATAACGCATGAACCGGATATCCGGTTGCTCGTTTCGGTAACTCCTTCGATACTCCATCCCGTACTTTTCGGTGAACCCCTCAAACTGACCATGTCCGAACATCGGCAGGCCGGGTAGTGTTGCGAGCATGACGCAGGCGCCGAAATACTTCGAGAAGCGCCCGAACTGTTCGACGGCCGTTTTTTCGTCCGGGTTGTTCATGAAGTTGACGTATCGTTTGAGCACATCGCTGTCGAATTCAAGCGTGTTTCTGATGACGGATCGGTATTGCCCGTTGAGTTCGTCGCGGAGCATGTTCATGAAGGCGCTGTTGTAGACGCGGTGCATACCGAGCGTTCGGACGAAGTAGCCCTCCATCAGCCAGAATGCCTCGGCCAGCAGCAGCGTGTCAGGCGCTTCCGCCGCGATTCGCTCGACCACCTCCCGCCAGAATTCCTCGGGCATCGCCTCGTTGAAAGCCTCTTTCGTCATCGAAAATTCCGCGCGTGAGGCGATCGATCCGCCTGTGCCGGGTTCCGGATGCCAGAGACGCTGGTAGTGGCGTTTGGCGAGTGTCATGGCGGCGTCGAACCGGATGATCGGGAAGCGGCGGGCGACGTCGAGAATCGCTCGGATGACGGCTTCGCGTGTTTCCGGGTTCAAATAATCCAGTTGAGCCGTATCATTCCAAGGCATCACGGTCCCGTCGTTGCCATGATACACATACCGGACGCTGCCGATGCGGCGGTCCTCGCGACGGAACACGACCGCCGCGTCTGTCCGGTCGAAATAGTGGTCTTCGATCTGAATGACCAAACCGGGATCGGGCGAAAGGTCCGGACCGGTGAATGAGTAGGACGGGAAGGGGCAGTCGGGGCGTGAGACGAAACGCTGGGGATTTTGGATCACCCAGTTCGAATCGATGCCCATGTGATTCGGGACCATATCGCCGGCGAGCCGGATGCCGTGTTTCCAAGCTTTTTCTCTGAGCGAGTCAAATGCGGATGCGCCGCCCAGGTCGGTCGCGATGGCGTAATCGACGATCGAATATGCGGAGGCATCGGCTTCGGGATTGCCGCACATGCGCTTGATTCGGCGCGATGCATCACTGCGCTCCCAGACACCGATCAACCATAATCCCGACACGCCCCGGCGGGCGATCGCTTGTAACTCATCATCCGGAATGGCATCGAGCGTCCGGATAGGCCGGCGGTACTTCTGAGTGAGTTGATACAGCCAGACGTGTGTGTTTTTCGCCAGCAATACGAGTCGGGGCATCCAGTCGAGATCCGGGCTGAAGCGTTCAGGTTCGGATTCCAGTTCACCAAGACCTGGTGCTTCAACAGGCCCAGGCCCCGGACCGAACACTGGTTTGTGTTCCTCACGTATCATATCGAGCGCGGCCAGAATCCGATGATCGGGAATCCGCGCCACTCTCCGCCAGTTCTTCAGCATGTAGTCGAGCTGCCGGTCGATCGAATCGGGGAAGAGTCTTGACGGCGTCAGCAGCATATCGAGGAAGTTATCGGGCAGCCTGAGTGTCGCCAGCCCGCTACGAAGCGACTCATCGAACCGCATGTAGATCGAGGGGGGAACGAATCCCGATATGTCGAACAGGTCGGCAAGACGCGCGAAGGCCCGGTTCTGACTCAGAAGCCACACCACAAGCAGATTCTGCAGCAGCAGCGTCCGATTGGGTTGACCTCGTGTCATGCCGTCCAGATAGGCCTCCGCTGTGATTTCCCCGCGGTAGACTTCGGCAGGCGGGTACTCCCGTGCGAAGCGATCCAGGAGCGTGCGCATGTCATCGGCCCCGAGCGGTTCTCCGAGCATCTGTTCGAGCAGATCCGTGGTGCGGCCAGCCATGCTTTCGGACTCGATCAGTGTGATGACGATATCGGCATATGTCCAAGCCGCATGGATCCAACCCGGCTCGACCGCGACCGCCGGATTCAGAGCCGCGCCGCGCCGATCGTTGATCAGCCCGGCGATCCGACGCGCGAGTTGGAAATCGGATACTGTCCGGGGTTGATTCCGGAGCATCGAATCGATGTCATAAAAATCACGGGCACGCCTCGACAGGAATAACTCGAAATCGTCCGAATCGGTCCAGCGGATCAGCCGCATGAACGGTCTCCCATGCGAGGGGCGTCGTTCACAGGCCTCTCAATGCAACAGCGACCGGGACACGCGAAGCGCGATAGGCGGGGAACAAGCCGCCCAGGAATCCCATGATCAGGGCGAATGCGAGGCCGGAAGCAAGTATCTCGGGCGATATCACGAAGGCGAAAGACATCTGGGAAAAGGTCTGCCAGTTCATCGTCGAGGCCACATTGCCGTTGAGGGGCAGCACGAGCAGGATGCCGAGAATTCCTCCGATGAATGCGATCAGCAGGCTCTCGAGCAGGAACGAAGCGATAATGTTCCGTTCACGGAAGCCGATCGCCCGAAGAGTCGCCAGTTCCCGCGACCGGGCCGAAACAGCGGAATACATGGTGTTGATCGCTCCGAAAATCGCTCCGATCGCCATGACGGAGGCGACCATGAACCCGAGCACCCGGATCATGGTGGACACCATCTGGGACTGCTTCGCATAGTAATCGATTTCGCGCATCACATCGACCGACAATCGGGGATCCGTCGTAGCGGCGTCACGGAAGTCTTTCAGGGATGCCGGAGAGGTCAGTTTGAGCGTCACGGATTGATAGATGTTCTCAGGACGCTTGTAAACCTGGTTCAACACGCGGGCATCGCACCACGCTTCGGAATCGAATGCCGTGCCACCTGAATCCATGATCCCGACCACCTTCCAAGTTCCGCCGCCGAAGCGGATGGTCGAGTCCAGATCCAGACCGATGTAGTTTTCCGTAGCGAGTTTACCCACCACGAGTTCCGCGACACCGGGTTCGAAAAACCGTCCACGGATCAGTTTCATATTGTCGCGGATCGCGAGCGCTTTGTCGGAAACGCCGCGAACCTGGGCATTTGCATCCGTCCCTGACGCGCGCAATTTGAATGCGGCGACCACCACCACCTCGGGACTCATGAGAGGAGCCCCGGATGGGTCTTTGGCGACACCCGGAAGATCACTCAGAATCCGGGACTGTTCGAGGTCGACGACGCTTTCCATTTCAGACGACGCGCCCCCCCTCAACACAATGGCGTTGCTCGGGGAGCCCGAATCGATCAACGTTTTCTGGAAGCCCTTGGCCATGGCGAGCACCGAGATGAACACGGCAACGACGCCGGCGATGGCGACCACGGCGACCAAAGACGATGTGTAACGGGCTCGAACGCTTCTGAGGTTATAGATAAATGGTATCTTCATGGAAATCTCCCGTCAGACCCGCCGCATCGCGTTGACGATCTTGAGACGCATGGCGAGGATGGCAGGGATCAGACCCGCCCCAAGTCCAACCAGCGCCGCCACCAGCACGCCCGCAACCATCGCCTCCGCAGCCAGATAAAAAAGCGGCAGCATGCCGCCGGTTGGATCGCCGGCCAGGGTCAGAAGCTTGCACAGAAGGATCCCGATCAAGCCTCCGGTCAGGGCGTATGCAAGCGATTCGCCGAGCACCAGGAACAGCACCGATCCATTACTGAAACCGATCGTCTTCAATACTGCGATCTCGTTCGTCCTTTCGCGGATCGACATCGACATGTTGCTGCCGGTGATCAGGAGCAACGTGAAGAACACCACGCCTCCGACCGACAGAATGATCAGACGGATGTTGCCGAACTGCTTGACGAATCCTGCCGCGAACGCCTTTTCAGTCTCGGAAGTCGTCTCGAACGGCGAATTCGCGAACCGGGCATCGATCGCCTTCGTGATCTCGGCCGCCCGATCCGCATCGCCGATCTTGGCGTAATACCAGCCCACGAGCCCTTTCTCGAACTGACTGCGTTCCTCGAGATACTTGTATTGAAACCAGAACTGATTCGTATCGGCCGTCTGACTGTCCGCGTCGAAAATCCCCCGGACGTTGAACTCCCACGTTCCCTGGAAAATTGTGCCACGGAACGGAATCCGATCGCCGACCTTGAATCCGAATTTTTTTGCAATCGCCCTGCCGACGAAGCAGCCCTCGCGATCCGCTGTAAAATCCTTCCATTGCTGATCATCGATGATGTATTCCGAGAACATTTCACGATAGGTCTCGACATCGATCGCGAACTGTGGGAAGAAATTGCGTTCGTCCTGATAGACGCCGCCGAACCACGACGCATATGTGACGTGCGTGACACCGTCGATCTGCAGGAGACGTTCCTTGTAGGAGATCGGCAGCGGCATGATCAGCGAGATGTGATTACGCACGACGACCCGATCGACACCGGCGACTTCGACACCCTGATAGAACGCGGTGTGGATCGTGACGAGCAGACCGAAGAGAAACAGGGCGACGGCAAACGAACTGATGGTCAGGAGCGTGCGCATTTTTTTGCGCCGCAGATTCACCCAGATCAGTGTCAGATAACGCATATCCGCCTCAATTCCGGCTCTCGACCAGCACACCCTTGTCCAGATGCAGCACGGAATCCGCTCGTTCGGCGGCCACTGGGTCGTGTGTCACCATCAGGATCGTCTTGTGATGTTCCTTGACGAGGCGTTCGAGCAGATCGAGAATCTCGTTGGCAGAATGCCGATCGAGATCTCCGGTGGGCTCATCGCACAGCAGAAAGGTCGGATCGGACACGATGGCGCGTGCGATGGCGACACGTTGTTCCTGGCCGCCCGAGAGCTGTCGCGGATAATGCTGCATGCGGTCGCCCAACCCGACGAGTGACAGGGCAGCTTCGATGTGCGCACGGCGTTTGGCTTTCGACAGGCGAGTCAGAAGCAGCGGGAGTTCAACGTTCTGATAGGCGGTCAGAACGGGGATCAGATTGTAGAGCTGGAAAATGAACCCGACATGGCGTGCCCGCCAGGCAGTCAGTTTCCCGCCCGTCATGCTCGTGATCTCGTCCCCATCCACCCGAATGCTTCCGCTTGTCGGCAGATCGATGCCTCCGAGCAGATTCAGCAGGGTCGTCTTCCCCGAGCCGCTCGGACCCATAAACGCGACGAATTCACCCTGTTCGATATCGAGATTCAACCCTGTGAGCACATCGATCCGCTCACCGGCCCGTTCGTAGGTTTTGGTGAGATTCCGGACCTGAATCAGCGCATTTCCATTATTCGTTGCATCGACCCTGACCATAAGAACCTCATTTCATGGAAACCCGGTCGTCGTTTTTCAGATCCGGGGGTAACGGTGAGACAATCTGATCGCCGTCTGACAGTCCTGCGAGAATTTCGATATCGGTTGCGGTCGTCATCCCGGTTTTCACCGCACGTTCCTCGATCCGATCCTGCCTCACGATCATGACGATCTGCCGGCCATCGATATCGCGAACAGCCGCCCGCGGAACCTCGATGCTCGCCCGCCGGGTCTCGGTTTCCGAAGGATCGCTCAGAAACGCGACTTTGATGCCCATATCGGGCAGGATTCTGGGATCGAGCGAGTCGAACGAAATGCGGACTTTCACGGTTGCTTTCTGACGGTCCGCCGAGGGGATCACAGTCCGGACCGTCGCGGGAATTTTCCAGTCCGGGTAGGCTTCAAGCGATGACTCGACTTTTTGTCCCGGTTGCACACGGGCAATATAGGATTCGTTCACATCGACTTCGATTTCGAGCGAGTCCATATCGACGATCGTGGCGATCCCGGTGCGGGTGTATCCGCCGCCTGCAGACACAGGTGAGACCATTTCGCCGATCTGGGCGTCCTTCGAAACGATGATGCCTGGAAACGGGGCGCGGATGGTATAATTTTCAAGATACTGCTTTGCGATCTGGAGTCTCGCTTTCGCGGCATCGGTCTGTTTCACCGCGGCGTTGAGGCGGGCATCGGTGCTTTCGAACGCAGCCTGAGCATCGTCGAACTCCTGCTGACTGATCATTTTCTTTTCGAAAAGCGCTTTCATTCTATCCCGAAGACGCACGGCTTCCCTGAGAGCAACTCTGAGTTCCTTCACCGAAGCATCCGCGGCTGCGACCGTCGCCTCGGCTACCGTCACCTCGTCCCGCGCTTCCGAATCGTCAAGTCTCGCGAGCACCTGATCGAGCGCCACGGCCATCCCCTCATCAACAAACAATTCGGTGATGCGTCCGGTAATCTTCGAGGCGATTGTTGCGCGTCGGCGTGGAGTGACGTATCCGCTCGCATTGAGCACAGTTGACGAGCGACTTTCGGAAACCGAGCGGACCGTAATCGTTTCGACGGCCGTCGAGCGTCCTGTGAAGGAGAACCAGATTCCGATTGCCGCGATGATGATGATAGCTATGATGATCAACGACGCCCGACCGGATCGGCCCGACCCGGCGTCTTCGCGTTCGTGCTTATCAATTTTCAGATCCGACAGATCGGCCGGACCGCGTGCCGAACGGGATTCCGGCATCTCGAGTTTCCTTCTGGAGCGTTACCGGCAGAGATCCGCTTTCCCGGCGCATCCCAGCATCACGACTTTGTGAGCGACCACCGCCTTGACGGCATCGCGGCCGGGTCCCAGGTAATGGCGCGGATCGAATTCGGATGGTTTCTCGAAAAATACCTTGCGGATGCTGGCAGTCAGCGCGAGACGCAGGTCGGTGTCGATATTGACCTTAGCGACGCCCAGCTTGGAAGCTTCGGTCAGGGCATCTTCCGGCACACCCATCGCGTTCGGCATCTTGCCGCCGTATTGATTGATGATATCGATGAACTCGCGCGGCACCGAACTGCTTCCGTGCATGACGAGGGGGTATCCGGGCAGGCGTCGGGTGAGTTCTTCGAGCAGGTCGATGGCGAGTTTCGGGGCGGTTTTGAATTTATAGGCTCCATGGCTGGTGCCGCAGGCCACCGCGAGGCTGTCGCATCCGGTCCGCTTGATGAATTCGACTGCCTGATCGGGATCGGTGAGGAACTTCCGGAGATCTTCCTCTTTCACTCCTACCACGTCTTCCTCGATGCCGCCCAGCCGACCAAGTTCCGCCTCAACCGACACGTACGGTGAATGCTTGTGCGCGTATTCGCAGACCTTTTGGGTCAGGGCGATGTTTTCTTCGTATGGCAGATGGGAACCGTCGATCATGACCGACGTGAATCCTTCATCAATGCACTGTTTGCAGAGTTCGAACGTGTCACCGTGATCCAGATGCACCGCGATCGGAAGGCCACTGTCGTCGACGGCCACATCGATCAGGGCTCGGAGATACTTCATGTTGGCGTATTTACGAGCGCCTTTTGAAATCTGGAGAATCAACGGTGCGTCCTTCTCGCGACACCCCTCGATGATGCCTTGGAGGAGTTCCATGTTGTTGACGTTGAACGCACCCACAGCAAACCCGTTTGTATTCGCGGCCACAAACATTTTCCGTGTGTCTACCAGTGGCATAATATCCCCTTTCGTTGAATCGTTCGGATCATTCCGGACGGCGAGTATATTACCTCAACGGGCTGACGAGTCAATCGCGCCGCATGGGAATACACAAAGAGTGTGCGCGTTCGGGAACGATGGATCTGTCCGTGCCGTTTCGATCAGGCGCGGCTGGCTCTGCGAGCCCGGATTTTTCGCGGTTTCGGCCGCGAGTTACCGTAAGAAGCCACACAGATCTTGCCCCGTTTCGTTCTCTTGTCACCTTTTCCCATCGTCCCAATCCTCTCTCGGTTCGTTTCACGTCACAAATGCAGTCGTATTGTAGTGCGGTTTCGTTTTCAGTCAACACATATTCACTATGCCAGACGCGCGGAGTTCGTTGACTTTTCCGTCGATATCTCCGATGATCACAGCATCTTTCGATTCAACAGGAGGGATATCCATGATCCGAATCGCAGGCATCACGCTCATGATGATCATGATCTGTTGTGCGCCCGTTCTGGGAGGCGATACGATTCTGATCGGCGCTGCAGGTCCGATCACGGGCGATCAGGGGAAAATGGGGACCGATATCGCCAACGGAGTGAAACTGGCAGTCGAAGACTGGAACGCCAAAGGCGGGGTCCTGGGAAAGAGGCTGGAAGTGGTTGAGGGCGACGATCAGCATGATCCGAAACAGGCCGTTGCCGTAGCCAATAAATTCGTCAATCTTGGTGTTGTCGGTTCGATCGGACATTTCAATTCGAGCTGTTCGATTCCTGCGTCTCAGATCCTGTTCGACGCCGGCGAGATCACCCAGATCACTCCGGCATCGACCAATCCGCAGTTCACGGATCGCGGGTTGAGCAGCACGTTCCGGGTTTGCGGTCGGGATGAGCAGCAGGGCGGTGCGGCCGCACAGCACGTCCTGAAAAAGATGTCGGTCCGGCGCGTCGCGGTTCTGCATGATAAAACGACGTATGGGCAGGGATTGGCCGACGAGTTCGTCAAGAGTCTGAAAGCCGGCGGTATTGAGCCAGTGTATTACGGCGGTATCGTTCAGGGCGACAAGGATTTCAACGCCGTCCTGACCATGCTCAAGCAGAAGGACCCGCAGGTTCTCTTCTTCGGCGGGATTTACCCTGAGGCCGGTCTGTTGACGCGACAGGCCAAGGAACAGGGCATGAATCTGACCTTTATCAGCGGCGACGGCACAATCGATCCGGAATATCTCAAAATCGCCGGACCGGCTGCCGAAGGAACGCTGCTCACATTCACCCGCGATCAGCGTAAAATTCCGGAGGCGCAGGCAGTGATCACGCGCTATGAAGCTAAATATGGTCCCTTCGGCGCCTATTCGATCTATGCCTACTCGGCCGCGGATATCCTATTGCAGGCCATTCAGAGGGCCGAATCCACGGATTCCAAAAAGATCAACGCCGAGTTGCACAAGGGTGAATTCAAGACGGCCATCGGCACCGTCAGGTTCGATGCCAAGGGCGATATCTCGGAATCACCCTTCGTCATCTGGCGCGTGGAAGACGGGAAGTTCGTCCAGCTCGAAGAGACACCATAGGATTCCAGTCGCATCATTATGTTCTTTCAACAGCTCGTGAACGGCCTGACCATCGGAGGGGTGTATGCCTTGATCGCGCTCGGATACACGATGGTCTATGGCATCATCGAACTGATCAACTTCGCTCATGGTGAAATTTACATGATCGGCGCCTACGCAGGGATCATCGCGATTGCGGCCGCTCAGACTCTGGTCGCCGGAGGAATTCCACCGGTCGTCGCGGTTCCCCTCGCGCTTCTTTCCGCCATGCTGGTCTGTGCCGCTTACGGATTCACCATGGAAAAACTCGCCTACCGCCCCCTCCGCCACGCGCCGAGACTCTCTCCGCTGATCTCTGCTCTCGGCGTCTCGATCTTCCTCCAGAACTTCATCATGATCGCCCAGGGAACCCGCGACAAGGTCTTTCCACATCTCTTCGAGAACACCGTCGCATTCGATCTTGGTTCCGTGCGCGTGTCGCTTATCCAGATCGCCATCATCGTCGGATGCTTCATAATGATGGCTCTTCTGCATCTGGTGATTCAGCACACGAAGATCGGTACGGCGATGCGGGCGACCGCTCAGGACAAAACCGCGGCGGCACTCTGCGGCATCCATGTCGATCATGTTATATCGGTCACATTCATTATCGGATCGCTGCTGGCGGGCGCAGCAGGTGTCATGATCGCGATGTATTACGGCCTGGTCAATTATTCGATCGGATATCTCGCGGGCATCAAAGCCTTCACGGCGGCGGTTCTCGGAGGCATCGGCAACATCCCGGGGGCCATGATCGGAGGAATGATTCTGGGATTGCTTGAAAGTTTCGGAGCAGGATACATCTCACCTGAGTATAAAGATGTCATCGCTTTCAGCATCCTGATCCTGGTCCTTCTGATCAAACCCTCCGGTTTACTGGGTGAAAACCTGGCCGAGAAAGCATGAGCGCATGACGGAATCGAACGGAATGCCCCGACGGTTTTTAAAGTCCCTGGTGGGTGTACTCCTGATCGCCGCCGGACTGATCCTGCTGCTTGTGCCGTTTTTTTCCCTGACCCGGATTCTGATGTTCGCACCGCTGCTTTTCGCTCTGACCGCAATGATCCGGTTGCGCCCCTTCATTCGATCGAGGCTTCGGATGGCGGAACGTTTACGGTCGATCCTTCCACAGGTTCCGACAGGATCTGCCTGGGTTGTGTCGTATGGCGCTGGAGTCACCGTGATCCTCTCCGTTGCGTTTTTCCCGGTGCTGGGCAACCGTTACACGGTCGATGTCGGAGTGATGGTCGGCATCTATTCACTACTAGCGCTTGGCTTGAACGTGATCGTCGGATGGGCGGGATTGCTCAATCTGGGTTTTGCCGCGTTTTATGCGATCGGAGCCTATTGTTATGCCATTCTGAACACCCGATTCGACTGCCCGTTCTGGCCGGGAGCCGTAATCGGCGTCATCACGGCAGGGCTAGCCGGTTTCCTGCTTGGTCTGCCGGTGCTGAGGCTCCGCGGCGATTATCTCGCGATCGTCACACTGGGATTTGGTGAAATCGTCCGTGTCGTCCTGAACAATTGGGATTCGTTTTCAAACGGCCCGAACGGGATCATGAACATCGACCGCCCCGTTCTCTTTAGTTGGACAATCCGACCGCCGTTCCAGTTCTATTATCTCGTCTGGATCACCGTGTTCGCCGTCTACTTCTTCCTCAACCGATTGTACAAATCCCATTTCGGTCGCGCGTGGATCGCGGTCCGGGATGACGAACTGGCTGCGAACGCGATGGGGATCCCGGCTGACCGATTCAAACTGCTCGCCTGTATTATCGGGGGAGCGATCGCGGGACTCGCCGGTGTGCTGTACGCGGGAAAAGTCAGTTTCATCTCACCGGAAAGTTTTACGTTCATGGAATCCGTCACCATTCTATGCATGGTGGTGCTCGGAGGAATGGGCAGCCTGAGGGGATGCATCGTCGGTGCGTTGATTCTTGTAACTTTGCCGGAACTGATGCGGGATTTCTCGAACTACAGAATGCTCCTGTTCGGAGCCGCCATGGTGGTGCTCATGATCGTGCGGCCGCAAGGTCTGCTGCCACCTCAACGGAGGCTTGAAGTATAATTCGCATGCTGAAAATCCAGCAGGTCAGCAAATATTTCGGCGGTGTCAAGGCGATCCACCGAGTGAGTTTCGAGGTGGAACAGGCTCGAATCACAGGACTGATCGGACCCAACGGAGCCGGGAAGACGACCCTGTTCAACTGCATCACTGGCATCATGCCTCCGACGGAAGGGTCGATCATTTTCAAGGATCGCCCCATCGAGACGCTCCCGTCACACCGCATCAACCGGATGGGGATCGCCCGGACATTCCAGAACATCCGGATCTTCAAGGAAATGACCGTACTCGAGAATGTCATGACGGGCGCTCATTCACGACTGAAATGCGGCCTCTGGCCCGCTCTTTTTCACTCACCGGGAATGCGTCGTGAACAAACGGAACTCGCCGAAAATGCGCTCGATCTGCTCGCACAGGTCAACCTGACACCCGTCCGGAATCAATACGCGCAGAATCTGCCTTACGGCGATCAGCGACGCCTCGAGATCGCCCGGGCACTCGCATCCGTCCCTGATCTGCTCCTGCTCGATGAACCCGCGGCGGGAATGAACCCGACCGAAACGACTATGCTCATGAACCTGATCCGATCGATCCGAGACCGCGGGATCACGATTCTCCTGATCGAACATGATATGAAACTGGTCATGTCGATCTGCGATTCGATCGTGGTGCTTGATCATGGCGAGAAAATCGCGGAGGGGACTCCCGGCGAAATCCGGAAGGATCAGCGTGTCATCGAAGCGTATCTCGGAATCCGTCACGATGAGGTGATGCATGCTTGAAATCCGCGGACTTCACGTGCATTACGGGGCAATCCACGCACTCAAGGGGATCGACCTTCGAGTTGAACAGGGTGAGATTGTGACGCTGATCGGAGCGAACGGAGCCGGCAAATCGACGACACTGATGACGATCTCAGGAATCCACACCCCGTCGTCCGGTCATATTGTGTTCGAAGACCGTCCGGTCGATGGGATGCGACCGGATCAAATAGTCCGTGCGGGGATCAGTCAAGTCCCGGAGGGCCGACGCATTTTTGCTCGACTAACGGTTCAGGAAAATCTGAAAATGGGAGCATTTTCGCAAACCGGTTCAGATGATGCGAACCAGGACATTGAGGCTGTATTTGAATTGTTTCCGATTCTTCGAGAACGACGACACCAAAAGGGTGGGACACTGTCCGGCGGCGAACAGCAGATGCTGGCGATCGCCCGCGCCCTCATGGCTCGGCCGAAGCTTCTACTTCTGGATGAACCATCGCTGGGTCTCGCACCGATACTCGTCGAACGGGTATTCGAGCGTATTCAGGCGATCAATCGGAGCGGCGTTACGATTCTGCTCGTCGAACAGAACGCACATATGGCCCTTCACCTGGCTTCCCGCGCCTATGTCATGGAAACGGGATGCATCGTGATTTCAGGAGACAGCAGGATTCTGGTCGATGATCCCGTGATCAAACGCGCCTATCTCGGGGAATCGGACATCGAGACAACGAACAGACAGAACAGATCGAATTGAACAGCCAGGGAGACACCATGTCGGAGAAGAAGAACACGATTCTGGGCATCGACGCGATGAAGTGGTTGTTTGCGTTGGAGTATGTTCTGCAGGGTCTGGCCAACCCTTTCCAGGGCATCACTTATCAGCCGATATTCAAGCATTTCCATTTCGATTACGGATTATCCGAGAGCATGACCCAGCGTTACTTCTCTCAATCTTATCTGGCCTGGAGTTTTAAACCGATCATCGGTTTCTTCATGGACGCCTTTGGTCGTACAAAAACAATCCTGCTCATCCTGTTGACCTCCGGATCCGCTTTTTTCCTACTGACACCGTATCTTGACACCGGCGCAACGATGTTCTTCGTCTCCCTCATGATCGTCGCCTTCCTGTTCGCCTGTACCGACGTCGCGGTCGATCGGGCAACGGTCATTTCCGGAGAGGAAGAGTCGAGAGCATCCGGACGATCGAAGGCGGCAACTGTCGGACTGAATCAGGCGATCTGCTGGGCTGCAATTTACGGAACAGGCATCGTGTCGGCATTTTCCGGCGGATGGATCGCGGATAATCTGTCGATCGATACCCTGATGTATGGATTGGCCGTCGTCCCTTTGATCGTCCTGATCGCGGTCATAAAACTCCCCCGCGACACGGCGGTTTTCATCCCGTTGAAAACGTCGGTGCTGAACTTCTGGAACGGTCTGAATACCGGCCCGATTCTCTGGATCATCCTGTTCTACTTTCTCTTTCACTTCCAGCCCGCCATGGGAGCGCTCTGGACGAACTATTGCATCGAAACGCTCGGATTCAGCCAGACCCAGATCGGCATCTCCGACGGATTCGTCAACATCGGAATGTTTATCGGCGTCATCCTTTTTGCGGTGGTGGGGATCGGTTGGCAGGATCGATTCGGACTGAGACGAATCTTCCAGGTCTTCATCATGCTCAGCATCCTAGTCGGATTTACACAGTATCTGATGATCGATCCGCGATTTTCAAATACATGCTCTCGCTTGCACCAGATCTTTCCCTCGATGGAACTCGAGACCATCCGTATTGCTTACTTTTCATTGTACGGCTTCTTTTCCGCAATCCTGCTGTCGTTCAGTCAGATGAGCACATTCAGTCTGGTCGGAGCTGTGATTCCTGTCAATGCAGCAGGCTCGCTCTTTGCCGGTTTCATGTCGGTGTCGAATCTGGCATACTCGTTTTCGTATTCCAGCGGCGCATGGTTGTACGAACATGGTCTGGATTATGGATTCCTCCGATCGATCCAAACCAATCTGTTCGGCCTCGAAGCCGTTCCAGGTAACCCGATGTCGGTCAATCTGCTGATCTTTATCGGATCGATCTCGTTTATGCTGAGTTTTCTGTCGATCCGGATGCTGCCGGACCGGAAGCAAACCTGTGCGGTCGAAGTTGAGACGGAACACATGATCGGCCCGATACAGTACAAGCAGTTACCGGGAACGACTCAAAAAACCATCAACAGCACCAGCTGGCTTGTTTTTTTAATCATCGCAGCTGTCTGCATCCTGTTCTGGGAACTCGATTGGATCTCATCCGTTATCCTCGCCTTCTTCCTATCCGCCTTCATTCGAAAACTGATTCTCGACTCGCACTACCGGAAATTCAGGCGCGGATAATCCTGCGTCGCCCAGGGCCGCATCCATCACACTCTGAATGGCATGCGCGAGATCATGGAGGCGGATTGGTTTAGCCAGGCACGCCGCTATTCTGTGTTCCGCGATTTGTGAGGGATCAATCGCGGCCTTGCGCCCAGTCAGCATCACGATCGGAATCTTCCGCGAGATATCGTGGACTCGACGAGCAAGTTCCCAACCATTGATGCGAGGCATCATCTCATCAGTGATGACGACACTGAAACTCTGGATTCTGCTCGAACAAACCGATAATGCCTCAGCCGGATCGGAAAAAGCCATCACCTCCATACCCAATCTCGTCAGCATCCTCTTCAGAAGCATCAGCACGTCGAGATCATCATCAATTAATAGCACATGCGTGCACTCCATTGAATCACTTACCCCCTCGGAGATCTCGATCGGAAGCCGCCCAACACGGATCTCGGATCGCCTGTTCGTGTCGACCGCACACGGCACTCGCTCTTCTTCGTCATGCCGGACACCGACAGAAGCCTTCGAGTTCTGAATGAAGGAACTCTCAATATGTATAGTCGCCCGGTGCAACGGATAGCGCGTCTGTGTGTCCTCCGGTTTTACAGCACAGAAAGTCATTTGTGCCAGAAATCGCTCTCCATCCGCTCGAATGAACTGAACCATCCGGGTATCCGTACGGTTTTCCCTGAGAATTCCAGTGACGAGATTCAGACTGATCGGATCAATGTGATCGAAAAGCGACGCTCCGACCAGTGATTGGAACGATTCGAACCCGAGCATTTCAACTAGGATCCGGTTCCCATTGACGATCACCCCGGAATCCCTGAATTCGATCAGCGCGCCAGGGAAAGCATCAAGCAGGCACTGCAGTCGCGCACTGGTCTCCATGAGTTTTCGTTCTGCGATTCTCAGAGAAACCCGTGTCTGATGGAGAGCTTCCGAAAGACGAATCGCCACACTGTCCTTGCATGCTCGCAATGCATCGAATCTCGGGTTCGGATCCGGGCAATCCCAAGAATCACTGCGTTCGATTACGTGGATGATTAAAGCGGAATCCCCGTTCCATTCAGACGGAAAGATGTGAACATCGAGCAGGCGGGGAATCATATCAGCACGATCGGCGATGTGGAGCATCGGATTACCCAACCTTTGCACCATAACGCCTGCCGACATCCCTCTTTCGCGTTCGAACGGGAGGATGGACGCGAGGGGTGACCGTAACAGGGATTCCGCAGAAGTACGAAACAGTTCTTCGATCGCTCCAGATGCATGAAGGATCATTTCGGTTTCGTCATCAACGACAAGTAAGGCAATTAATCCGACTTTCGATTCCATCAGCATATTCATGTTCATCCTCCCACCTTGCGATGAACGAAACCTTTACATACCACTTAAGAACTCGAGCTGTTTCAATAAAATCGCAAGATCCAGCAGCGGGAATCCCTTGTCCGGAGGCGGATTCGGAATCACAGGCGGAGGAGTTTCGCTCGGATCGGCTAACGCCGCTGGTACTGCGGCACACATGAGTGTCAGCGCGCAAGCAACAATGCAGACCCAGAAAATTATGGAATACCTGTTCATAGCGATCTCCTTTCGATTCGGGTTTTTCGTGAATTCCGAGAAGTGTTTTCAAAGACACCCGTCATGATTGCGATCGCTGTGCCAAGCATCTCCAGCAGCTTAACTAATTATATTTAAACGTATTAAGGACCTTTCTATACTCAATGAGCGATCGATTGAATGATCAAAGATTGATTATACTGTTATAACCGGTTCGATTGATACCAGTTAACCGATTGAATTCAATACTCTTAATTTACTGGTAATCTGACAGATGCAAACTGTATATTTTTATTAACGAGTGGCAACAGAAAAGGAATCACTTTATTTTCAATATGTTAGAAATCGATCTGTCACTACCGGGTCATTTCCCGGCATGTTTCATAATCAGAATAACGATTCGCCCGAATCCGTCACCTTGAGACAATACATCTTTATCTTTCGATCGAGCGTCGGACGGGTGACTCCAAGCATTTCACAGGCTTTTGACTTATTGCCGCGAGTCCTGATCAGTATCGCCTGGATATGTGTTTTTTCAATGTCTTCGAGCGAGAAACCTTCCCGGCCCGTGACATCCGACTTCCGGCGATTGCGGTGCTGGACGACATGCTGAGGCAGATCTCTTAAATTGATGACTGGCGGATTACCGAAGATAACCGCGCTTTCGATCATGTTTTCAAGCTCTCGGACATTGCCGGGCCAGGAGTAGAGCGTCAACGCTTCCATGGCGCGCGGACTGATCTGGGAGAAGCGCCGGTTGTTTCGCTCACAGGCCCTAGCGAGAAACTGCTGCGTGAGCATAGGGATATCCTCAATGCGATCTTTTAAATCCGGCATTCGGATATGAGCGATAAACAGGCGATAATAGAGATCTTCTCGGAAACGCCCGGCCTGAATCTCAGCCTGCAGATCCCGGTTGGTGGCGGCAATGATTCGGACATCGACCTTCCTCGGTCGGTCGCATCCCAGTCGAGTCACTTCCTTTGTTTCGATGATGCGAAGCAGTTTCGCTTGAACTGTAATCGGCAGTTCGCCGACCTCGTCCAGGAACAGAGTTCCCTTGTCCGCTGCCTCGAATTTACCGGGTTTTCCGGTTTTTGCGTCCGTAAATGCGCCTCGTTCGTACCCGAACAACTCGGATTCAACCAGCGTTTCTGGTATCGCTGCGCAGTTGACGGGGATAAGGCGTTGCAGTTTCCTGTGACTGTTATAGTGGATGGCCCGAGCCGCCAACTCCTTACCGGTTCCGCTGCTTCCGGTTAGGAGGACGTTGACATCGGATCGGATCACGCTGCGAAGCCGCTTGAACGTCATCAACATCGTCTCCGATTTCCCGATGATTGCGTCAAATCGATAATTTTGCTCGATCTCCTCCCTGAGATGCCTGGTTTCTTCTGCCTGCTGACGGTACACCGAGGATCGATCGATCGTTGCTGCGGCAAGGTTGGAAAACGCCTGCAGGAATCGCCGGTCACGTTCGGTGAACAGGTTAATTGTTCTGCGACTGTCCACATAGATCACGCCGATCAACTGCCCCTGATTTTTCAACGGGACGCAGATGAGCGAAAGGATGTTGTAGGATCGGACGCTCTTGACGGTGCTGAACCGTGGATCTTCCGCCGCATTGCCCGTGAAGACGCATGAATCCGAATCGGTGGTTTCTGTCAGGACCGTCCGGCTGATGAGAACGGCGTCATGGGATGTGGTTTCATCGAGATTCCTGACCACGCGGATCTCCTGCTGCCCGGTCATCGGATCCTTCAGGATGATCATGCCACGCTCGGCATGAACAAACCGGATTGCCACATCGAGGATCTCCCCCAGAAGTCGATCGAGATCCGTGATCGAGTTGATCAGTTGTGTGAGTTGTTCGAAGGTGCTGAGCATCGGGTCGAGGCCAATTTGAACGGGATACTGCTTTTTGATGACTTCGATCGAGGATTCGACTTCTTTCAGGTAGTAGTCCGCCCCGATATGCTGAAACAGGTTTCTCGCCCGTTCGAGTTCCGCTGAGGCGCGGGAGGTATCCGCGAGCGTTCTATAGAGATCCGCGAGGGCATAACGACTGATCCCTGTTTCGTAAATTTCACTGCACCGCTCATAACCCTCGATAGATTGCTGGAGATGCGAATGGGCTTTCTCGAACTCACCCTGTTTGTGGTATAGGATTCCAAGCACGCGCAATGCATACGCCCTCGATCTGGCATCCTGTTTTTCTTCGGCCTGATTATATCCGCGCCTCGCCAGCGCGACAGCCTTGTCGATCTCGTCAAGTCCGATGTGGATCTCGGCCTCGAGGATATCGCAGTCCGGGGGGGCCACGCCGGCCTGTTCGAACGCGCGTCTTGCCCGGTTCAGGGCAAATCGGGCACGGTTGTAGACACTCAGATACCGATATGCATTTGCAATGAACAGGTAACTAAGCCCGACGGACATCGAATGATGGATTTTCCGAGCGGCATCGAGTCGTTTCATGTAGTATCGAATAGCCTGCCGCCATTTCCCCTGCCGGCCTGCGATGCGGGCCATCCCGCCCAGCAGTTGGAGATTGAGTTCCGGATTGGGGATCTTCCGGTCGATTTCCATGGCACGAACGAGGTGTTCACGTGCTTTCTCGAGCTTCCCCTGGTCGATCATCACCTCAGCCAGAATCATCAGGTTAGCCGCCACCAGATCAGGTCGATCGGTCTGTTCGGCAATCAACACACCCTCTTCCAAAAGCTGTAGGGCCGTTTCCGACGATTCACATCGGCTTCTCAATCCGGCATACAAACTCAATGTCTCCGCCAGCAACACCGGATCCCCTCTCATCCGAATCAGTTCGAGTGCTTTTGCATATGTGCGAAGAGCTTCGGGATAGTTGCGCATTTGGTGATAAATCTTGCCGAGCACGAGGTACCGATCGGAGATCATGACCGGATTCGCGACGGATTCACCGTAACGAATCGACTCAAGTTGAGCCTGCTCGGCTTCCGAGTAACGGTGAAGCGTATATAGAGCATTGGCGAGTGTGGCGTAAAGCACGCCCGCGAAAAAAGGATGCTCGCCCAATGGAAACAGACGAATCGATTCGGTCACGATATCGATTGCCTGTTCGGACTGCTTCAGATTACTCAGGGCGAATGCCAGTGAAGTCGTAATACGGAGTTTCAGGTAAGGAACGTCTGAACATGCAGCAAGACGCATTCCTTCCTGCAGCGTTGTTACTGCCGCTGCATGGTTTCTCAACCCGATCCTGGCCATGCCCTCCATGAGGTGAAACTCGATCCGATCTCTGTACCCGAATTCCCCTGTTATCAGATCGAAGTGCATTCGTGCACACTCGAGCGAATCGATGAGCAGGTGGTATTCACTCAAGTGGAGATAGCACCGGGCCAGTTCGAAATGCACGCGTGGCCTGGAATCGGGAGCGTGATCCGCGATGTGCGGAAGACATCGCCTGTAGAGATCCACGGCCGCGCGAATCTGTCCGTTTTTCTGTGCTTTACCGGCGGCTCGAATGGCGTACACGACGGCATCGACCCCCTTGTCGGATTCAAAAAGATGATGCGCTATCTCCTCATATGCCTCCGGCGTCGATCGGATCAATTCCACCGCAATCGCCCGGTGCAACTCCTTTCGCTCCGAATCGGGAATCATTTTATGAAGCATGCTGCGCATCATGGGATGTCGGAACCGATACACCGTACGGTTGTCACGCATATCCCTGACCAGAAACCCATCGCGGATGAATCCCGGCATGAGAATCGCCGGTTCAACCGATGATCCAAGAGTCAGCATCAACTCACGCAGCTCAAATTCACGCGACCAGAGCGCGGCGTGCTTCAGAATCGCCATGCGATTGGTATCGAGACTCTTCAAAAGGCCTTCGAAAAGACGGCTGACGTCGGAGGTCAGGCCGAGGTTTCGGAGACGTTCCCAGCCAATTTTCCACTTCCCTTCCCGCCATTCGACGACGTCGTGCTGGTGGAGCGACTGAGCGACGAGAGTGATCAGGAGCGGGTTCCCGTCGGTGATCTCGTGGATCTGATGAACGAGATTCGACGGCATCGGCGATATACTCAACAGGGAACCCAGGAGTGCCCCGGTATCGTTGATCGACAACTGCTGAATTCGTAAACATCCCAGCCGTTCACTCGAACTCGCCTCAACCGCCCCAATGCCGATCTCGCTTCGGGTTTCGATCAACCAAAGATATGGAGCGTCTTCACTCAGGATCGAGTCCCATGCCTGGGCAATTTCAAGCAGAAACGACCACGGTTCCCTTTCGTCCGTATGAAAATCCCGGATCACGATGATCTGTGGTCGGTTCGGACAGGCAGCAACAGCGCTACCCATGGCCCGCAGAAAGCCCTCCGCCATGCTCCGGAATCGCCACCGCATGGCAGGCCATGCGGTTCCGGTCGCGTTTTCGATGAAACACCCGATAAGGGGATCCTCGATCTCCTCATTATGTGCGATGATCGGACGGAGACCGTCAAGTAATGCACCCAACACACTGCTGCCGTTCTCGGCGATGTCCGTAAATGTCAAGTCATGGACAATCGCACCACCGATCTGAAAATCCGCGCGGACATCATCGAGAAGCCTCGTTTTGCCGACTCCAACAGCCCCGCTGATCACGATCATCCGACCATGCCCGTTCCGAACGGCATCGAAAGCCCCCATGATCGTCCTGCGATAGGTCTCCTGTCCGACACTCATTCCGCTGAGGAGGGGGTGTGCCGGCACCTGGTCTCCCGTTTCTTCACAGATCGCTCCGAGCACTGCATCGGCACTGCGAGGCCGGAATGCCGCTTCCTTCTCGAGCAGTTGCATGACTAGATCGCAGAGGGCCGGATCATCAAATGAAGTCCGATCCTCCAACGGCGGCGGCTGCACCATGAGATGCGCGATGGCGATCGCATGGACATCACTCGCGCTGAATGGATTAAAACCGCTGATCAGTTCATACAGGACGACGCCGAGTGAATACAGGTCACTACGAGCATCCTGCTTCCTCCGGCTCAGAATCTCAGGACTCATATACGGATATGTACCCTTGATCATCGGAATTCCATCCGTCTCCTGGGTTTCATTCAGAAGATCCGCGAGTCCGAAATCGGATATTTTGACGATCAGATCGCCGGATGATTCCGAGATCAGTATGTTTTCAGGCTTGAGATCCTGGTGGATAATTCCGCGTCCGTGAATACACGAGAGTGCACTGCAGATCTGTCGGAGAACGGACCTGAGAACCGCGGGGTGAGTGCGGAGATGATCGAAATAGTGCCGGATCGGAGCGCCTTCGATGAATTCCATGGTGTAGAACGGGATCTGATCGGCCGTTACATGAAAATCATAAACGGTCACGATGTTGGGATGCCGCAACTGACTGAGCATTTTGAATTCATGGCGAAATGAATCGTAGTCGACAGGCGATGTTGTACGCATTCGTTTCATGGCCAGAATCTGATCGGCTCGAGTGTCGTGAATCCGGTACACCGCCCCCCATCGTCCCGAACCGATTTCTGACAGAATATGATAACGACCCGCTTCGATCGGTGAATCTCCCACTGGACCTCCTGTCATGCATCTATTCGCCTGCAACTCACACTTCATCATACCATAGCGAACGCTCGATGCATACAGTTCGGGGATCGGCGATACCGAGCCTCTCCAACCCGCGGAGGGGGTATTGACATGCCGGATCCGTTGAACTAGGGTCACGATTGTCAGTACTGCACTGATCGCTGAGAAGCATCAGGGGAAGCCGGTGAGAGTCCGGCACTGACCCGCAACTGTAACCGGGAACGAAATCCGCAACATCCACTGGCACAGGCTGGGAAGGGCGGATGGAGGATGATCCGGAAGTCAGGAGACCCTGGCAGTACTGCCCGACGCGTCTTCGTGGGGTGAGACGCGAGGGATCCGACCGGCCCCGCCGGTTTTTTTTTACCCCGTCGGGTATCGTGATGCGGATCTTCAACCGCTTCTCACTCGTTCTCGGAATCGCATGCGCGGTCGGTTTCGCCCATCACCACGCTTCTGCTTCGGAGGAGACATCGCCCACTCCGGAAAAGGATCGCTTCGTATACTCCGATTCGATCGTCGTCCGAGCGGATAAACCGCCTTCACCCCAGGCGATTTTCGATATCCCGGCATTCGTTACCGAAATCCACCTCGACCATGAACCGCATCTGCAGATTCTTCCGGAAATCCTCAGCAGTACTGTCGGAATAGCCGTCAAGGATTTCGGCGGGCTGGGACAGCTGTCGACCATGTCGATCCGGGGATCCAATTCCAACCAGGTCTTGATTCTCCGCGACGGAATTCGCCTGAATGACCCATCCCAATCCGGGGTCAATCTCGCCAATATATCCCTGGCCGGCATCGACACCATCCAGGTGCTCAGGGGAGCTGACTCGGCAGTTTATGGCGACGGGGCACTCGGCGGAGTGGTTAATCTGCTGACCCGGCGCGACGCATCGACCTCGCTCATCGTTGACGGCCGGGTCACCTACGGCAGTTTC
>CAYYMM010000058.1:0-27391 GCA_964472395.1 uncultured bacterium | reverse complement strand
CATTGTGATGAAATCGGATATCAGATCTCCTTTTTTCCTTGACAAGGCAAGCGGCGATTGGAAGAGCGGTACTCCGAGGCTGCTGATTTGGGTATCCATTTGCTATTCCTCCTTCGGATCAATCCTGACGGCTTCCTTTCAGTGATCCGCATTGATATGATATAGAGCGGACTGGGAAGAACAAGATGAAAGCTCTCAAAGTTTTAATAGCTGATCGCTCCTTCGAAATCGACATTGTGAAGTTGACAGAAGTCCTGGGGCATTCCAGAATCGATTTTACGACCGATCTGGATGATGCGGATCGATCGGATATCGTCATTGTTCCTTGCAATCAGGAGCATCGAATCTCTAGTACAACGCATGCCCAATTGAATCACCTACATCTTGAGATCCCGGTCATAGGCATTGAAAACCCTGATCTCTCGATTGCTGGGGGTGTTGATCACTCATTGGACCTCACCCTCCCGCAGGATGCCCCCCCGTCCATGATCGCGCATGCGCTTTTTCACATCGTTCAAAATTCGCGACAACAAAAAACGATGTCGCGATTGCAGGACGATTTTTCAACCCGGATCAATGAGATCGGCACGTTGGTAAATGTGGGTCTCGATTTCACTTCTACACTCTCAGCGTTCGAACTATACGATCTAATTATCTCACGCGCCGCTCAGTTGATACCTGCAGAATTTTACGCGTTGTTTATTGTTTCGCAGGACGTAAACATCGGGATTCTGCGCGGGCAGAAGGGCCAAAAGAAAAACGACAAGCCGTTGCTGCCGACCCGACGATTACACCAGACTCTAATCACTGCGTTGCGTGCCAGTGATGGTCCAATCTATGATATCAGCCCGTTTTCAAAACATGAAGTCATCCGAGATGAAGCGATCTACCTCGAGCGGATATTTACATCGATGATGATCGCTCCGATCGTTTCAAAAGATCGCCTTATCGGCTTTCTGGAATTGGGAAATCGTCAGAATATCCTTGGTTTTTGTAAAAGCGATGCGGATCACATGGAGGTCCTGACGGATTTCGCTGCTGTTGCATTGGAAAACGCGTATCTATATGAAAAGACTCAGCAATTAGCTCAAATAGATGATCTGACTCGGGTTCAGAACTTCGGATTTGCCCAGAGGTATCTCGAAAAACTGATCGATGAACACGACATTTTCAGCATGCTATTCATCGATCTTGACGGCTTTAAGAAAATCAACCAAAACCATGGACATCTGAAGGGAAACGCCGCACTTCAACGGGTCAGTGAGATTTTCCGCAATCAACTTCGAGCCGTCGATCTCGCCAGTCGATTCGGAGGTGATGAATTCGTGATTGTGATGCCCGGGAGAAATCTCAATGCCTCCGTTGAAATTGCACAAAGAATCATCGATCTCATTGAGAGTGAACGGATGTTCCCTGATGTTGCACTTTCTGCAAGCATCGGACTCGCTGTGTATCCAGATGATGGTGACACAATTGATGCGATCATTTCAGCTGCCGATACAGCCATGTATCAAGCAAAAGCGCTGGGTAAAGGCCGAATCATCACCTATAGGGAAATGAAGCATTTAACAGGAGATCATGAATGAAAGTTCTGAGATTTATTGCCTGTGGCATTTTTCTGCTTGCATTGAATGGGTGTATGCGTTCGCTCATTCTGTTATCTCCCGAAGATCACTTTGCTTTGGGTAACTATTATCTTGAAGAAGCCGAATTCAATAAAGCAGAGAACCAGTTCGAAAGTATTCGGGATCGATACCCGTCAAGTGATTATGCAACGATGAGTCAATTCAAACTTGCGGTGGCACGCTTTGAGAACAAGAAGTATGACGAAGCCGCTCTTGATTTTGAGTTGTTTCTTGAGTTTCACCCAGCTCATAAACTAGCACCGTTCGCTCAATATCATCTCGCTCTGAGTAAGTATAGAAGCAAACTCATTGCGGACCGGGACCCGACCATCGCAAATGAAGCGTTAGTGGCATTCAATACATTCATCGGCATGTATCCGGATCACGAAAATTATAACGAAGCGGTAAGATACCGTGATGAACTGATCGATCATATGCTGGAACATGATCTCGAAGCCGGACTCGTCTATTACCGACTCGGAATTTTCTCCTCCGCCATCCCCCGGCTGCAGCCTGTCGCAGAAACAGCACATGATAAAAAATTGCAGGCGCGCGCTGCTTATTATCTCGGACGCTGCCAATTCAGTCAGAAAGCCTATTCGGACGCTATAAAATCATTCGAAAAAGCAGTCGGAGCAGATCCTAAATCCCGATGGGCTCGAAAATCCTCAAGTTGGCTGATCAAGGCATCCAAGCAAGAAAAGTGATTTGTCTAGTGCAAAGCAAGAACTAATCGGTTGGCTTCGCGCGCGATCACGAGTTCCTCATCGGCTTTAATTACCAGGATCCATACGGATCCTGTCGAAATGACCCCTGGATCTCTCAGTTTGTTGCGTTCAAGATCCAACTCAAGCCCCAGAAATTGCAAACCAGCAAGCGAACGTTCTCGCATTTGCGGGTCGTTCTCGCCAACACCTCCTGTGAACACAACAGCATCCACTCCGCCCAATGCAGCCGCATAAGCACCGATGTATTTCCGAATCCTGTAAGCGTAGATTTCACGTGCCAATATAGCTCGTTTTTGGCCGTTGTCAGCAGCCAACTCTAGATCTCTCATATCACCGGTCTTCATCCCTGCCAAGCCATAGACACCAGAGTGCTTATTCATGAGATTGTTGATACCGTCCATCGTGAGTTGGTCTTTCTCGATCAAAAACGGGATGATCGCAGGATCGAGATCACCGCATCGAGTACCCATGACCAGTCCTTCGAGCGGTGTGAATCCCATCGAGGTATCGATCGACTCGCCATTTTTGACCGCAGCGATCGAAGCGCCGTTTCCGAGATGACACGTGATGATTTTCAATTCTAAGACGTCACGACCCATGATTCGCGCTGCTTCTCTCGATGCATAATAATGTGAAGTTCCATGGAAGCCATAGCGTCGTATCTTATACTTTTCATACAGGGAATAGGGCAGTCCATAAAGATACGCATAATCCGGCATCGTCTGGTGAAATGCCGTGTCGAAAACACCAACTTGCGGGACATTAGGCAGCAGTTCGCGGCAGATCTTGATTCCTCGAATATTCGGAGGATTATGAAGCGGCGCAAGCTCGATGCACCTCTCCATTGCATCAATGACATCCGTGCTGATCAGCACCGACCCTGTAAAGCTTTCTCCGCCATGAACCACCCGATGCCCCACGGCCATGATGACCGTGACATCCGGTAAGATACTGAATCGTGGGTCCGTGATCACCGAAATTATCTTTGAAATTGCAATCCTGTGATCGAGTATCTCCGAGGATTCCTCATATGAACCATCTTTTCCGTATTTCAATTTTAACTTGGAGAAGTTCGAGCCGATCTTCTCGACGATCCCACGGCAAAGAACCAGCTCCGTTTCCATTTCGAATACCTGGAACTTAACTGAAGAGCTACCGCTGTTAATGACCAGAATGATCATAGCACCTCTCCGATCTGTGACGCTTTATACGTATGGAAGCCCTGGCCGGATTTTTTCCCGAGCAAACCTGATTTGACCATATAGCCCAGTCTTTCCGGAGGTTTGAACTGAAGCATCCCGTAGAAACGCCACAAGGATTCCATGATCTGGAAAATCACATCCAGACCAATCGTATCGGCGTATTCGAGAGGGCCCATCGGCAGATTCATTGACAGTCGCATCACCCGGTCGATCTCATATGCAGTCGCACATCCTTCTGACCAGAGACGGATGGCTTCATTGATGAACGGCGCCATGATCCGCGTCGAAACGCCTCCGATCGTCTCGTGTAAAACAACAAACTCCTTATCAAGAAATCGCGAAACCCCTGCCATTCTGCGAATGACTTCAGCTGAAGTAGTCCGAATCGGAGTAATCTCAACGATTTTACGTCGCGAGACAGGATAGATGAAATGGAAACCGATCAGTCGATCGGGATGTGAGATCCCTTTGGAAATGCGTTCGAGAGGACAGGTTTCATCGTCAATTGCGACAATTGTGCGCGACGGTATTGTTCGATCCAGTTTCTGATAGAGACCGAGCTTTCGATCAAAGGTCAATCGTGTGGTATCGAAGACGATGTCGACATCTGCGAGTTTTCCGAAATCGGATGTTGCATGAATGTTCTGAAGGATCAGTTTTTTCTCAGTTTCCGTTAACTCCCATTTTGTAATCAACCAATCGAGATTACAGTGCATGGTTTCCATGCTTTGTGTGACATCACCGTCCGATTCACCGATCATGACGACACGCACTCCCCGGACCGCCATGATTTTAGCGATTCCACGCCCGATGGTCTCGCTTCCGATCACACCGATTACTTTCATCTCGATCGAGTCGGTGTCATCGATATCCGTAGGGTACCTCTGAAGAAGCATCAGATCTTCGCAATGAATCCGAGCAAGCTCATAAGCCAGGTCAGACTCGCTGACATGAAATTTTTCTGCGAGTTCCCGAAGGCGCGTTTTTAATCGATCCTGATTTCCGATGTTCAAATCCATACAACTTTTCCCTCCCTACACACGGCACATCAATCTCAATCCCTTTGGATATCAAAGTCAATACAATTCTATTCCGGACCGTCGTCAGGGAATTCATTCTCCTGAGTTGAGTCTGGCTATTGACACATCATCTGGTTTTTTTTTCGTTATCCGGATCCAGATATCCCAAAGTCTGGAGTTGTTTGGTTTCACGAGAAGACAGATTATCCGGAAAACGCGCGTCACGAGGATACGATAGGTTCTCTGAACGTCGGTTCAAGGCATGAATCAAGCCTTTGTATATTTGCGGGTAATCGAACTGAGCATTTTTCGTTTCTTCAGGATCGGACTGCAGATCGAACAGACTATAGTCGGATTGGTCAACAGTAAAGATCATCTTGAAACGGGAATCGTAAACGGCATGCATCAACCCTTTACTCAGCTTCTTTCTAGGCAAAGGTGGAGCGCTGCAAAAGAGGAAAGGTTCGGGACGCATCTGATCAGATCGGGCCATCTCGAGCAAGTTGATACCCTGGCATTCATCGTCCTCGATGTTCATTTTACATTCTTCCAAGAGCGTTGGGAGAACATCGATGTGATGAGCGAGTCGATTGACCAGTTTCGGTTTGCTTCGTCTATCTTGAGACTGAACGATCATGGGGATAGCGACTGCTGATTCCCAGAGGCGATCACCGTGGCCGAAGAAGTAATTCTTCTCGAATCCCTCCCCATGATCTGAGGTTAAAACTACCAACGGTTTTTCCCTGCCTGTACATCGGAATGCGACCATAAACCGTTCAATACACCGATCGACTGTTGCAATCTCCTCCAGATAATTCGTCCAGTTCATGTGAATTTCCATTGCAGTCGCGGTCAACGATGTCGGATCTTTGACAAGCACATTGAAGTCGCCTGCTCCCAGAGCCGCCTGGGCATTCTTTTCATATGCTGCCTGATGCGATTCCATACCAAGACCCGAGGAAGAACCGAGCGAGGTTCTACGGAAAGACTCAGGAGGTTCATATGGGCTGTGGGGGTCAAATAGATGAAGCCAGACAAAACAGGGCACTCCTGGATCGGATTCTCTCAACCATTGAATCGCAGCGCGTGTTGTATCGTAACCGGAGCGTTCGACTGTTCGGGTTGACCATTCGTCATCATAGACAGCGAATCCGCGGCCCAGTCCGGTAACGCGGTCGATCAGTGAATATCCACTGATGAATGCCGCGGTCAGATATCCCTTTCGAGAAAAAAACTCCGGGACGAGTTGTACTGACCCATTGATCGGCATCCCATTACTGAATATGCCGTGAAATGCAGGATCTTTCCCCGAGAGAATTGTCGCATGTGAAGGGGCAGTTGTTGGACACTGAGCAATACAGTCTAGAAATTGGATGTTTGATCTCGAGAACCGGTCAATGGTGGGTGATCGGCTTGACGACTCTCCGTAACACCCCAACGCATCCTTACGACATGTGTCAATTGTGATTAGAACAATATCCGGTCGGCGGGATGGAAGAGTCACATGGAGTCTCTCGAGAATCTGATGCAGGACAAACAAAGGAAACAGCAGGAATATAAAAAAAATGCTCCAGACAAAATAACTTCGAGATTTACTCGATCGCATCGATATCTACCTTACGTTTCTGAAAATACATGAAGTACCCCAGCTTCGTACTTCCAATCTTTCGTTCATATTTCTCCTCAAACTCGGTTCTATAAATTGATGACCAACCGGAATCGACCGGTAGTTTCAGTGGAGTGTCGGCTATCAGGGAGAAAGACTGATTCTCTGGCATAACGAAATCCGGTCCGCGACGAAGTATCACCGCTTCGACCTGATGCAATTCTTCGTCCAGACTCGATGATTGGTATATCATCGTCGCAATTTCACGATCGTTCAATCCACCTCGATCGATGATTCGGAGTCCTGAGTAGTACGGAATAATTCCAGCCAGTCCGGTTGTCAAGACATCGCCTTCCTCCGCATTCTCTGCAAACCATACTCCGACCGATTTCCATGTCGCGTACTGCGCACTCTCCCAACGAAGGATATCGTTGTATTGACATCGTCTCATCTGAATAGGATTGATGTGAGGGGATATCAAAGCTAACAGGATGCATATCAAGACGATCGCGTGCCGAATGCTCGACCTTTCTTTCATCGTGACATCGATAAATGTGAGGGCGCTCAGGGACAGAAGAGGCATCAGAGGAACGAGATAGCGTCCCATCGGCATCCAGTCCCCCCCGATATGATGGATGTATCCGATGTACAGACAGACGGGCACAGCATATGTGAGGCATTGAATCCGATGTCTTCCCGGAATCAGTCCTCCGAGGATGGCGAGAATCACGGTCAGGATTCCGGAAGTAGGCAGATACTTCAGGAAATACGCTGTCCCACCGCCTTGAAAACGGGTTGTTTTCACCCAGAAGGTGTTGGGTACAAAAGTTCCATAGTATATGTATCTGAACAGCACATGGGGTAAGACAACACAAAGACCGCCGCTGATAACAGCCGCCAGATATCGGATCGGATCGGTTCTGAAACACGCGTTCACGATCACAAAAGCTCCGCAGATGATCAATGCGTCAGGTCGGGTCAGCATGGCGAGACCCAAACAGACACCGCTTAAAAAGAAACGGGTCGACCGTTCGTGATGATCACATAACAGAGCGGCAACAATTAAAAATGTGATGAGTGGTGTTTCGAGACCCGCGACCGTCCAGACGAGAAATCCTGGAGAGGCGGCAATCGTCAGAGGCACGCACGCGGCAGAAGATGAAGAAAGTGTTCTTCTGGCGATTCCATATGACAGAATAAGCGTGAGCAGAGAAAAAAACAGACCAACCCACTTTGCGGCAAGCGGAAGTGATTCGGTCGAACAGATGAATCGCGGAAGAGCCAGGACGATAACCCACAGGAAATTGGTGTATCCCTCGACACGTTCTCCAGGATTAAACACCAACCCGTCTCCCCTGACAAATCGATCGACATACCTATAGGTGATAAAAGCATCTTCAACTGTATAAAACCAATAGAAATACGCACCTGTCAGAAGTATAAGTATGGATGCAACCAAAATGATCCAACTGCGATCTCTGAATCCGCTATTGGTGTCTGGAAACCGTGTCACATCCGAATTAACGTTTCACCGCGCCCGGAGCTTTATCGAGATACGCCAAACCCATGCGGATAAATTTATGGAGAATGACATACAATGTATCCTCTGAAAGGCTGGTAACGTATTTGAGCATCTTGATGTTCGTTCGTCCATCGATTCGCGAGAAGACGAAACCCTCCTGAAGCGTCAATTGCAAGTTATCCGGTTGAATTGAGCTGAAGCTCTGGCGAATTTTTGGAACAAGATCCGGAGATTCGATCAATTTACGTGCATCCGTCAACAGCAGTTTCTCGACTCGCTTCAATTCCGCGCGGCATTCATTATGTAATGGAGCTTGTTTTATAATCGTGATCAGCGATTCAATCGCCTCATGGAAATATTTCGACTCAACCAGCGTCTTCACCCGCTGCATGGTCGAGGCAATCGAGACATCGATCCGGATCCGAGCATTCTCGACGTCAAGGTCCCGAACGATTGCTCCGGCCTCCAAAAGCCGATTCAGACAATCATAAACGGCGAGTTCTGATACATATAATCGCTCGATGATCTCCTTGACCGCAATAGGATTTTCGAGCATGTTAAAGATTCTTGTGAGAAGTTGATTATTGGGATCGGGTATCGAAGCGTCGGGCGAAGTCTTTCTGTATACGGCGTTTTCGGAAGGGATCACTGTCCTGTATCGCGACATCTCGTCCCGCCGTCTCGCGCCTTCCAGAAGGAGATTGCTGATTTTCAGTGGAAGGATCAATCGCTCACTATCCTTCAGTTCACGTTCTTCAAAGGAGAAATCACCGGATACCCAACCGAGCACCTCGAAGACAATTGATTGAACCTGTTCCTCGAGTGCTTCATTGAGTTGTTTTTTTGTGATCAGTCCTTCGCGAATTACCAATTCACCAATGAACGTGCCGGTTCTGGATTGTTCAGCAATGAGCTTATCGAGAGTTTCCTGTTTCAGGCCTTGAGACTGAATCAGGATTGAACCGAGCCGATCACGAAGACGCGACGAGTTGACAGCAACGACCGAACCATCGTAGACAAAAATGTTCCTTGTATCATTTCCGGAGCGAACATAGAGAATTCCACTTTTCTGTCCACGGGAGATCCACTGGAAGAGGTCTTCCGGTGGCATCGCTGAGAAATTTCCGCTGATCGACATATCTGTAATCTCAATCTGCCTGAAATCAAATTTTCTCAGGAATGATCGCCAGTAACTCGCCGAAGCGGGTGATCACCGCATCGACACAACGGGAATAGTGTATCATGCCAGTTGCTTGGTTGTCCTCAAAAAAAAGAATGGTTTTCATCCCGAGAGCATGGGCTGGCTGCAGATCCCAATCAATGCGATCGCCGATCATGATAATCGCCTCAGGTTCTGTCGCAAGATTCCTTGATGCAATCCGGTACAGTTCAAGTGAAGGTTTATGGTAAGGAGTCGCTCCAGAGATCGTGATCGAATCAAAATAGGGGCCGAGGACGAGCCGGTCGATTTGCTTCATTTGCGTCTCAACCGAGCCCTCGGTCACCAATCCGATTCGAAAGTACTGTTTCAATCTCGTGAGTGTCTCACGCACATCCGGAAACAGGACAGCACCTTCAGCACGTCCTATCCCATATTCTCGAGCCATCGCCTTGAGTAGTGATTCGGGATAGTTTTCATGAATCAGGTCAAGAGTCGATGCAAATCGTTTGACACGGGTATCGAAAGCCGACGCACCGAGTCCATTTTTCGACGATGCTGGGTATTCCATTTCGATGATGCGCATGTATGCAGATGCGAATTCCTGAAACGTGACATCAGGTGTATTCGTCATCAACACCTGATGTGCACGCTTCAATCCTTCCCCCGAACTCGCATGGTAATCCGTGATGGTTCCATCCAGATCGAACAGAAGTGCAGATCGTGAAGCGGCGAAATCAGGATTGAGTCGGTCGGGAGATATCATGATACAAGTCAGGGCGCCGATCAGCGAGGAAAGGAAATTCCTGGCGAGCGAGACGGATGACGTCGAGATCGATGTCGGCGATCAACAGCGCATCGCGGTGAAAAGCAGGCTTGTTCACCATCTCGCCAAAGGGATCGACACAGAATGATCGTCCATAGAACTGCAGATGGCCGGTCTTCCCGACCCTATTGATGCGGAAAATGAACAGGTTGTTACTGATCGCATTTGCTGAGATGACCGATGTCCAACGAGCTTCTGAGTCAAAAGCTGCGGCTGTAGGAGAGAAAATGATTTCAGCGCCGTTCAAAGCAAGGATTCTGCTACCTTCCGGGAAAAAATTATCCCAGCATGTCTGAATCCCGAATTTTGCATATGGTGTCTCAAAAACGGGAAGTCCCGTATCACCCGGCTGGAAAAAGAGCTTTTCTTCCCAGAATGCGATGTTCGGGACGTGATTTTTTCGATAACGCCCCATGATCCCATCGGGTCCAACTATGACAACCGTGTTAAAGGTACCCTCCGAAGCACGTTCATAAATCGGGCAGAGTGCAAAAGATGAATACTCTTTACACAATGCCAAAAACGGCTCTGTTGAAGGACCAGGAATCTCTTCGGCGAATTCGAGATACTGCGGATCGTTGGGTTTGAACCAAGGCAACGAGAACAACTCGCTGTAGGCGACAATCCGAACACCTTTGTCGAACCCCACACGAGCGAAACCGAGTGCTCGCTGGACATTTTGTTGCCGGTCCGGACCCGCTGAAAACTGGATACCCCCGATCCTTATTGGTCTGACTGGAGTGTATCCGGATTCTCCGGTTGCGACGCCCCGCAACACTTCTTGTATTTCTTCCCGCTTCCGCACGGACATGGATCATTTCTCCCCACTTTGTTGGAAATCCGTCTGACTGTCGTGACCGGTTGAGAAGTTCGCCGGTTGTCATCCTGATCGACTCGCCCCGCCGGATGTTCACTTTGCATGGCACCTCGCCCCTCGATCACGCGGGACGGTCGTTTAACCGATGGTAACTCGGAATCAGCTACTGGTTGGAAATGAAACAACACTCGAACCGATTCACGTTTAATGGCCCCGATCAACGATTCAAACAGGTCGAATCCCTCCCGCTTATACTCGGTCAACGGATCACGCTGACCATACCCCCTTAATCCGATTCCTTCCTTCAGATGATCCATATTGAGGAGATGATCTTTCCAGTACACATCGATCCGATCAAGCAAGATATACTTTTCCAGACGTCTGTGGAGATCGACCCCGACGGTCTGCTCTTTTACACGATAGACCTTCAGATATTCGTCGGTGAGGTATTCGAGAAAGGTGATATCGGTCCAGTAATCACCGGCCGGATGACTTAGATTGACCAGTCCTCCGAACGTCATGGTCAGAGATTTCTGAAGCCCCTCCATGTCCCATTGCTCCGGATGGGACTTGGATGGGATATGCGTTTCGAGTATTTCCTCGAGAACATCCGCCACCATTTCCTGAACGTATCCGGTAAGGTCATCGGAGCGCAGCACGACATTTCTTTGTGAGTAGATCAGTTCGCGCTGTCGATTCATGACATCATCATACTCAAGAAGATTCTTACGGATGGAGAAGTTGTGCTGTTCGACGCGCTTCTGTGCGGTCTCGATCGATTTGGTGACCCACGGATGCTCGATCGGCTCATCATCCTGCATCCCGAGACGCTCCATAAGGGATGCGATTCGATCAGAGCCGAAGATCCGCATCAGATCGTCTTCAAGTGAGAGATAGAATCGGCTGGATCCGGGATCTCCCTGACGCCCGGCGCGACCGCGCAACTGATTGTCGATCCGGCGTGATTCATGACGCTCGGTGCCAATAATGTGAAGTCCCCCTAAAGCGACAACTTCGTCATGTTCTTTGCGAGTCAGTTCCTTCATCTTCTTGAGATTCTCAGAATATACTCTTGTGTATTCCTCGCTCTGCTCGGGTACTCCACTGTGCACAGTCTCTTCTCTTGCAAGGAACTCGGGATTACCTCCAAGCAGAATATCGGTTCCTCGACCGGCCATGTTTGTGGCGATCGTCACCATGTTCATTCGACCAGCTTGGGACACGATTTCGGCCTCACGTTCATGGTGTTTTGCATTCAGGACATTATGTGCAATACCTTTACGTTTGAGCATCTGTGAGAGTTTCTCGGACTTTTCAATAGCGATGGTTCCGACGAGAACCGGGCGGCCGCTTTTATAATTCTGTTCAATTTCACGCACTACCGCATTAAACTTTTCTCTCTCAGTCTTGTAAATCACATCCGGATGTTCAATCCGTACCAGTGAACGATTGGTCGGAATGGTGGCGACGTCGAGTTTATAGATATGGGCGAACTCAGCGGCTTCCGTTTGGGCTGTACCTGTCATTCCGGCGAGTTTTTTGTACATTCTGAAATAGTTCTGGAATGTAATCGATGCCAAAGTCTGGTTCTCATTGGCAATTTTCACACCTTCTTTCGCTTCAATTGCCTGATGCAACCCATCAGACCATCGCCGACCCGGCATCAAACGACCGGTAAATTCGTCGACAATGATAATTTGATTGTCCTTGACGACATAGTCGACATCGCGTTTGAAGAGAACGTGTGCGCGTAACGCCTGATTGAGGTGATGCTGGAAGAGCATGTTTTTCGGGTCATACAGGTTGTCGATACCCAGTGCTTTTTCTGCTTTTGCAATCCCTGTTTCATTCAACGCAACGCTATGACTTTTTTCATCGATCGTGAAGTCGATATCCCGTGTCAACCTAGGCACGACCCTGTCGAGTCTTGAATACAGGTCTGTTGACTCCTCAGATTGTCCTGAAATAATGAGTGGCGTTCTGGCCTCATCGATCAGTATCGAATCGACTTCATCGACAATCGCAAAATGATGCTCTCGCTGCACGAACATCCGTGCATCATGCTTCATGTTATCGCGCAAATAATCGAATCCGAACTCGTTGTTCGTTCCATACGTGATATCGCATCGATATGCATCGAAATGTTGTTCAGGGCTGCTTGTAGTTTGAATGACCCCCACAGACATATCCAAGAAACGATAGATGTGTCCCATCCATTCTGCATCGCGCCGAGCCAGATAATCGTTCACCGTGACGAGATGGACACCTTTTCCGGTCAAAGCGTTCAAGTAAATCGGAAGGGTGGCGACAAGTGTCTTCCCCTCACCTGTTTTCATCTCTGCAATCTTTCCTTGATGCAGAACAATGCCGCCGATCAACTGAACATCAAAGTGGCGCATTTCAAGTGTCCGACGCGACGCCTCTCGCACGACTGAAAACGCGTCGATCAGCAAGTCATCCAACGACATCCCGTTGTCAATCTGCTGCTTGAATATGGCGGTCTTATCCCTCAATTCCTGGTCGGATAAGTTTCGCAAGACGGATTCCTGTTCATTGATCGCTCCGACAATCGGTCGCAAACGTTTGACCATTCTATCATTTGCCGAAGGAATGATACGCCGGACAGTTGAGAACAAGGTTTCAAAAAAACTCACTCGCTATCTCCTAAGGATCCAAACAACTTGGTAATCCAGTGTTTACACGTAACCCTGTATCGGTAAACCCGCAACGAAGCGTGTGATAATGTGGATCATTATCAAGTATGATCTGGTTATGATTCATCTTCCGGCAGGAAATACTCCGGATTGACCGCCCGTCCTTCGATGCGCACCTCGTAATGGAGATGGGAGCTTGTCGAACGCCCTGTGCTACCAACCGATCCAATAATTTGTCCCTGATCCACCCAATCTCCGTTTTTGACATTGATAGAATTCAGATGAGCATAGAAAGTCGTGATGCCGAATCCGTGATAGAGCGTGATGATCCGGCCATAATCTCCATTCCAGCCGCACTGAATGACAATACCTTCAGCAACTGAGATAACCGGAGTTCGGGGTGGACTGACAATATCGAGACCGCTATGCATCTTGATCGAATGCGAAAATGGATCCTCACGGCGTCCGAAATCCGAACTGATGTATCCGCCTGTCACAGGACGTATACTCGGGATGGCACGCACCAGCGCGCTTTTGGATTTTAAAAACCGGATCAGACTCTGGCTGCGACGTTGCTGAAACGTTACGTCCTGCTCAATCTCCTCCATCTCCATCCACATCTTGTCCAATAATTCACTCTCAGAGTTGAAATATGCGACCTTTCTTACGTTCTTAACATCTTCAATGTTCTGTGGACCGCCAAGTCCTTCGCTGTTCTGCTTCTCGATCCGCCCCAACTCTGTTTCAACTTCCAGGCTTAGACTCCGAGCACTGTCCAGTTCTTCACGAATCTGATTCATCCGATCCGAGAAATAAGCCAGTTGCATGTCGCGACTCTGAAGTTCCTGCTGTAATCGAGCGATCTCATTAGCGGAGTTACCCTGATCCAAGAGTGCCACTCCCACTAACACGAAAAGAACAGATGATGCCGCAATAGAAAAACAAGACACGATCAGAGCTCGTCTACTGAATGTCAGACGTCGAATGTGCCCAGTACGAAAACTCCTGATTACTACCTGAAATTCGTTCTTCATTAGCCTCAACTTCAAAGATAATCAATGCAGCTGCTCATAATGCGCCGCACACAAAGTGCGATATTAATTCCAGGGAAAATCAATGTCAAGAGAGTACACAATGAATGGTCATCTACTCGAGATGAATCGCAATAGAATGTGGCATCCGGATCATTCACATACCGGATGTTCGGTTCCAATTGACTCTAAGGGCACTTGAGACTAGTTTAGATTCCAATCGGATGGAGGAACACAGTGAGACATTCAACATATCTGTTCATCATCGTGCTGGGCACGATCTTTCAAATCTCGGTTGATCGATCGAGTGCGTTTGTCTTTGGCTACAGAAATGAGTTCAAAAAAGCCGATCAATTGGCCCGCAGCGATCCTGAGACGGCGTTAGCGAGTTTTCAGAAACTGCTCTCCAAGAATCTTCCCGACGATCTTAAACAAGAGGTTTATTACACAACCGGCCGTCTTCAGTTGCGTATCGGCAGACAGGATGATGCGATCTGGTCCTTCAAACAGGCTACGGTCGTTCAAATCGAATCGGACTTCAAGGCAGCTGCTAAAATCGAACTTCTGTATCTGGAAAGGAATCGAAATCCGCTTGAGATCATCGTGGAGATTCTCCACGAATCGGATGGGATGCAGAATAAGATTCTGGCGGATCGGGCATGGTTCCTGGCAGGAAGATTGCGTTACGATCATGCGATGTATGAGGATGCACTGGCAGCTTTTCGCAAGTCGGTTTCCATACGAGCAGAAGATTCTCGAGATGCTTACGATTTGTGGTTCTTATCCGCCTCATGCAATATCCACTTGAAATCTTTCTCAGATGCGTTGAAAGAGATCGACCGCGCGATTGAATTGAAAAACTGGGTTCATCCCGATGCCTATCTACAAAAACTGCGCATCCAGATTGCAATGGATCAGATCCAGCCTGCGCTCGAGTCTTTTCCGCTCGAGGATGAGCAAACCATCTCCCCTGTTGCTGATCAGATTGAGCATATTGTGTCTGGATTATCCTACGAACAACTTCAGCAAGTAGTCATTGCCCCACTCCCACGACCTCTCCAGCTCATCCTGTTGAAAACAACAATTCGAAAAGCGGCTGAAAGAGGCCTTCGTGAAGATGCTCAGAAGGGCCTCGAAAAACTCACCCAATTGGGTTACCAAGGGTCAGCTGAAGTCGAGACCTTTATTCGTGAGATCAGAGAATACAACTATCAGAGAGATGATACGGTCGGACTGCTCGTGCCACTGTCCGGCGATCTCGCTTCGATCGGAATGAGTATTTATCGGGGGGCAACATTGGCAGTTCAGTCGTTCAATGCGATGTATCCGAATACACCGCTCCGACTTGTGACAAAGGACACGCAGGAAGAACCGGAAATCATTCAGACTGAATTCAATCATCTGGTCAACGATGAGCAAGCGCTGGCAATCATCGGGCCGATTAAAAGCTCATCCGCCAAACATGTTGCAGAGCTGTCATCCAGTTCGAAAATCCCTGTCATCACTCCGGGATGTCCTAATGACAGTATTCCCCCCATGTCCAACTATTTTTTCCGTATCTTCCCGTCCGTCGAACGCGAAACGTTTATACTTTGTCATTACTTCCGATCGGTATTCAATGCTCATCGATTTGCGATTATCTACCCGGACATCACTTACGGGCAACAAGCATATACCGGTGTCCAGCGAGCCATTGCAGGGTCAGACGGGACGGGCACCGAAATCGTGTTCTCGGCTCGATATCCCGAAAACACAACTAACTTCTCACTTTATCTCAATGGATTGAAGGCTGCCGCACCTGACTTGATCATCGTGCCGGACCAATCAGATCGAGCTGCTCAGATTATTAACCACATCCGGTTCATGGATATGTTCAACATTCCGATCGGAGGCACCAGTGAGTGGGAATCGTCCGATTTGGTTCAGATCGGAGGAGCGAATGTGGAAAATGCTGTATATATCAGCGAATTTCCGCCCATGTCCGGGATGAGGGCGCAGATGAGGACTGAGTACATCGCTCGATTTGGCGAAAAACCGGATCCGTTTGCTTTGAGAACGTTCGAGATCATGCACCTGCTTGGATATGCGCGTCAATCCGGAATTCATACACGCGACCAACTCCGGATGTATCTCGAAGGTGCCCTCACCGGCTTGGATGGCCCAGCACACTTTTCCAAAGAAGGTTACTTTCTTCCAACGATGACGATCTTCCGAATTCTAAAAGGCCGACCCGAACCAGTCGTACAGTTCGTTTCGAATGAGTTCCTTCCCGTCGAACCCACGCCGACCGCCTCTCCCTCTCCGGAGATATCCATGTCTGAATCAATGCAATCCGAGCGTTTCTGAAACTGATCCTGCGAATGGGATCATTGCATATCATTCGAATCACGATCCCATTGCAGATCGATTCGTGAGTTCGCTTTTTGATCGGAACCGCTACACTGTGTGCAAGTACGGAGAGGCTCCGTACCCTGTCTGAATGCTTCATGCACTTTTTTCTCGCAATCGACCGACACGAGAAAACCGGTCTTTGCGCATACATCCGCATACACAATGTTCTCCGGTTCGGTGAAAACCTCGATGGGAAGCTTTTCATGAAAACTCTTCATCGCTTTGAGCCAGATGGGTAACGCTGTCGATGCTCCGGTTGCCTTATCACCCAGTGATTCCAGAAGATCCAAGCCGACCCAGACACCAGTAACGATCTGAGGTGTATACCCGATAAACCAGGCATCGTTGCTGTCGTTTGTCGTTCCCGTCTTACCACCGGTGGGACGATTGAGCTCCCGGGCAGCAAACCCGGTGCCATGTTGAACGACGCCCTGCAGGAGATTGTTCGCGAGGAATGCCGTTGTGGGATGCATAGCCCTCCGAATTTCGGGATAGTATTCACGAATGGTTTTCTGGTCCCGGTCAAGTATTCGATCGATCATCATCGGTTCGCACACAAGCCCATTCGTCGGAAATGCGCCATAAGCCTTGGTGATTTCAAACAAGGTGACTTCATATGATCCGAGCGCGAGAGTCAGAGTTTCCTCCATCCGACTTTCAATTCCCAATCGTCGTACCAACCGAATCACGGAAGCTGGTCCGATGTCCTGAAGGAGACGAATTGTTGGCAGATTCCGGCTTTTTGCGAGTGCAACCCTCAGAGTGGTCGCTCCTAAAAACTCACCGGCATAATTCCCGGGTTTCCAGATTGGAGCAGTATCATCCGATTCAACGGATTCCGGCTCGATCTGAGTCTCGTCCTCCCCGGCAAAAATATCCGGTACGACTGGACCCCCATTCTGGAATACGACCGGCGAATCGTAGATAATATCCGCAGCGGTATACCGGCTATCGAGTGCCGCCGCATAAACGAACGGCTTGAAGGCGGAGCCGGGCTGTCGGTGTGACTGAGATACCCGGTCGAACTGGCTTCTTCCAAAATCATAACCACCCACCCAAGCCAGAACTCGACCATCCCGCGGATCCATCGCGAGCAATGCCCCTTCAACTTCCGGATGCTGAATGATCGTGCATTTCAATATCTCGGATGGGTGTGTTTCCGAATCATATTCATCGACCTGAATGAGAAGTCTATCACCTGATTTGAGTTTATTGAGGTCCTTATTCTTGATCCAGATATCCTGGAACATCATCGTTTTTTTCAAGCCGGCCAGATTGATTTCGAGGCGATCCGAGGAGACAGAAGTGATTCTTGCAATGACCGGTTGACCAATGGGCGGTAGCTGCTCAGCTATCGGTAGTTTCGGATCAGTTCCCCTCCACCCCCGTCTGCGATCTGCAATCCGTAATCCCCAAACAATCGCCTCAGTTGCGGCTTTCTGGGCCGAAAGATCGAGTGGGGAGTAAATTTTCAAGCCCTCCGTGTAAAGAGTTCGCGGCCCCAGTTCCCTTTCCAATTTTCTTCTGAGGACTTCTGTGAAGAACGGAGCTTTGTTCGGAGTCTGCATACCGCGTTCGAGTTTGATGGGCTGCTCTTTTGCCATGCGCGCAGTTTCACTGTCAATGAATCCATTGACAACCATTCTATCGAGTACGAGATTACGTCGTATTCCGGCCACATGGATGTCATTGAACGGTGAAAACCGTGAGGGGGCTTTCGGAAGTCCCGCTAGTAATGCAGCCTCTGCGACGGTCAGATTCCCGCAAGACTTGCTGAAGTAAACTCGGGAGGCGGCCTCGATACCGTACGCGCCACTACCGAAGTAAACCTGATTCAGATACAACTCCAGAATCCGGTTCTTTGTGAGCGTTTTTTCAAGTTGGAGCGCAACAAGAGCTTCTTTGATCTTTCGGCCCAGTGTGCGCTCACGACTCAGAAACAGGGATTTCGCGAGTTGCTGCGTGATCGTGCTACCGCCCTGAACCACCTCCCCCGCTTGAAGATTGGAGAGCGCTGCTCGAAAGATCCCAGGGATGAACAACCCATGGTGACTGTAAAAGTGATCATCTTCGATTGCGATGATTGCCTGTTTCATGATATCGGGGATCTCAGATATCGACACTGTCACACGTTTTTCAAGGAAAAATTCGGTGATCAGTTCGCCATTTCGATCGAATACCTGCGTGATCAGAAATGGCCTGTAATGAACCGCTGCGTTCAATTCAGGGAGTTGAGCTGAGAAATGAACGTAGACTCCGCCTGCACTCCCGAGCAGACCTCCGAGCAGGACAGTAAGAATTACTCTGATAAACAACCGCATCATGTATTCCAGCGTATCTATCAACCGGATTCTTTCCGGTTTTGATGCGCAACAACAGATTTCTGAGTATAGAAGTATGATTCTAGATGGTCAATCGACAGGTTGGAAATGACTTGCATCTCAAAGATGCCCTCGGTTATATTCTGGAATTCGCGAGGGGGGTGATTAGGATTCAGATTATCAATCTCAATCGATACCGGGACATTATCGAACGTTTTTCACAACTCAGAATTCTGGTTATCGGAGATCTCATGGTCGACAAGTACATCTGGGGATCAGGGATCCGATTATCCAGCGAGGCAGCTGTTCCGGTTATCAAAGTCAGCCGCGAGGACTATTCTCTGGGGGGAGCTGCCAATATCGCTTTTCATCTTTCGAATATGGGCGCTACGATACACCTCTGCGGTCTGGCCGGTTATGATGATGCGGCACATCATCTGCGATACCAGGTTTCACAGAATGGGATGAACGCCGGTGGGATTTTCCCCTCCTCCGATCGACCGACCACACAAAAAATCCGGATCATGTCAACCGAACACAATCAGATACTCGGCAGATTCGATTATGAGCAATCCAATCCCATGAGCAAGGAAGAGCTGGCGATGGTGACTCAGTTCATCCGCACATACGCGGACGAGATCGATCTGCTGATCTTATCCGACCATGGACGAGGAATGTTCCAGACCGAAGACTTCAACCGTTTTTTGAAGGATATGACTTCACGAGGTCGGATCGCCGTGTATGCACAATCGCGATCGAGTTGTCCGAGCTGCCTGAATTGGGTGGATTGCTTTTCAATCAGCACACGTCTCGCATCAAAATTGGTCCTATCTGAATCATCTCAGATCAACCCGGAACCGAACCTCATCGCGCGAGCGATCCATAGCCAATTCGGCATCCAGAACCTCCTTCTATATAACGGGGCAGACCGGTACATCTCATATTATTCAAACGGTGAAGAAACATTTCGATACGCTGAATACTCCGATCAGATTTTAGATCAGACAGGGATCGGCGATCTTGTGCTGTCAGTCTTCGCTGCATCTCGTTTGTGCGGTGCCGGAGTAGATGAATCAATCATCCTCGCCTTCAAATGCATGATACTGAAGGGTAAACAAGTCGGAACAGGTCGTGTGACGCGTGACGAGTTACTGCAGATTGTTTCGTAATAAAAACCGAATAACTCCCAGCCCGGCAATACTTGCTGTAACCGATGTCAAAATGCTTTGCCCGAACGAAATCGCCATGCATCCAGCCTGGAGCCGGACGACTTCTTCTTCTGTCCAGCCTCCTTCCGGTCCTACGATCCAGTAAACCTCTTCTGCGTCACGTAGAGTTGCCGGACTTACGGAACAGAGGGGGTCATAGTGTGGTTCAATCCCCGCCAGTATAACCGTTCGAGTTCCTTTAATCCCCTCAAGAAGAGTATCCATCGCAAGCGGTTGCGATAAAACGGGAAACCATGCCGTCCTGGACTGTTTGCATGCATTGCACAAAATCTTGTTCCATCTTTCGATGCGTTCTGCACGTTTGACAACCCGGTAGCTCTCCGAATTCGCGGATATGAGTGGGACAATCCGGTCAACTCCGAATTCCGCGCACATCTTAAGAATCATCTCGAACGCAGACTCACTCCTGGGGATCGAAACGGCAAGGCAGACGGCAGGTTTCTGTTTTCGTACGATCGTCAGGCTTTCGATAAGCAACAGAGCTGTTTTTTTATGGACTTCCATCAAACGCGCTTCAGCGTATACGCCTTCACCATTGAGAAGCGTGACGATGGTGTCTCTTTCCGTTCGGGAAACATGCAGGAGGTGATGCGACTCGGTTTCATCCAGTTCGATGCATGAACCGATGGTCATGTTTTTAGAGTAGAAGAAACAAGCTGTCGTCGACCTGCTCATTTCTTGCAAACCATCGCAACCCAATCGCCACTGTATCTCTGTTCCATCAGTTGCATCGACTCGTTGTTCAGCAGCGTCGAGATCTCTTCAAATGAGTCTTTCACGATACCCGAGACAATCATCCGCCCGCCGAAGCGGAGTAATCGTGCGAGAATCTGATGGCAGTTCCGGAGAGTTGGGGCATCAAGATTGGCCAAGAGCAGATCGAAATGGCCTGGTCGGATCGCATCAGGAGCAGTCACGCATAATCGAGGAGTGATCGGCAAGTGGTTACTGAGCATGTTTCGTTCCGTTTCTGCGATGGCGATCGGATCGATGTCGAATGAAACGATCGATCGGACTCCTAGTAAAATCGCGATTACCGTCAATATGCCGCTCCCGCAACCCGCGTCACATGCCGATAGACCTCTGACATTTATTCTTTCCAACAATTCGATGCATAGCTGTGTTGATTCATGATATCCGGTTCCGAATGCCTGACCGGGAAAAATTTCCACGGGGATCCGATTGGTCTTTTCCGGAATGATCCATGGAGGGTGCACGATAAAGCGTTCGCCGACCGGTTTTGGCGTGAAGTAGTTATGCCATGCTGTGTTCCATCCTGCATCCCGGATGACATCAATTCTGACTTCTGTTTGGTTTTTCTGCGATGCGGTCCAGCTTCTCAGCATTTTCGCCACTTGGTCCCGTTCATGTTCGGTTCTGAAGTATGCGATGAACGAGCAGATTCCAGGTGATGAGGATTCATGGATGCCGAGAGTATCCGCATCCCAGCAGAATGTTTGCAGTAATTCCAGGTCTTCAGGAGCGCAAAAAACTTCGATAAGAGGCCAATCTGTCTGATTCACCATGCGAGGCAGCAGGATCAGCCTTCGAGTCGTTCAACGTTCTCGGATGCGTCGCCTGAAATTCCTCCGTCTTTATAGACGATCTGAGACAGTTTTACAGACAACTCACGTAATTCGCGCACAGCGTTGATAATTTTATCGACTTCGCGGAATTCGAGAGCTTTTTTCGCATTGGCAAGACATTCATTGATGCGTTCGAGATCCTGATCCGAGAGTCGTTCACCGTATTTTGCGAGACTCTTTTCGGTAGTGTATATCAATGTCTCGGCTGAGTTTCGCGCCTGAATGATTTCACGTCGTTTCTGATCTTCTGACTCATGCGCGCGAGCGTCGCGAATGATCTCTTCGATTTCGCGATCGGTGAGTCCGGATGAAGCCGTAACAATGACCGCAGTTTCTTTCTTGGTTCCGAGATCGCGAGCCGTGACATTCAAGATTCCGTTGGCATCGACGCTGAACGTTACTTCGATTTGAGGGACACCGCGAGGTGCTGGTGGGATTCCCTGGAGTTCGAAGCGAGCCAAGCTCTTATTATGGGCTGCAAGTTCGCGCTCACCTTGGAGAACGTGCAGGGCCACACAGGTCTGGTTGTCCTCGGTGGTGGAATACATCCGGGTCTTTTTTGTCGGGATGGTCGTGTTGCGTTCGATCTGTCTCACAAACACACCACCGACTGTTTCGATACCCAGTGAAATCGGGATGACATCGAGCAATAAAATGTCTTTGACTTCACCGGTCAGAACACCACCCTGAATCGCTGCGCCGATGGCGACGACCTCGTCGGGATTGATCCCACTGTGTGCAGGTCGTTTGAAGAATTCCTCGGCTTTGCGTCGGACCAACGGCATGCGAGTCTGACCGCCGACAAGAATGATGTTGTCGATGGTGTCGACTGTCAGATCAGCATCCTGAAGTGCCTTTTCGCTCCAAGGGTGAAACGTGGCGTTAACCAGATCTTCTACGAGTGATTCGAGCATGGCTCGAGTCAATGTAATGTTTAGGTGTTTCGGACCTGAATCATCGGCGGTGATGAATGGCAGGTTGACCTCAGCTTCGTCGACACTTGACAATTCGCACTTGACCTTCTCGGCTGCTTCTTTCAGCCGTTGCAGGGCCATGCGATCCTCTCGAAGATCGATGTTTTCTTTCTTCATGAATTCTTCAGCCAGGAAATCAATAATCCGACGGTCGAAGTCGTCACCGCCTAGAAATGTATCACCGTTGGTCGAGATGACTTCGAAGATGCCATCTCCGATTTCGAGGATTGAAATATCGAAAGTGCCGCCACCGAGATCATAGACGGCGATTTTCTGGCTTTTTCGATCGCCGAGTCCGTATGCCAGCGAGGCAGCTGTCGGTTCAGGGATCAGGCGAAGGACATCGAGACCGGCGATACGACCAGCATCTTTTGTCGCCTTGCGCTGATCATCATCGAAGTAAGCAGGAACCGTAATAACGGCTTCCGCAACGGGTTCCCCGAGATACTCCTCAGCGGTCTGTTTCATTCTCTGCAGGACCATCGCAGAAATTTCCTGAGGTGTATATTCCTGCCCTCGGATCTTGACTCGAACGTCTCCATTGGGAGCTTCAACGACTTTAAATGGTGAGACACGCGCGAATTTAGCAACTTCAGCGGAATTGAACTTGCGGCCGATCAACCTCTTGACTGAAAACACGGTGTTCTCCGGGTTCGTGATCGCCTGCCGTTTTGCGATCTGCCCGACTAATCGTTCATCGTCATCCGTGATCGCGACGATCGATGGGGTGGTTCGACTCCCCTCGGAATTCGGGATTACGATTGGTTCGCTCCCTTCCATGACCGCTACGCATGAGTTTGTTGTTCCCAAGTCGATTCCTATTACACGTCCCATGTGTCCATCTCCCCAAGTTTATTAACCGGCACGATCAATCAGAACTCGCACGCATCAGTGATGCGTTATTATCCACGTAAAACTTTTCGATTTCAATAGAAATCAGCGATCTGTCAAATCGGATTCAACCTCCGAATCGACAAGTGTAGAGGTTTCTCCTCGCTCAGTTTCCGCAGCGCTTTCATCCTCTGTCTGATTCGTAACCGCTGAAGGCCTGCTGTTCCTCATCTGAGGCAAATAGTTGACCAGGACCTGCGCCGGCTTGAGCACCTTTGCACCGATCATATAGCCTTTCGTTAACACTTCGAGCACCACGTTATCCGGTTTCTCCGGATCGGATCTCCGATCGATGGCATCATGCACGACGGGATCGAACGATTCCCCGTCACCCTGAATCTCTGTGATCTGATATGCAAGAAACAGCTCGTTCAATTGTTTGTATATCAACTCGATACCTTCTCTTAGACCCTGAGATGAATCGGTGTGATTGAGCGCTCGCTTGAAGTTGTCCGCGATCGGTAGAAACGATCTGAGAATCTTCATCTGTTCAAGCTCAATGAACTCATTCAGCTTTGCTTTGCTTCGCTTTTGGAAATTCTGATAATCCGCAGAAACACGCACGAGTCGATCCTGAGTTTCCTGCGCTTTTTTCTGCTCGTCACTCAGAGTCGATTCCACCACATCCAGTTTCGAATGCAGGCCTCTGAGAGCTGCATTGAGTTGTCGGATCTGGGCCTGGTATTTCTCTTCGACTTCATGAATTTTTGCTTTCCATTTCTCATCGGATTCTTTCTCGACAACCGGCGGTGGTGTTTCCTCAACCGCTGCCACGGGAGGAGTTGCCGGTTTCTTCTTCAATCGTGGAGGTGTCCCGGTATCCTCTTCATCCATGCCGAACTGACCAAGCGCAGCCAGAGCGGACGCGATATCGTCATCCGCGTGCTGGGCATCCTCTTCGCTAAATGAGATGACATCCCAGCTGCCTTCATCGGAAGCAGTATCGATATCCTGTGATTCGTCCTGAGGCCGCTTCTGCTCCAACTTGTCCTTATCATCCATGATACTCGAAGCTATCCTTCCCATCCGAATCTCAGGTCAGATCCGGATCGATGTTCGATTGTGGGGAGTTTCTCAGAATGAAGCTCATGACCCGAGCCATGTATGCCACCAACGCGATCACTGATTCGTAGGGCATCCGCCGAGGTCCGATCACACCCAACCCCCCTGATACATTCCGATCGATTTCGTACTTCGAACTGACAATGCTCATATCCCTAATCTCGGGAATGTTCGTTTCTCCTCCAATTGCAACCGAGACACCGTCCTCGTCCAGACACCGATCGATGAGTCTGATCATTTTCTGTCGTTCCGAGAGAGTCCGGAACATATCTTTAAGCTTCGTGAGATCTTTGAATTCGGGCAGTTCCAGAATGTTCATCGTTCCGCCGATAAAGACTCGCTCAACCGCTGTACTTTCGCCACCCAGAGCTTTCTCTCCGAGCAGAGATGCCGATTCGAGCAACTTCGTGTACTGGGTTTGGGCTTCATCGGTCATTTTGAGAAGCTCGGTCCGCATTTCCTGTAGAGTCTTGTTTTCAAAGCGTTCATTCAGGAATTTGGTAATCTGGTCGAGGTCATCCTGGTGGTAATCGTTGTGTGTGACCACGACTTTGTTCTGAACAATGCCGGAGGCAGACACGAGGATCGCCAGCACCCTGAACTCGTCGATTCTGATGAATTGAATACGCTTGTAGATGGTGTTCACGATTTTCGGCGGAACAACAAAACCGGCGAAGTTTGTCAATTTTGACAGAGTTTCGGATACTTGCTGCATCAACAAGGCGAACTCATGCTGATCATCCAGAGATTGCTGGATCTGGCGCTTCTGAGCCGGGGGAACCGGGGGAGTCGCATCCATCCGGACGAAGTGATCGACGAAGAATCGGTAACCTGTATCCGACGGAACCCGCCCGGAAGAGATGTGAGGTTGTTCCAGCAGGCCATATTCCTCGAGATCGGACATAATGTTTCGGATGGTTGCCGGACTCAGATTGAACTGCCTGGCTAGTTTTCGGGATCCAACCGGCTCGGCTGTCTCGATATAACTCCGCATCAACGCATTGAAAACAACGCGTTCGCGCTCGTTCAGCTCGGGAAACTCAGGATGCGGTTTGGTCATAATTTCAATCCATAAACCGAAAAAACATTATCTCATAAGCTTTTGAAAGTCAATTATCAGCATCAACCCGGCATTTTCTCTTCCCAAATCAGAACAGATCATGTATTCTCGATTTCCATGAAATGGCGATTTTTCTTCGGATCGATCATCGTTGTTTTGCTCCTGATTACCGGCCTCTGGAGCTGTTCAGAGAGGATTCCGGACAGTCATGTTCCCCTCACGATTCTGGGCATTGATGGGGCCTCTTGGGAGGTTATCGATGACATGATCGACAGAGGTGAACTGGCAGGTTTTCAACGCCTTAAAAATCAAGGTGTCTGCGGACCTCTGGCAACTTTTCGCCCGACTGAATCGGTATCCATCTGGACATCTATCGGGACGGGGGTTGATCCATCGAGACACATGATCCAAACATTTATGCGCCGAATCCCAGGCACAGACAAGTTGGTATGCACGCCGAGTTCGGATCGCTGCGTCCCTGCACTCTGGAATATCGCGTCCCAATTCGATCGGACGGTCCTGTGTGTGAAGTGGTTCGCGAGCTGGCCGGCCGAGGAGGTAAACGGCCAGATGCTCTCCTCCCGCCTTGAAGATGATGCTGGAGGACACCAGACCTATCCTCCCGACCTCTTCAATCAAATCACTGATTATCGTCAAAAGACAATCCTGCCGACTTTTCCGAAACCGAGCACTCGTAAACAGGTTCAGGTAGACGATGATGAACCCATGAAACCGGGAATGCTGATGGGCAGGAATCGCGTCCAGGACCGTATGTTCGATGATACATCCGTATGGCTGGCCGCCAAGGATCTCTATCGCTCCGGCAAACCGGATCTGTTTATGATCTACTTCAAGAGTCTCGATCGGATCCAGCATTTTATCTGGGGCGCACACAAGCTGGCGGTGCGATCTGATGCAACCGACGCTCAAAAACAGGACGGAGAAGTCATATTCGCCTGGTACCGATACTTCGACTCCATCATCCAGGAATTGATGCAGGATCGTGATCGTGTCCTGATTGTCGTGTCCGATCATGGATTTCAGTCCATCGATTCCGTACAGCAGCTCCTCGATATGCACGATGTAAACCCCGACCTCATGCTCGCCCATCTCGGATTCCTATCGAGAACACCTGGGAATCAAACGGATTGGGCTCAAACGCAGGCTTATACATCCCGACTACTCCCTTTCAGCCATCGGATCGATATTAATGTGAATCGGATCGGTCGTGAACCGAATGGAAGCGTGTCCGACAGCCAGGTCCACGATTGCGTGGAGCAATTGAAAGGGAAACTCCAGTCGATACAAACCTCCGGCGGAGTTCCATTGTTCAAATCGATAGAAACAGCTGGATCACCAGACCTGATGTGTATTCTCAATGAGATGATATCGGTCGACGATACCGTGGTCATCGATGGAACTTCCGTGCCTCTTAAGGCATGGGTTCAGTTTAAAGAACAGCCAAGCGGTGTCCATATCGACGCACCGCCCGGGATCTTCGCGATGATCGGACCCGGTGTGCGAAAGGGAGAGTGGATCACGACCGCATCGGTATTCGATATCACCCCATCCAGCCTGTATTGCCGCGGACTTCCAATTGCCGAAGATGTCAAGGGTCGATGTCTGACGGAATGCTTCAATCCAGGCCAGATGCGACAGCGGCCGCACACCACTGTCCCCCACTATGG
>CAYYMM010000057.1:0-28904 GCA_964472395.1 uncultured bacterium | reverse complement strand
TGATCCGGGCATGATCGAGAATTCCGCTCCAGAACATGGCCGTATCCTCCGTGTCTTGAATATCCACATCGATGACGTCGGTCAGACCGGCCAGTTGGTCGGAGATGAGCCGGCGCGGGAGCGACGAGACGAAGATGACGGTGTGGGGATGTTCGAGCAGGATTCTGAGTACGGTGAGTTCAAACGCTCCGGAGTCAGAAGGGGGTGGGAGCTGTTTCCCGAGCAACAGTTCAGAGGCCTCCACCAGAACCGGGTTGCCGGCCGCGCGGTGGTTGGTCAGAAGAGTGTCGATCTGGCCGCTGTATAAATCGAAACCGAACCGTCCGAACTGTTCCCGGATCGATGCGATGTTGATGGTGCAGGCGACGGGACTGAGGCTGGCGGCGAGATAGCAGGCGACGCGCATGGAGGTGTCGCGGTTGCGTCCTGTGACCAGAATTTTCGGGCCGTGAGGCTCCGTCCCCATCTCCGGTATCACGCGCCCGACGATCTCGGGCCATCTCCGCAATTTTTCCGCGAGTTCGTCCGCTTTCAACCGGACGCGGTCGGATGATACAAAAGGTGGCCAGCGGTGATCGAGTTTGATCAAGCGCCGTACACCTCGTTCAGTCCAGGAGCAGAGTTCAGTTGCAGCAAAGGCTTCCTCGATGTCGCGCATCGACAGAACGACATTCTCCGGATCCCGCTGAATGGCCAGGTTAAGCGCATACATAAAGGCGTTCTTGATCTTGCCGCCGGTCGTGGGATAGAGCTTTGAGACGATATGAAAATCGAGATCATCCGACAGGCGGATGTTCGGCGTGATCATGCTCTTCCAGATCGCTTCACGTTCAGCCGCCGACGGAAAACTGAACGTCAGTTTCAGTGAGATTCTCCGTTCCATGGCCGGATCGATCAGATTGCCGTGCGAGGTGGTCATCAGCACGATGATTTCATGTTTCTCGACCGCTCTTAAAAAATCACTCGTATGGGCGCTCTCGATTGCGCAGAGTTCCTCGCATTCGTCGATCAGAGCGATCCCCCCACGCCGCTCGACTTCCGCGAAAAAGCTCTCGATGCTATCGGTCGCATGCAGCACCTCCGCAGCCGAGCCACCGCCCTCGGAGAATCGCGGCGTTACAAGCGGCTTTTGCAGATGGTTGCTGATGGCGCGGGCAAACATTGTTTTCCCGGCACCGGATGGGCCTTCGAACAGAATGACCGTCGCCCGCCCATAGTCGATCGCATCAGGCAAACCCAGACGCATGCGGGCATCGATCATGGTGTCGTACTGATCGATCAGATTCATCGTCCGCCGGATCATCTCGTCCGGCAGGATGACCTGATTGAGTTTTGTCTGGGGATATTCGAGCTGATACCGGATTTCTCTCTCACTCATTCTGCATTCCCTCCTGTCTGCTCGTCAGCGCTGTACACCGCATCCGCAAACCCCATCTCGACCGCTTCCTCCGCCGTCAGCCAGGTATCGACTTCCCGTAATACAAGCGCTTCGACCTGTTCGCGGGTCTTCAACTTCGAATGCTCGATGACATGCCGCACGAGGCGGTCGTGGAGTATGTCCTGGTGTTTACGATCTGCGAGAATCTGGGCGTGATTTCCTGAGATGGTTGTCGAGAATCGGTGTGAGAGGACCGAAGCGTTGGGCAGGAGCACGCGATGTCCCGGAGCGCCCGAACTGAAGATGGTCAGAGCGGCCGATGCGACCAGTCCGAGACCCGTTGTGAAGACGGGCAGCTTCGACCAGGCGATCAGGTCGACGATGCCGAAGGCACCCATGAGCGATCCGCCGGGTGAGGAGATGATCATCTGAATGCAGTCATGACACCGCTTTCGATTGATCCGCACGATCGACTCGGAGATGTGCGCGGCGGCTTCTTCCGTGAGTACACCCCAGAGACCGATCACACCGTAGGTTTCCAGACTGTCCATATGTTCTGCTGAAGGACTATACATGCCGTAACCCTCCCTGCTATGATTCGAACAGAGAATCGCGTCATCGCTGGTCGCGGATTCGCGGCAGGGCACTTTTTTTTCGGAAGGGAATGGCGGATCTATGAACAACCGCGGTTTTCAACTCGAACATACCGTTCTGATACTCAAACAGCTTCTCGAAACAAGCCTGGGTCTGTCGGTCAGGGAGATCGCCGGGCGGACGTCCCTGAGCGACCGGACCGTGCAGCGGCATCTGACCATTCTGTCGCTTTACTTCCCGATTACGGTGGAACCGGTTCCCGATGACCGGAGACGAAAACGGTACCGGTTCGACTCACCCGATCGCCAACCCTCTCTGCCGCAGGTCACGTTCGGAATGGAGGAAATTCTGGCACTCCGATTCTTCAGCAGTCTCATCCCGGATCGCTCCGGACTGCCGTTTCACGAGCAACTCGAGCGGGCATTCACCAAAATGCGGCTCGCACTCCACGCCGATGTCTCGACAGGCATCAACTCTCTGCTTGACGTGTTCCAATGCCAGGAAAAAGTCACTAAAGACTACCGGAAGCATCGGCAGACAATCGGCTTTTTCACCGAATCGATTCTCACCCGCCGGGTCCTGCGGGTCCACTATCAATCATTTCAGAGCGGGCGCCTCCTGACTCTCAAGATCGAACCGGTCAAGCTGTTTTTCTATGACGGCGGCATTTACATCCGCGCATACGTGAGAGGATTTCGCGACTACTGGACGCTCGCCGTCGAACGATTCAAACAGATCATGATCGTCGAGGGTGAAACGGCGTCGAAGCATGACTCCTCCGCGATCCAGTCACGGGCCGATCAGAGTTTCGGGATCTATGACCAGAAGCCCTTTGCAAGCCGCTTTCGGTTCGCTTCATGGATGGTTCCGTTCATCCGGGAGCGCTCATTTCACCCCTCCCAGATCCTCACGGATCTGCCGGACGGGTCGATCGAGGTGGCATTCTTCTGTGGGGGCGAATTCGACCTGCAGAGATGGGCGCTCGGGTTCGGAAGCGCTGTCGAGGTGCTCGAACCCGATAGTCTTCGGGAATCGATCCGGGGGGAACTCCGTAGAGCGCTCGCTCAATATCCGCCAGCTACCTGACCTTGGTTTTCCAGATCTGCACTTTGCCGCCGAGTGGAATCGTGTGATAGTAGATCCAATGCGTTCCGGGCTGAAACTGCGGATGCGATTTCGAATCGTGAATGTTGACAAGCCGGTGGCAGTTTGACCCGTCCGTTCGCGCGGCGAACAGGTCGGGTTGAAAATCCATGGCGCGGGTTTGGATGGTTGGAGCGCCGGTGTAGCCCCGATACGCATCTGGCACCTCGATCGTCTCGGTTTCGGTTTCCCCCGCAGCGAGCGCTTCGAAAACGATCCATTTTCCGTCGAAACTGACACAGATCGGTCCCGGATAGGAAAACCGGGCCGGCGATCCTCCATAGAGCGTGCGCGTATTCGTGCCATCCGGGGCAGCGGCGTGGATTTCCGTGCCGGTCGACTTGCTGGCGAAATACAGAATCGTGCGGCCGTCCGGCATCCAGGCCGGGAAGAGCAGATTACCGGTTTCGGGCAGATCCACGATGTCGCGGGTCATGACATCGACGACCGAAATTCGATAGGGAGTCACATAGGCGTCTTCGTCCGAGGCTTCTTCCCCTTCAGCGTCGGCACCCTGCATCATCATGACATCCATTGGCGACCACTCATGGGGTTCTGAAACAAAAGCGATGGCTTGCCCTGTCGGTGACCAGGCGAACGAATCCGAAATCGAGTCTGCGAGTTGGAGGCGGCTATCGGACGAGAAATCGATGAGAATCAACGAATTCGATGCACTGTAGGGTTGAGACGTATCGGATCCGATGAAGGCGAGCTGTCGGCCTGTGGGGGACCATTGCGGACTGTTGCCTTCTTCGATGATCCGAAATCCCGATCCATCGCGTTTTGCGATGCAGACCGAACGCTGCCGCACAAAAGCAACCCACTCCGCATCACTTGAAAAGCAATACTGGCTATCTTTGTCGTCCCGGCTGGGTTGCCCATCCGGACGGAAGAGCTCGGCGGTGTCCCCTGGGCGTTTTGCGATATGGAAACTGCCGCCTGTAAAGGCTCGAAAATACATCGGATTACCGCGAATAGACGAATAACCGAAGGAGGGATTTTCAGCGGCGAAGATCGGAAACGAGTTATTGTCTTCGTTGACGACAACGGGGTATGTGGATTTGAAAATGAAGAATCTCAGGATGAGAGATGCGATAACGACCGAAGCGACGATCCAGAAGATTCGGGTAAACCATGGGTTTGTGTGTGAAGGTGCGGAAGAGAATGTGCGGGAGACCTGCGTCAGGGCTTCGGGATGGGTCATCAGCATATCGAGGCGGGAGCGGGCGTATTTATTGTCGGGGTCGATGGTCAGTGCCTTGTCGAATGCGCGAACCGCACCGGTTTTGTCGCCGTACTGCGACAGTAACAGTCCGAGTTGAATCCAGGATGCCGCCTGCTCCGGATTTTCCTCGACATGTTTCCGAGCTTCGAGCAGTTTTTGCCGGCGTTCGGAATCGGCTTCTTGCGATAGGTTCATGGCATCAACCTGTCAGCATCCGCTCAGCTGTTTCGATCAGAGACTGCGGATATCGATGATCCCCGCTCGCCTTGAGTTCCGATAGTGCTTGCGGAATGGATTTGGGTTTCTTGTATTTCCTGTTCGAATTTGTTGCGGCTTCCAGGATGTCCGATATGGTGATGCACAGGCCCATCGGAGATGCCGGGTCGTTGCCCGGGTATCCCGTTCCGCTGGCATTCTGGTGATGTTCGCTGACCCACTGGGCGATTCTGGGAACGCCGAACGTTTCTAGAATATCCTTGCCGTGCGTGGGATGCTGTCGGATCATCGCCCATTCCGTATCGCACAGTGGAGCGATTTTGTTGAGCAGACTGCGGGGGAGTCGGAGTTTGCCGATATCGTGGAGGTAGCCTGCCCAGTAGAGATCGTCGCGGATTCCCGGTTCCTCCATCCGACCACTCCAGTTGTCCCACAGAGTCAGCGTATAGCGAACGACGGATTTCGAGTGATCCCGGCCGGTGTACCAATCCTTGGCTTCGAGCATGACGACCATGGCTTCCATCAGAGGCGCGAGGCGCTGGCGGTCCGAGGAATGACGTTTCATCAGCTCGATCGCACCCTCGACGATGGTCAGCTCCTGGAGCGCATTGGGGAAGACCATGGATTCGGCGAGCGCTCGCGAGAGATGTCCGATCATCGCATTATGGTCGTCTTCGATATCGGCCAGTCGGGCCAGCATGAAATAGGATGCGGGACGGAGCACGGCAGCTTTCTGGGAATTCGTCTGATGATGGAGCAGGTAATCGATCCCCTGTCTCGCATCGTCGAACCGTCCTTCGAGGATATTGAGTTCGACCACGTTCAACCCGGCCAGATACTGCTCGACGGCAAGCTTCGGCAACTTCACCGCTCGCTCGATGATTCTCCGGGCCTGCGCCGCACAATCGAGCCGTTCATCGCCAACTGCATCCCAGCCCAGGTTCAGCCAGCAATCCGCGATATGGAGCATCCTGTTCGCGATCACATCTTCACGGTTGTTGTTCAGCCAGTATTTAGCTTCGCGCGGAGAGGTCTGCTGGAGGTATTCGAGGGCGAGTTGGAAATTGGGGATGGCATCCTTGAAACGGCGATTCATGTTGAGGAGAAGGCCTTTCAGGGACCAGTATTGTGTGGCGATCGGAGGTTCAGGACGGGTCATCTGGCGATACATTCGTCGGAGATACTTTTCGGCATCGTCGAGGCGATACAGATAGGCACTCATGCGTGCCGCTGCGGCCAGATGCTGAGCGGCGATCGAGCCTGGCGCGACCTTTTCGGCGGCTTTGGCGATGCGGCATTGCCCGAGCCAGGCCGAGATATCGTCTCCCTGCGCATACAGCGCACGCGTGCTGACGAGCGCATCTGACAGGGCGAACTGGACCTCCTTGGCCATCGTCCGTGGTGCTTCCATCAGGCGAGTGGTCAGATCAAGCCACTCGACGACTTTCTCGGCGTGAATCTCCTGCGCCTTCTGTGTCGCCGTCGTGATCGGCTCGCTGCTCTCGAACACGCGACCGAATGCCGCAAACTGTCCTGCCAGTGTCATGGTCTTATCATACTCGATCCGTCCGCACTTTTGAAATCCAATCCGGTCGTTTCCCGTCCGTCATCGACACATCGATCACCGGTATGGTCCACTCCCGGGAATCACGTTTCGAACTCCTCCCGTCGGGTCTGCACAGTCGCTCGAATATCTGGGAATCAAATGAACATGCAGATGAAAGATCGTCTGCCCAGCTGCCCTGCCAATGTTCACTCCGACATTGTATCCGTCCGGCGTATACGCCTGCATCAATTCATCGCGGCAGATCCGGAGCAATCTGAAAATCGCCTTCAATTCCTCATCCGTCGCATCGAATAACCCGGCTACATGCCGCCTCGGGATGATCAATGTATGCCCCATCGACACCGGAAACACATCCCGGATGGCATACGCCAGAGGATCTGCTGCGATCAGTCGGGACGCGACCGGTTCACAGAAGATACAGCGCCGTTCCTGCTCCATCATACCCTCCTGTTATACCGCCCTGTGATACGCAGAAGGTCCTCCCAGTGCGATTCGAGTTCGTCCATGGAATCGAGGTACCAGGTCCAGTTTCCTTTGGCCCGTCCCGGAAGATTCATACGGGCATCGGAACCGAGCCCCATTATGTCCTGGGCCGGTACGATCGCCCAGGCCGCCACACTGCTCATTGCCAGAGTGATCAGATCCCAGTGGATCGTTCGATGCGAGCCCGCGAGGTACTCCGTGAGGTGCGCATAACAGGGATTGATGCGCCGCCGTACGCTCGAACGCTTCGGACTCAGGGACCGATACCAGCCACAGATTGTGTCATTGTCGTGCGTTCCGGTATAAACGACACATCGCGAGGAGGAGTAGTTATGGGGCAGATACTCGTTCCCCGGACCTGAACCGAATGCAAATTGAAGAATTTTCATGCCGGGAAACGCGAATCGATCCCGCAAGGCCGTCACTTCGGGCGTGATGACACCGAGATCCTCGGCGATGAGCGGCAAGTCTGGCAATGCGGACATGACCCGGGTAAAAAAATCAGCACCCGGACCAGGTTCCCATTGCCCAGTCTGCGCCGTCCTGTCCGATGCCGGAATCGACCAGTACTGGTCGAAACCTCGAAAATGATCCACCCGGATGATGTCCACCCCCCCGAGCAACACGCGGAAACGATCGATCCACCACGAATATCCGTCCTGCGCCAGCCTGTCCCAGCGGTAAAGCGGATTTCCCCATCGCTGACCGGTCCGGCTGAAGTAATCCGGCGGGACCCCCGCGATATGAGCGGGACGGCCCGAAGCGGTCAGATCGAATAGATCGGGATGGGACCAGACATCCGCCGAATCCTCAGCAACGAAAATCGGCATGTCACCGATGATGCGGATTCCTTTCTCGCGTGCTGTCCGATGCACCCGGGCCCATTGTTTCGAGAACTGGAACTGGAGAAAGCGGTGGAAATCGATGGATTCCTTCAGGTCATGCTGGGTCGATTCAAGCGTTTTCGGGTGGCGGTTGCGAAGATCTACCGGCCAATCGTACCAGGCACGTCCGCCCTGCGATGCCTTGATGGCGCGAAAGAGCGCATAATCCGGTAGCCAGAGGGCATGAACGGTCTCGAAGGTTTCGTATTCCGTCGATCGCCACCCGCCTCCATCGCCGAAGGCCCGGCAGGCCTTCATCAGCGGAGCAAGACGGGCCTCCTCCAACTCACGAAACGATGCGCAGGCATGCGCGGGAATATCCGAACAGGTCAGCAATCCTTCGGCTTGAAGCAGATCGAGATCGATCAGGAGATGGTTTCCCGCAAATGCAGAGTAGCCCGAGTAGGGAGAATCACCGTATCCGGTGGGTCCGAGCGGTAGAATCTGCCAGAGTGATTGGCCGGCGCGACGGAGGAAATCCAGGAATCGGTCGGCGGAGACTCCGAGACATCCCCTGGAACGTGCGCCCGGTAGTGATGTCGGGTGCATCAGAATACCGGCAGCCCTGTCCATGATCATGTTCCGTTCCCCGATCTATTTGATCCGGTACAACAACCCGAGAAGGATCAGGCCGCACAGGACCGATTTGAATTCCCGGAGTGAAATATCGGAGCCGACAAAAGCCTCACGCCCCGTGATACCATGCCGAAATTTGTCGAAAATCTGAGTGACATTAGGCCCCAGGCGAATCTGCTGCATCAATTCACGGCTGCGAGCGGATTGACCGAGTGTGATCGAGAGATCGGGGAGAATGTCGATGAGCATGGACGTATCGTCGATTGCGCGCAGGTTGTCGAGCAGAATCACGGCGGTCTGCAGATCCATCGGAATGTGTTCTTCCTCCGGCAACGCGCCCTCAACGAATGCGAATGTACCATTCGATGCGGTAAAGATAGTCTTGAGAATCAGACCGATCTGATGGTGGAGAGCTTCCGAGAGTTGGACCATGTTGACGATTTGGCGCTTGAAAATGATCGTGCCGGAACGCATCTTGCCGAGTTCTTCGATCGCTTCCTGAACCCGTTCGCGCTGGGCGGCAGTGATCATTCCGAGATCCACCATGATCTGATCGACGCGCATTTTCGGGTCGTCCGTGCGCGCGAACAGCAGATGCCCCCGCTTGAAAAACAACTTCGATTCGTTTCCCGCGATCCGGATACTCAGAATTCCCGTCAGCTTGTCCTCGAAGATCCGCGCATATGGTAATACGACATGCTTTTCAGACAGATTGCCCGACGCGAGATCGCCCGTGGAAAACTCGAAGGAAGATGGTCCCTGAACATTGATCAGAGGCAGTCGTGAGAGCGGCGTCGAGGGGGGAGCTGGCGGCACGCTCGACGATTGGGCTACAATCACTCCGGGATGCGTGTCTTCACTCGGAGCATGCGATTCAACCCGCGACTCCGGTTTCGACTCCGGACGTATCTCGGATCTGGGTTCCACCCGCGGTTCGGGGCGTATCGACACTCTGTTGTCCGGCTTCGGCTCCGATCTGGGTGGCGGTGGCGGAGGAGGCGGTGCGGGAGGTGCCGTGATTTTCCTTGGTGGTGGCGGGAGATCCTCGTCTTTCGGGTCCGCGATCGATTCGCTTTCGATGCTCGAAACATCCCGGATATCCGATGCCTTCCGCTCAACGGCAATCGCCACGGCATCCTGCTCTTTCCGGCTGAGCAGCCGTTTGTCTCCCGTCTTGAAAACATCGAAACTCAGACAGAGATGAACGAGTTGCTCGACATACGGGATGATGCGGTGGCCCTCGTCCAGCAACTCTCCGATCGTTCTACCGCGCGCGAGCAATCCCAGAAAGGATTCCTCACGCGAGGTCAACCGCTGTGTTTCAGCGATTTTTCCCATTCGTGTCGTGGGATAGATGTAGACAGTCGGCTTCGGAAGGAAAACTTTGTATTTCGGCGCGAACCACATCGAGCGATAGATTCCGGCGAGAGTATGGAACAAAGCCAGTCCCGGTGATTCAGTCAATAGGACGCCTGCGGGATCATCCTTCGTCGTCCAGTCGAAATCCGCGTGCATCATCCGGATGGATTTCTCGAGCAACTGGACGAGATGTCGGACCGCTAGCCCGTTGACACAATCCGGGCGGAGTCCCCCGTTTTTGATCAGCCAATCTGCAGCAACCCTGTCCTGGGCGGATTTCGCCAATGGCCTGAACTTCTGCTTTTCCGTTCCGCCCAGCCCGCCCCACCACAAGGCGAATGCGCTGAAGGACTCGCCGCGCTTCGACGATCGAACGCCGCGAAGTCGGCCCTCATCGAAAAACAACGTGCGGATAACGCCCTTCTGTGTGAGTCGCAACGATCCCGTCATGTTCCGTGCTGAGACGATTCCGAGAATCATCGGGAGTGACCGCGATACGACAGAACCCTGATCGGGGAACGATGCCGGGATCGCCATCTCACCCGTTGAGGAATCCTCTATCAGCTCCCCCGATCCTCCTGAGCCGCTGTCCTGGATCGTCTTTCGGAGGCGGATGTCGAGCCGATAAATGAGTTCTGGCAGGGGAAAAGGCAGCACGAGATAATCGTCCGCTCCGGATTTGAACGCCTGCACTTTCGATTCCTGATCGTCCTTGCCATACAGAATCACGATAGGGCGGATCGCGAGATTCGGGTTCTTGCGGAGTGCCTGAGTAAAAGCGAAACCGGTCATACCGCCCAGTTTCGTCCGAAGCACTACCGCGTCGATGCCGCCCATCTGGACCAGCGCCTGCGCTTCTTCGGCCCACTGTATCGTCGAAGCATCGAATCCGACCTTGTTCAGGGCATCCGCGAGTTGAATCGAGACCTTTTCGTTCGTGTCAACGACAATGACTTTTTCTCCGGCCATAGAATTCCTCCCACGACATTCACACTTTACCTTATTTTCATAATAAACGACAATTCCCTGCACAGCGCAAACTTCGGTTTGCCTGCACCCGTCCCGGCAAACAGTGAAAACCGGTTCCGGAGGAATGATGTCGCGGAAAAGCATCCTCATGATTCGTCCATGGATCGAAGATTTCTCGGCGTTCGACCACTTCGCCCAGCCACTCGGATTTTTCGTGATCGCCCGCCGTCTCATGCAGGCCGGAATCGACGTCCAATACCTGGATTGCCTCGGAGGCACTCTCCCGATCACCGGCACCCCGGACACCAACAAACGTCTCTTGCACCCGTTCCGAGCCGTTCGCATCGGGAAACCGGATCCGTTTTCCGGAATCCCTCGCCATTATCGACGATTCGGACTACCCGACGATTCGATTCGTGATCGATTGAGCGGGATGGATCGTCCCGATGCCATACTCGTCACGACCGGCATGACCTATTGGTTTGCGCCTCTCCTTGCGCTGATGGACTTGCTGACAGAGCGATTCGATCACCTCCCGGTTGCGCTCGGAGGCATTCACGCAACGATCGCCCCGGATCACCTCACCCGTCTGCTGCCGCAGGCGCGGATTTTCTGCGGAGAAGCCGACGAGACATTCTTCCGATGGGTCCGGGAGCACACGGACCGAGATCCCGGCGCGGTCGATACGGAGGTGTTTCCCGCATGGGAACTCGCCGGACCGATCGGATATGCGCCCATCATGACCAGCAGGGGATGCATGCACCGATGCGATTACTGTGTGGCCTCGGCGATGAGCCATGCCTGGCAGGTTCGTCCGGTTGAGGTGATATCCCGCGAGATCGATTATCTGATCCGGGTTCACGGTTTCCGGCACTTCGCTCTATACGATGATGACCTGGGCTGCGGCACCCGAGAGGGGCTCGACCACTTCGAACAGATTCTGCGGATGCTGTGTGAGCGGGATGAGCGAGGGACCTGGCATACGCCGAACGCACTCGGTATCGCTTCAGTTACGGCAGAAATCGCTCGCCTGATGCGAACGGCGGGTTTCGAGCAGCCTCGGCTGAGCCTTCATCATCTCGATCGGAGACTCGGTCCACGCGGACTCGACGATGGCGCTCTCCGAGCCTATTCCCGTGCCGCGGAGCACCTCATCCGGGCGGGATATGAAGCGACTGCGCTGTCGTGTTATGTGATTGCGGGTCTTCCCGGTCAACGCCTGGAATGGCTCGATCACGCCTGCAATCAGCTCCTGTCGATCGGCATCAGACCGTATCTCGCCCAGTTCAGCCCGATTCCCGGCACGCCGCTCGGGGACGCACGTCTCCGACAACTCGGATACCGGTCGGATGCCGACATGCTCCTCACCAACAAGATCCTGTCCGTTTATCGGCATGACGGGTGGAGCGGTGCGGAGTATCAGGCATTCGCCTCGGACCTTAAACGCCGCCGACAGCGCGATCTTTCAGTTCCAGCCGAATTCGAGCAGGGCGATGTCGGTGACGAGACTCGAGAGATCGGGTGAGAGGATCGCGGCCAGCCAGACCGCGCCGTTGAACGGATCGATGCCGTCCGGCCAGAGGAGGGGGGCAATGACGGGGATCGATGTCGTTCCTGGCGGAATAGCGGGCAATTGATCGAGATAACTGTCGAAACTCAGGCTGAATTCCGGGGCGAAGTAGTAGGCGCCGTTGAGTTCGAGCAGGACGCAGAGGGGGTATTGCACGAGATCCGTTTCGAGGGGATTGCAGATTCGGGCTGTGCAGCTGCAGACGATGCCGGATTCGAGAAGGGTGGCGGGCATGGAAAGGGCGACTTCGAGCTGGGAGCAGTCGGTTGTCGATTCCAGGTCGATGCGGCTGATTCCGCCTTCGGCGCAGGAATACAGGGTCGAGGGACCGGCGGCGATCAGTGAGAGCGTTTCCCAGCCGGACAGTCCGTTGAGAGGTGATTGGTTGTAAAAGGCGACGCCATCGAAGAAGCTGATGCCTGCGCCGGTCGCGAGCCATGCGGCGCCATGCGGGCGGCTCAGGATCCGGCGCACCCTGTAATGCGGCAACCCGTCCTCGACATAGTAATTTCTGAACGATCGCCCGTCGAACCGTGACATTCCCTTACATGCCCCGAACCACATGACACCGTCCTGGTCCTGTTCGAGATCGTAGACGCGATGGAAGACCAGCCCGTCGGATTCGAACCACGAGTGCCACGATACGCCATCCCATCGCGTGACACCCGCGTCGGTGCAGAACCACACATGATCGAAGCAATCCGTCTCCACACGATAGACAATGTTCGACGGCAGTCCATTGGAGGTGTCGATATAGCGCCAATCCACGCCGTTCCAGTTCGCGGCACCGTCCCCGAACGTCAGAAACCATATCGATCCGTCCGCATCCCGGATCACATCCAGGATCTTCAGCGACGGCAATCCCTCTTCGATACCGAACGACGTCCATGTGCCGTTTTCAAAACGGAACACGCCCTGTCCATAGGTGCCGGCCCAGAGAACACCGGAATCATCCCAGTCGAAGCCCCGGATGAGGGGCGGGGCGAGGGGATCGCCGAGTCGCCAAACGGCGGATTGCGAGCCGTCGAACCACCCGATGGTGCCGCTTGCGGTGCAGTACCAGAGCCGGTTGTCCCGATAGGCCACCGACCGCACCTCATTGCCCTTCAGCCATCCCGGAACCGTATAGATATCCGCTGCGGCCCCCTCAACCAGATGCTGCATCCCGCCGTCATCCGTTCCGCAGAACATCGATCCATCGGAGGCAGCCGCCAGTGCCGTCGCTCGCCAGCCCGACAGGTTCTGCTCGGGGGTCAGCGCATGCCAGGCGCCGTTTCGACGGTATGCAATGCCGGCGTCCGTACCGACCCAGACGACATTGTCCGAATCGACGACGACGGCACGGATATGGTCGTCCGGCAACCCCTCACCTGCGAAAGAGGTCCAGAGATTGCTGTGCTTGAGAGTCAGGCCGGCGTCGGTGCCGATCCAGAGATTATGCTGGGTGTCGGCGGTGATCGAATGGACGAGGTTGTGCGACAGACCATCGGCGGTTGTGTAGGATGCGGTCACCATGCCGTTTTCGATCAGATTCAGTCCTCCTCCCGTCCCGACCCAGACGCCGATTTCGGGTTCGAAAAAGAGAGCGTTGATGCGGTTACCGAGAAGTCCATCGGCGGTGGTCAGGAGCGTCCAAGTGCTGCCGTCCCAGACTCCCAGTCCGTTGCCGAAGGCGGCGCCGAACCCGGCGTAGATGCGTCCGGACGCGTCGGCGGCGAGCGCTGTGACTTCGTTTTCGGGCATGCCGCTCGAGGTGGTCAGAACCGACCAGGCCCCGCCGTCGAATGAAACCAGTCCGCCGAAGCGCGACCCGAACCACAGCGTGCCGCCGGGTGAGCGGGTCATGCAGTGAAACCAGTTGTCGGGCAGACCGGTTTGAGTGGTGAAGTGCGTGAACGATCGGTCGAGGGGATTCCAGCGAACGATCCCGCCGCTGGTTGCGGTCCAGATTTCGTGATCGGAAACGAATTCGATGTCGCGCACGGCGTTGCCGTCGGTCCATGTCGTGATCCGGGTGACTTTTTCCATCGCGTGGGCGGTTCCTCCGAGCGCGTCCGGGACGCAGCCGCCGAGGCAGGCCAGCGCGGTGATGATCACGAAAAGACGCTGGATGAAAGAGATGTATCGCATCATAATCCGAATCCCCATTCGACCCAATCGATGTCGCCGATCGGGTTCCCCTCCTGCGAGGTCATGATGGTCCAGAATCGGAGGTTACTCAGGGACGCTCCGGTTTCGGGCCAGATGAAATCGAAGAGAGTGAAACGGTCGGTCTCGCCGGGAGTCAGATTGAGTAGATTGCAGTCGATCGATGGCGGGTAGTGCGCCCAGGATGGCCAGAAAAAATAGTCTCCCGTGCCGATATCCAGAACCACATACAGGATGGCATTCAGTGTGTGCTCCGAGCCGCCGTTGACCGCCCGGACGGCGCAGGTAAACGGATCGTTCGGACGGAAGAATGTCGCGTTGAGTTCGAGATAGGCGCCGTGATCATAGGGGGGGACAGAATTTGATCCAGTCAAGATCACACCGGATTCCCCCGCCAGAAAAACATGATCCGGATACGATCCTCCGACCGAAAGGATCCGTTTTTCCGTGGGTCCCGCGCATTCCGACCATCGTGTGCCGTCCCAGAAGAGCAACACGGCGGTTCCGGTTTGAGTTTCACCCGAAGCGAACACGGCATCCGGTCCGAATCCCGACAGCATTCTGAATGACACATCGTCCATCGTACCCGGATGCATGGCCGTTACAGCGGTTCCATCGAAATGATAAATCCCGGAATGGTCGGTTCCGACAATAACATCGGACACGGAGGATCCCCATATCGAATAAGCATGATCGACATCTTCGAGCAACCAACTTGACCAGGATCCACCCGACCAGTGAGCGAGATAGTAATCCGAGTCACTGGAGCGGGCGATCACAAACAATTGGTCCGGGGCGGGACTGCAGATATCGAGAATCATCGAGAAGGATGCGGCATCAATGCTGCTCCATTCCGAGCCATTCCATCGATGCAGAGCAGCGATCGGATCCGGTCCGCCGTATAAAACGCCGCCTGCAAAAACAGCTCCGGATGCATTCCCCGTCAGGCAGGTCAGGTCTTCCTGTGGATCACCCTGATAGCTTCGGACTGCCTGAACTCCGTCCCATGTGTATATGGCTGGCCGCCCGATATCCGTCAAAAGCCAAGCATTCGTCGTCGATGTACCCCACATGTCCAGAATATCGTGATTCATGCCGGTATCGATCGATGCTAAAGTCGTTCCGTTCCAATTGATGAGCGTCCCGTTCAGGCTTCCGAACAGCATGTCGGCGCTGTTGCCAGTCACGATCGACCCGACCCAACTGCAGACACGGGATGACAGATCGATCCATTCGTCCGAAAAATCGGATGCGAGAAACCCGTCTGGGCCTCCTGTGACGAAACCGTCGGGGGATCCCCAAATCGTGTTTAAGTTACTCATCAGCGTGACCGTGTCGAGAGTCGAACCGTCATATGTGTAGACAGTGTTTCGGGAAATGGCAGCCATGCCGGTCCCGGGAATACCGGAGACGGCGATGAACTGGAGTGAGCTGAAACTTTCCTCGAGCACAGCGTTCCATGCAACACCGTCCCAGTGCAGAATGCCGGCTTCGCCATCGTCATTGAACCCGGCGGTGTACAGATCGATGGGGGATTGTCCCCAGATGCCGTGCAGCCAGAGATTGGTCCCTGTCGGCATCGAGACCCATGAATGTCCGTCAAACATGCTGATCACACCCTCTTCCCCCGCGGCATAAACGTGCGAAGCATCCAGTCCCCAGATCTGATGGATGGTGAATGTGTTGTCGATCGGGTGGACTGTCCAGTCGGACCCCGAAAAATGAAATGCGATACTGGGCGACCCCGGCCAACTGGAAGGAAGTCGACCTCCCATCCAAACACTTCCGTCTCCTGCTGCCCAGATCGAGTTGATATCGGCATCCGGATACGGGAACGCTACCTGAGTCCACGTGCTGCCGTTGAACCGCCATACGGACGGATCTTCCGTCACCGTCCACCACTCAGTGGCACTCGCGCACCACAGCGACCGGATTGCGTGTATGCCGGGCAGATCCCGGTGACTCCATGTCGACCCGTCCCATTCGATCACGGACCCGCAACCTCCTGCCGCGACGAGATGATCATTGAATCCGTGAATGGTCCGGATGTCGTTCCCCTGGGGCAGCGGGTTGAGCCAGGTCCAATCTGACCGGGAGTTGCAGAGGCAAACCGTCAGAATGAAGACAACAGACAGAAAGAAAGGATTTCTCATGATGACCTCCCTGGCGGCAGAGAAAAACCGGTTCATCCCCGCCCTCTGGAACAAAGGATGTCTCCGAGGACGATTTCCGTGCAGATCGGCGGCTGCCGGATTTACGTTTGGCCCCGGGAGTTGTTCGTATCAAGCCCCCGAATTGATTATAATGATAGTTCAGACTCAGGGGAGGAGGAAGCAGGAACATGAAATCGGGAAAAATCGGATTCGGAGTGATTGGGGTTGTGCTGTTGTGCATGACAGGTCCAGGTGATTCTGCAGCGCGCGCGCCGTTCAGTTTTGCCGTGACGGCTGACATGAGAAACTTTGCGGGACCCGATACGTACGATACGACCCAGTATTACCGCGGCGCATGCGAAGCGATCAGCGCTCTCGGCGGGGGAGCATTCATGATCAGTCCCGGCGACATCGATCCGCCGGCAAACGTGAAGTGGACCATCGAACAATACATCGGATCGCTCTATCCGTGGTATCCCGTTGTCGGCAATCACGAATCCGAAACGCCCGAGGACATGGATTGGCTCAGATTATACAATCCAGGAGGAACAGCGCTTCCCGGGATCGTCAATCCGGGACCGGTGAATGCGGTCGAAACCTGCTTCAGTTTCGACTATGAAAACGTCCATTTTGCGGTGATCAACGAATATTACGACGGGGCAAGCGATACCGGCACGGATGGAGACGTCACGGATGCGCTCTACGACTGGCTCGCGGCGGATCTCGCGGCGACGACCCAGGAACTGATCTTCGTGATCGGTCATGAGCCGGCCTATGTGCAGAGGGATCAGGATTGTGGCGCACTCCGGCATGTCGGGGACAGTCTGGATCAATGGAATCATGTCGGGAATCGCGACCGGTTCTGGGAATTGCTCCAGGATTACAATGTCGTGGCTTATCTCACCGGCCACACGCATTGCTACAGTGCGGAGCAGTTGTACGGGATCTGGCAGATCGATGCAGGACACTCACGGGGGCTTGGCGATTCGGTTTCCCGGAGCACGTTCGTGATGATCCACGTGAACGGTCCGATGGTGACGTATGAAACCTATCGGGATGATGGTCACGGCGGCCAGTACGGCATGGCCGACTCGGGGTATCTCGCCGGAGGCCCTGTCCCGACCCCGACACCCCCGTGCGCATCCATTCCTCTTTGTGAATCAGGCGCTGCCTGGAAGTATCTCGACACGGGCGTCGATCCCGGCACACCCTGGACAAATCCCGCGTTTGATGACACCGGGTGGCTATCCGGACCCTCTCAACTCGGATACGGAGACGATGACGAATCGACGGTGATCGGATACGGTCCGGATCCGGGGAACAAATACATGACGACCTGGTTCCGGCATCACTTCACGATCGATGATGCGTCGGAATTCACGGGTCTGACACTTGATTTGATCCGTGACGATGGGGCGGTTGTGTATATCAATGGAACGGAGGTGTTCAGGTCGAACATGCCAGCCACATACATCGATTCGACGACTCCGGGATGTATCTCTGTCGGAGATGAATTCGAGGCCATGTGGTTCGAGCGGGATCTCCCGATGGGGTTGCTCATGGACGGCGACAATGTGATTGCCGTTGAGGTGCATCAGAACGACCCCACGAGTTCGGATCTCAGCTTTGATCTCGAACTGAGCGGTTGTTTCATGGGGCCGACACCGACGCCGACACCATCGATCGATGTACCGGCATCGTCACCTGCCGGATTGGTCGTCTTGCTCGGGTTCGTGTCGCTCGCGATCCTGATCTCCAGGCGATGCGGCAAAGCATCATGAAACAGGCGATCATACCGGAATCCGAAGGGCTTTATGCACGGATTTATCGGAAGATCTGTGAGGTTCCGAGGGGGCGGGTGGCGAGTTACGGGCAGATCGCGGAACTGGTGGGAGGTTGTTCGGCCCGGATGATCGGATATGCGCTTGCGGCGCTTCCGGAAGGACTGGATGTTCCCTGGTATAGGATCGTGAACCGCCGGGGCGAAATCAGTCTGCAGCTCGGAGCCGACGAGCAGCGTGAGCGTCTCGAAGGGGAGGGGGTCCGGTTCGATGGAAATGGCCGGATCAATCTGAACGTCTACGGCTGGACGGGAGATTAGATAGCGGCGGGCCTCCGCGCCCGCCGGCACATACAGGGCAGGTTCTCATACGGCCTCCGCGCCCGCCGGCACATACAGGGTAGGATCTAACACGCATTGCCCGCCGGCAGGGACGCCGGCGGCTGCTGCGCCCCACAGGGTTTCAAACGACCACCACTTTGAGCACTGTCCTGGAATGCTTTATACTCTTGCCAGCGGGAGGTTCTCGATCATGTCGCGTTTCCGCATATCCATCACCCGCCGGTCTGAACCGGGTCGCTGGTTTGCAGCAGTTATGGTCTGTGCCGCCATTGGGTTTGGATTTGTGCTTGCCGGATGTCTGTTTGCGCTCGGCGGGGTGAATCCCCTCACCGCCATTGCCCGCATCATCATGGGTTCGTTCGGAAGCCTGTACGGTCTGAAGGAGACACTGACCAAATCGATACCGCTCATTCTATGTTCGAGCGGGTTGATCCTGGCGTTCCGCGCGCGATTCTGGAATATCGGTGCGGAGGGTCAATTGCTTGCGGGTTCTGTCGGCGCGACCTTCATCGCGTTACGGAGCGATGGTATTCCGGGATCACTCGTGATCCCCGCGATGTTCGTGGCCGGAGCTGTCTGCGGCGCGTTCTGGGCCTGGATTCCGGGAATCCTCAGGTTCAGACTCGGGGTCAACGAGGTCATCTCCACATTGATGTTGAATTACATCATCGCCGAGTTCGTGCAGTATCTCGTCTATGGCCCCTGGAAAGGCAGACAGCAATTCGGGTTTCCCTACACGGATAATTTCGGTCCCGAGGCTGTCCTGAGCGCCTGGCCGGGATCCAGGATCCATCTCGCCACGCTTGGCGTTGCCCTGATCAGCGCTGTGCTGGTCTGGATCGTGATGCACCACACGACATTCGGATTTTCGGTCCGGGCGGCCGGAGAGAGTTCCGGAGCGGCCAGATATGCCGGCATCCATGCGGGCCGGGTCACGGTTGCGGCGGTCGCGATCGGAGGTGCGATGGCGGGGTTGGCGGGCGTCGGGGAGGTTGCCGGGATCCACCATCATCTATCGTATCCCTGGTCCATCTCGTCGGGATATGGATATACCGCGATTATCGCGGCATGGCTCGCACGTCTGAATCCTTTAACCGCAGTCCTCTCCTCCATTTTTCTCAGCGGCATTCTGGTCGGGGGTGATACGATCCAGACGGCCATGAATCTGCCGGCCGCGACGGTGAATGTGTTCAACGGCGCCATTCTGTTTTCGCTGATTGGGTCGGAATTCTTCATGTCGTACCGCATCAGGATTCAGCCGAAAGAGGTACCGTAATGGATTACCTCATGATCGAATCGATCCTGACGCGTGGGATGGCTGCGGCGACGCCGCTGTTGTTCGCCGCGACCGGTGAGATCATCGCGGAGCGTTCAGGTGTCTTGAATCTTGGGGTCGAAGGCATGATGGCGGTCGGCGCGGTGACCGGGTTTGCCGTGGCAACTGCGACAGGGAATCTCGGGCTGGCGGTCGTCGCGGCCGCTCTGGCTGCGATGGCTGTCTCAGCGATACACGGCTTTATCTCCGTTGCATTACTGGGCAATCAGGTGGTCTCCGGCCTGGCGCTGACCATGTTCGGACTGGGTTTGAGCGGACTGATCGGCAAACCGTTCATCGGACGGTCCGCTCCGGTGCGGTTCATGCCGGTTGATTCATCGATTCTGAGTGATCTGCCGATCCTGGGTCCGGTGATGTTCGAGCAGGACCCCTTGTGTTATCTCGCCTTTGGTCTTGCGCTGCTCACATGGGTTTTCATCTATTATACGCGATGGGGAATTTCGCTGCGGGCTGCCGGAGAACATCCCCTCGCGTGCGAATCGATGGGGCATTCTGTGGTGCTGATCCGATGGCTGGCGACACTGTTCGGGGGTGCGTGTGCCGGGTTGGCTGGCGCGTACCTGTCGCTGGCGTATTCCGCATCCTGGATCGAGGGAATGACGGCGGGCAGGGGATGGATCGTGATCGCGCTGACGATTTTTTCGGCATGGAATCCACTGAGGGCAGCCTGGGGCGCGTGTCTCTTCGGAGGCGTTTATGTGCTGCAGTATGTGCTGCAGAACAAGGGGATTGCACCGAATATCCTGATGATGCTGCCCTATGTCACGACACTGTTTGTGTTGGTTCTCGGTGCGACGAAAAAGAACCGCCGCCGGTTCACCGCACCGGTTGCCCTAGGAGAGGCATTTCACCGGGAGATGCGGTGATTCCCGCCATTGAGTTACACGGGCTGATGGTTTACAATTTCTATCATGCCTGATCGCGTTGTTGATTCAGAGACTTCCTCTTCGCCGGAACTTGGCTCAAGTCGCTGCGGGCACTGCGGTAAAGCCGCTGTGTCCCCCGACACGGCATCACTCGGGCTCTTCTCTGTCTGTATTCAATGCAAACCAGTCGTCGAACAGAAACTGCGCGAAAATCTGATTCATCCCGAGCTGTTCTGGAATGCCCTCCCCTATGCCGACTTCGGTACGCGCGCCATGGCCAAAATCTTTGACTGGCTTTTCCAGTACATCATCATGATCCCCACAACAATCCTTTTTATGAAATTTCTCCCCGATTCCTCACCCTGGGTCGCAATCGGCATCAACTCACTCGTGAACCTCCTGATCGGGCTGAACTACCAGGTCATCACCATCTCGCGCTATTCCGCAACTCCCGGGAAAATGATGCTGAATCTCGAAATCGTCACCCAATCCGGCGGAAGAGTCACCGGAAAGCGTGCATTCGGACGGTTCTGGGCCGAGATGCTGAGCAGTTCCATGTTTTCAATCGGGTATCTTATGGCGGTCGGAGATGAGGAGGCGCGCACCCTGCATGACAGGCTCGCCGGAACCCGGGTTGTCCAGAAACAGGCGCTGAAAAGGAAAGAGCCATGATCCGCGTGCCATGCCCGGAATGCCGGAAGGCCGAGATGACCGTCGAGAACGGGATGCGCATGGAGATGACCTGTCCGAACTGCAACCGGTCGTTCGATATCCTGGCGTTCGATCCGCCGGAAAACACGGAATGCGTGACCCAAAACCGGATTTCAGATACCGATCCGGCCTGTTTCGACCATCCGGGAAAACGAGCCGAACACGTCTGTGAACTCTGCGGCCGCCTGATCTGTCCGCTCTGCGCCTTCAAAATCGCGGGCCGCCTGATCTGCACGCATTGCATCAGTTCGCGCCGGAACGGACGCCCGATTCTTCCGCTCGAACACCGCCGCGCTCTGTATGACGGTCTCGCGTTCCGTATCGCCCTCTGGCCAACCATTCTGTTCTATTTCACGCTCTTTACGGCTCCTCTGGCCATTTTCACGGCGGTCTGGAATTGGCGCAAACCCTCCAGTATTCTGCCTCGCACCCGAATCCGATCCATTGCCGCCATCCTGATCGCTCTGACCCAGATCGTGCTGATCGTCATTCTACTCATCGCAATCACCACTGCATACAGGCGATACGGAACCTGACGTGATTAGTTTTAACGACCAGACAGTGCCCAAGGGGTATTACCGACGGATCGGAGGCCGGCTCGGCAGGCAACTCGGTCCCCTGCCCATGGCCATCTCCATCGCCCGTGTCATGATCGGACCGGACCACATCCTTCTCATCGACGGTGGCCTTGTGTTCGAACGATACCATCGCTTTTATTTTCGGGACATCGAGGCCGTCATTGTTCGGAAAACCATCACGCGCGTTCTGTCGCTGGCCTTAATGCTCATTCTGACCGCACTGTTCGCCCTCCCGGCCGTTTTCGTAAGCGACGAGTTCGCCCGGACTGTACTGATCGTCTGCGCATCCCTGGCGCTCCTTCTGGGTCTCATCGGCTGGTTCCGCGGACCGACCTGTGCGTGTTACATCCAGACAGCGGTCCAGACCGCGCGCCTGTATCCGATCTGCCGGATGAGACACGCGCGCTCCCTAAGCGCGGCCCTCGAATCGATCCGTCTCCAGAGGATGGCCCCGTAATGAACCTGACCGCCCGGCATTGCTCGATTCACCCGGCTCGTGAAGCGGCAGTCCGCTGTCCATCGTGCAGCCGGTTCTTCTGTCGCGAGTGCGTGACCGAAACGGATGGCCGGATGCTGTGCGCCCGATGTCTCGGCGAGAACCAGACACAACCGGTTTCCTCGCGGCGTTCATTTGTTTCAGACTGGATCGGTCCGCTTGCCGGAGCCCTGACCGGATGCCTTCTGCTGTGGACCGTTTTCTATCTGGCCGGTCTGCTGATCTGGAACATCCCTGCATCATATCACCAGAACCCGGTCCTCTATCCGGAGGAGGCAGCCGGTGAGGAATAAGGAATCATCGGCGTTCGGTCCGGGAGTTCTGGATGTCGCCGAAGAGGCGGTCGAGTTACTTCTTCGTGCCCCCTGGAGCGTGCTGCTACGGTACTTCCTGGGAACGATTCCCTTCGTTGCATTCGGGTTGTACGCATTCGGCGAACTCAGTTTCAATCCCACCGGTGAATCGTTCCTTCCTCTCTTTGCATGCACCGCGGCCCTTCTGTACATCTGGATGAAGTATCACCAGTCCGCATTCATGGCCGGCCTGCTCGCATTCCACTCAGGCAACCCACCTCCGGCTCGGAGTATTCCACACCGTTTCAGGGCCGTGCTGCTCCATGCTTTCGTTCAACCCATCGGTCAGCTCATGATGATGCTCGGATTCCTGTTTGTGTTCCCATTCATGCGCATATCCGCATTGTTTAATTATATCACGTTGCTGCTTTCGATCCCCGCGCCATCGTTCCGGATGCAATTCAATACCGCGGTCAACGCCTCAGGGGTCAGACCGCAACGGCATCTCGCCCTGAACTGGCTTTTCCATCCCTGGTTTCTCGGCGCGGCATTCCTCCTGGTCCTGATTGTCCTGCCCATTTTGATCCACGGGTTCAAGCTGGACGAATACCTTTATTACCTCCTCACGGGACTCATCGTCTTCCTGGCCGCACTCTCATCCCCGCTCGGCGCGTTGCTCTACGGCAACATCACCGCCGTTCTATTCCTGCTTCCCGGCCTGATTCTCACGTTCTCCGGCATCGAAAACGCCTTCACTCGTCTGGGATCCGGGCTGTTCTCGACCTTGTTCTTCGCCACGGCTTTCGTTCTGACTTTCCTGATTCTCGATCCGCTCATGAAGAGCATCTACGTCATCCTGTTCTTCCATGATTCCTCGCGGACAACCGGTGAGGACCTGCGTACGACGCTCCGACGGATCACTCGCCCGGTCCTCCCGCTCCTCCTCCTGTCGATCCTGGTACCGGTGGCTCTGAGCGCATCCCCGTCGCCCTCGGATTTGCCGACGCCCGATGCGACCCGCTCGGCATCGCTTGAGGCGTATGTCGCGTCGTTCGATGAATCACTGCGCCGCGAGATGAGCGATCCGGACTATCTGTGGAAACTCGATCGGGATTACGCGTTCGTGCCCGACAACGTCCGTCAGCTCAATGCCGTCACGCGATTTCTCGGCCAGGTCTACGATGTGCTCTCGAAGTGGTTCGAAAAAATCCGGAATGTGATCCGAAAACTCCGTGACTGGTGGCACGATCTGATCACTCCGGATATGCCGAATGCGTCGGCGACCGCCTCGGGAGGAAGCATCTCACAATCCGAACTCGCCGCTTTCATGCTGGCCGCCGCCACCGTGTTGCTCGCGTTCCTCCTCATCCGCGTCAGGCGCCGGATGCGGCGGATCGATGCGCCCGATTCGGTGGACATTCACACACCGGAGGAGCCTGAAAGCGATGCCGAGCGCGCCGCGGCGTTGCCGGAGTCCGATTGGATCGAGGCGGCTGAGCGGCTTCTTTGTGAGGGGGACCGTCGCGGCGCATTGCGGGCATTCTATTATGCCGTGCTGGCGTGCCTCGCGACCATGAATCTGCTCGTCTTAGCCAGACACAAGGTGGATCGGGAGTATCTCACGGAACTCAGACGCCGTGCAGAACACAAGCCGGGACTCGAGAGCGAATTCCGGGATGTGGTGTATGCGTTCCAGGCATTCCGCTATGGAGATCGCGACGTGACAGTTGACGGAATCGAGCGGTTCCGGCAGCTTCAGGAAACCGTGAGGCGACATGCATCGACGTGAGATCGCCGCTGCTCTGGTTGTTGCCGCGTTGCTCGCGGGAATGCTCGCCGCCGCATTGCATCTCTTCCGGATGGGCATGGCAAAAGGCGATCTCCACCCGCCGCACTCGACACATCGATCCGCGCCGGACGGACTGAAACTCCTCTACGAAAGTCTTGCGCGCATGGATACCGTGTCGGTTTCACGCCATTATCGCCCGTTGCGATGGTTGACCGGCGCGCCGGATCGGACGCTCGTGATCGCCGGTATCGAGTCGGACGACACGTTCCGGGTGGATCCCGAATCCGCACAGTCGCTCGATCGATTCATGGAATCCGGAGGCCGGATCGTTCTGGCATTGAATTACAAGACGGAATGGCTGGCAGAAAAAGACGATCACGAACGGAATTTCATCGGCCCGCCGGAGCCGGAAAAGCCCAGGGACAATACGGCGCACGACAAACAAAAACCGGTCGATCTCCTGGAACACTGGGGATTCCGGGTCGTGATCAACCCGCGTTATTTTGCAGAAGACGATGTGTCTGCCGAGAATACAGGCGACGCGGAATCGGATCCGGAGGATCTGCCGACCGAGGCCGTTTATGCCGGAAACGATCCCTCGGCGCCGTCCGGATTCGCCTGCTGGTACGACATGACTGGCTTCGAATTCACAGATGAGGCGTGGTCGATCGACTACCGGTATCTGGATGAGCCGGTCGTGGCGACACGGCGATTCGGTGATGGCGCGCTCCGGATCGTGGCGAACATGCACATCCTGAGAAACCAGGGGTTGATCTACGACGCCGATCCGGAATGGATCGCGTGGGTGCTCGGGCATGCGCACGAGATCATTTTCGATGAGAGTCACCTGGGCGTCGTCGAGCAGCGGGGGATCATGTGGCTGGCGCTCCGGCACGATCTGGAATGGGTGGTTGCCGCGTTCTGTCTGGGTGCGCTGCTCTACATCTGGCGCAATGCGACGCCACTGTCACCGCGCCGGGCGACCGATCGCGTCGATGCGTCGCCCGCGCATGCAGAGGCGGCCATCGAAGGACTCCATGGCCTGATCATCCGCTTTATCCCACCCGCCGCGCTTCTCGGAACCTGCTGGGATGTCTGGCGGCGGAAGAACCCGCAATACGAAGCGCTCGACGAGGCTCGCAGGACCGCCGTCGAGGCACTGATCGAGCGCGAGGGCGACGGATTGAATGACGCCGAACGCATCCGGAGATACCGGCGCATCAGGGCGCTTTTGAAAGAGAGGTCAACGTGACGGAAGTGAATCTCGACAAGGCTCAGGACATCATCTCGCAGGTGCGTGACGAAGCCCGCCGCGTCATCATCGGACAGGAAGCCGCGGTCGATCTGGCCCTGCTGGTCATCCTCACCAACGGACATGCACTCATCGAAGGGGTTCCCGGTATTGCCAAGACACTGCTTGTGCGGACACTCGCGGCAATTCTGGGCTGCGCGTTCGACCGGATCCAGTTCACTCCCGATCTGATGCCGTCCGACATCACGGGAACCCACGTGTTCAACATCCAGAACAACAGTTTCAATCTGGTCAAAGGGCCGGTGTTCACGACGTTTCTGCTGGCCGACGAGATCAACCGGGCGCCGGCGAAAACGCAATCCGCGCTCCTGCAGGTCATGCAGGAGCGGATGGTGACGATCGACCGTGAAACGTTCCGACTGTCGCCCAATTTCACGGTCTTCGCCACGCAGAACCCGATTGAATACGAAGGCACGTTCCCGTTGCCGGAAGCCCAGCGCGACCGGTTCATGATGAAGATCGTCATGGATTATCCCACGCGCGAGGACGAAGCGGCGCTTGCCTCGAGCATGCTCCGGGGGCAGTCCCCCGAGAAAACGCTGGCGTCGGGCAATATTCGATCCGTTCTGACTGAGGAAGCGCTGGTCGTGTCTCGCCGGGCGCTCGAAACGGTGACGGTCCGCGACGAACTGATCGGCTACATCGTCGATATCGTGCGGCGGACGAGGAATCACGACAGCGTGCTGGTCGGTGCCGGTCCGCGCGCCACGCAGTCCCTGATTCTCGCCGTCCGCGCATGGGCGGTCATCAACGGCCGCGATTTCGTGACCCCCGACGATATCAAGGATCTCGCCCGTCCGGTTCTCGCCCACCGCCTCATCCTGCGTCCCGAGATGGAAATTGAAGGCGTGACGATCGATGAAGTCGTCTCCGGTGTGCTGCAGACCATCGCGGTGCCGCGGTAACGGATACCTGATGATCGTACCCCTGCCCCGCCTCATTTTTCTCACGCTGGTCGTGCTCGCGCCCGTGTCGTTTCTGGCCACGCTGCTCCCGGGTTTCGCGCTGCTGCCGCCCCTTCTGTTCGGAGGTGTGTTGCTGCTGGTCATCGCGGATCTCCTCATCGGAATGAGCCGGCTGGATGCCGTCACGGTTGATGCGCCGCCCCTGCTCCGCACGACGCGCGGCGCGGAATTCCCGCTCGACCTGTCGCTCCGGAGCAGATCCGAACGATGCCGGATTGCGCTGGAATGGCCCGAAGCGATCGAGGCGGATGTGGAGGAGATCGATGTGCGCACAGCGGGTGTCGATTCCCCCAAGCGCGTATCGTGGCGCTGCCGGGCGTTCAGTCGAGGGGTGTGGCGGATCGAGCGATGTGCCATCGAGATACCTGCGCCGCTGGGATTGATGGCGTTCCGGAAAATCGCGCCGCTGTCGGTTGAAGTCCGCGTGTATCCGGACCTGACGGACGAGAAAAAACAGGCGCCCGCGGTGTTTCTGACGCGCGGCGGCATGGGTGCGCACGCCTACAGATATCTCGGGAAGGGCCGTGAATTCGAGACATTGCGCGAGTACGTCGCGGGGGACACCTACGCGGATATCCACTGGAAGGCGACAGCCCGGCGGAGTCGCCCCGTGACGAAGATTTACCAGATCGAACGCACGCAGGAAGTCTATGCGATCATCGATGCCGCGCGGCTGAGCATGAGGCGGATCGGGGGCGAAGCAGATGCGCGGGGGATGGGCGGTGAGCGTTTCGAGATCATCGATTTTTACATTCGCGCCGCCATGACGCTCCAGATCGCCGCCGCGCGCCAGAACGACCTGTTCGGGCTGGGCGTCTTCAGCGATCGGATGGACGGGTTCATGCGCTCAGGCGCCGGACCGGCGCATATGAATCTGTGCCGGAATCTCCTGTTTCATCAGCGTGCCCGTGCCGTCACGCCGGATTTCATGGATGTCTTCGGGTTTCTGCGTTCGCGGATCCGACGCCGGGCGTTGATCTTCATCCTGACCAGCCTGGACGATCCGGGGATTTCGGATCATTTCACCCGGCACATCGAAACCGTCGCCCGCAAGCATCTCGTGGTCGCCGCCATGATGCGGCCGGGTGGTGCGCAACCGCTGTTCAGTTCGTCCGTCGATGAAACCGGCGACATCGCGCGCCATCTCAGCGGGCATGTCCAATGGCAGAAATTGCGTGAACTCGAACAGGTGCTCCAGCGCAAAGGGGTTCAATTCATGCTGATGGATCATCCGAAAACCGCCGTCCAGTTGCTCGAACGCTACCTGCAGATCCGGCATAGACAGTTGTTATGAGTGGTTGATATGATCATCGATATTCACAAATTTATACGCGAAGGGCAGTCCTGCTGGAGCGAACTCGAGAATGTTCTGAACCGGCTCGCGTCCGACCCAGGTTTCGCGCCGGATCTGCAGCAACTTTCGCGTCTGCAGTTTTTGTATCAGCGTGCCTCGGCGGATCTGGCGAGGGTCATGACGTTCTCTTCCGAACCGGAACTCGTCGGATATCTCGAAGCACTCGTCGGCCGGGCGTATGCCGAGATTCACGAATCGCACCGGCGCAGATTGGCCGGCAATCCCCTCACATGGTTTTTCCGGACGTTTCCGGAGACATTCCGGCGGAACATCGGATACTTCAGGGCGGCACTGATCGTGACGCTAATCGGTGTTTCGGCGGGTGTGCTGTTTCTGGCGATCGACCCGGAGGCGCGCGAGGTGCTCATGCCGTTTCCGGGGCTGCTGCAGGATCCTTCCGAGCGGGTGGCCGACGAGGAATCCGTGGGGGCGGCGGATCAGGCGGACCGGCATGCGAGTTTTGCGGCACAGCTCATGACGCACAACATCAAGGTATCGGTGTTCGCGATGGCCGCCGGGATGACCTGGGGATTCCTGACCATTGTGCTGTTGTTTTACAACGGCGTGATTCTGGGTGCCGTCGCATTCGATTATATCCGGGCGGGCGAAAGTCTGTTTCTGAGCGGATGGCTGCTGCCGCACGGATCAATCGAAATCCCGGCGATTCTGATCGCGGGCCAGGCCGGGCTGCTGCTGGGCGCAGCGATGATCGGGAGGCGTTCGCCCGACCGGCTCGGATTGCGGCTGCGGAAAATTCTGCCGGATCTCGTGACGCTGATCGGCGGTGTCATGGTAATGCTGGTCTGGGCGGGGCTCA
>CAYYMM010000056.1:0-29217 GCA_964472395.1 uncultured bacterium | reverse complement strand
CGGGCAGAATTGGGATCGATCAGGACTGGCAGGATTGGATGATAGTAAGGTGTTGTCGTGATTTCCGCCTTGCCCGATATGGATAACTCACGATAGAGAGCCGGAATCCGAGCGATCCACTTGAGACTGGTTTCGATGACATGAATCTTCTCCTCTTCCGTAAACCCACGCTCCTTTTCGACGGCTTTTCGGAAGACCTCATCACGTTCACGTATCTCGGGATAGATCCACGCCAAGATTCGCCACACCATCAGATCTCGAAGTTCAGAGGTATCCAGGCGCGTTCCACCTGTATGATTTGAAACACCTGACTTAGAGCCATATCGGATGGATAACTCGTGATATCGTTTGAAGGGTTGAATCATCGTGCGTTCCTGACCTGAAAACGCTTTTTTAAGGAATCGGCTTTTATGTTCGATGGACAACCCTTCAGTCGGAAGCAAACAGACCTCGAGTTCCTGATCAATATGACCTGCAGCATATCCTTCGATTTGTTCCCAGAGAACACCTGAGAAATTGAAGTTAAGTCGGAGGTTAGGGATACGGGCGGCCAGGGAAACCATTCCCAGATAATCCTTCGTGGCATGCAGGCGTGTCCAGGGCAGCAGATGGGGTTCCTGATCGATACAGTACGAGGGTTGATGCATGTGCCATAAAAAGATGAGATTGAGTTTCTGCGCCACGGCTCTCGGACTCCTCTAAAAAAAAAACAGGCGAGCATGGTGTGTGCTCACCTGTCGAGTTTAATCGCAAATGGTCGTTGAATCGAGGAAAAACTTAGAGTTTCAAGAAGTCTTGGATTTCCTTGACCTTATCGATGTTTTCCCAACTGAATGTCGGTTCCGTGCGTCCGAAGTGTCCATACGCCGCTGTTGCCTGGTAGATCGGTCGGCGCAGTTGCAGATGATCGATCATGCCTTTCGGAGTCAGAGGGAAAATGGCCCGAATCGCTTTGACGATTTCTGAATTCGGGATCTTCGAGCGATTGTAGGTATTAACCATGACGGAAACTGGTTCTGCAACACCGATTGCATATGCGAACTGAACCTCGATTTCATCGGCAGCGCCTGAAGCAACGATGTTTTTTGCCACGTATCGGGCCATGTATGAACCGGAGCGATCGACTTTGGTGGGATCTTTACCGGAGAAAGCACCACCGCCATGCGAACCGACTCCGCCGTACGTATCGACGATTATTTTACGGCCTGTGAGGCCAGTGTCGCCCTGAGGCCCGCCGATGACGAAACGGCCGGTTGCGTTGATGTAATACTTGGTGTTTTTGGTGAGCATTTCACGGGGGATCACAGCCTGGATCACTTTTTCGATGACATCTTCGCGCAATTCATTTTGAGGAACCGTCGGTGAATGCTGTGTGGCGATGACCACGGAGTCCACGGCCACCGGCTTTCCCTTTTCATAGATCACCGACACCTGCGATTTTCCGTCGGGTCGGAGATAGTCGACGATTCCTTTTTTCCGGATTTCAGCGAGTCTTCGGGTCAGTTTGTGAGCCAGGTTGATCGGCATGGGCATGAATTCCGGAGTTTCGGTACATGCATAGCCGAACATGAGTCCCTGGTCGCCAGCGCCGCCGACATCGACACCCTGGGCGATATCCGGGGATTGCTCATCAATGGCGTTGATAACAGCGCACGTATGACAGTCAAAGCCGAACTTGGCGCGCGTATAACCGATTTCCTCGATTGTCTTTCGCACGATTTTCGGGACATCGACGTACGTCGTCGTGGTGATCTCGCCGGCAACAAACGCTACGCCTGTCGTGACGAGTGTCTCGCAAGCGACCCGTCCCATGGGATCATGGGTCATGATTCCATCGAGGATGGCGTCCGAGATCTGGTCTGCGATTTTGTCGGGATGGCCTTCAGTAACGGATTCCGACGTAAACAAAAAGTCCTGATCATTACCTTTCATGCCTGTCTCCTTGATTGAGATAAGGTGTAAGAATGCGGGAAAACCCGCGCTTAGGCTATACAACAGACCTTTTTGGTTGTCAAAGGCAGAATGTCGATCGATGTAATGCGAGATGAACGGAGAATCAGCGTGCGCTGATCAGACCGAGTTTTCCGTCGGAGCGTCGATAGAGAACTTTGAATTGGTCCATAGCATTTGCATCCCGGAAAACGAAAAGCTGTTCGTTCTGAAGTTCGAATTGCATCAATGCTTCCACAACGGACATGGGCTTGACTTCCATCTCCTCCGTCTCAACGATCGTGTTGTCGATCTCCTGCCGGACTATCTCGGACGCTTCGATCGCTTCCGGTTTTTCATCATCCGACGCGCTGATCGGTGAGGAAGCTTCCGTCTTTGTACCCCTTCGAGCAATGCGTCGATCCTTGCTCCGGCGGAGTTGTTTTTCGAGTTTTTCGAGAACTTTATCGATGGACATGTACATGTCATCCGAGACTTCAACACCGGACACCGTGTTCTTTTTACCTTTGAGAGTGATTTCCGCACGATGTCGGTACTTTTCCACACTAAGCGTCACATGAGCTTCGACGATCATGTCCATATATCGTTTGAGTTTATCGATCTTGCTTTCAGTATATTTTTTGAGCGCATCAGTGAGTTCCATGTGTCGTGCTGTGAATTGTACTTGCATTCAGTACCTCTTTCTTGGGATGCAACACCCCAACTGGTTAAAAGGTTCAACTCGCAAGGATGGCCCTGTCAAAATGACCGCCTCCGATTCGAAGGCGGGACCTTGAGTTCTTCGCGATACTTCGCGATGGTTCTTCGGGCGATGTTGATGCCCTGATCCTGAATCTTCTTCATGATCTCGCGATCCGATAACGGTGTGCGTGGATTCTCATTCAGAATCAAATTCTTAATCATTTCCTTCACGCGGATCGACGAGACATCTTCTCCATCAAGAGAACTCAGTCCGCTGTGGAAGAAGAATTTTATCTCGAAAATGCCCTGAGGTGTGAACATATACTTGTTCGTTGATACACGACTAACGGTGGATTCGTGCATCGAAATGTCATCAGCCACATCCCTTAGAACCAACGGCTTGAGCGCAGTGATCCCGAAATCGAAGAACGCTCGTTGGAACTTCAGTATACTCTCGGCGACCTTGTATATCGTCCGCTGACGCTGCTCCACACTCTTGATCAGCCATAAGGCATTTCGGAACTTCTGTTCGACGTATTGCCGAGTCGCTGAATCAGTCCCCTCATCTTTGTACTTCTGATACAGTTTGTTGATCTTCAGTCGAGGTAAACCCTGTTCATTCAGCATGATTTTATAGTCATCATCCACTTTATAAATATAGACATCAGGCTGGATGTATTGAACAGTTGAGTCTCCAAATGCCCGGCCGGGTTTGGGTTCGAGCGTTCTGATGAAGTCAGCAGCAAGCTGAACTTCTTCAACCGGCACTTGAAGTTCTTTAGCTATCTCCTTGAAAGCATTGCGTTCGAGCCGGTTAAGATACTTGGAAATAATAGTTTCAGCGAGTGGATGATGGGCAAACTCTGCGTTTCTTACCTGTATCAGCAGGCATTCCTCGAGCGTACGAGCGGCCACGCCGAGAGGATCGAAGCCCTGGATGATTTTCAGAACCATCTCGACTTCATCTATAACCGTGTTAGCTTTGCCGGCAATCTCATCGATTGTAATCTTCAGGTATCCGTCGTCTTCGATATTGCCGATGATGAGCACACCGATCTGCTGCTGTCTTTTATTCAGATGTGTTAGACTGAGTTGCCACAACAGGTGCTCCGTGAGCGTCAGATTACGATGGACGATGTTCTCATATGCAAATGGGGTTTTCTCCTCTGTCGGGTTGTATCCATAATCCACGCCATTATCGAAGTAACTTTCCCAGTCCATCTCGCCAAGCGCATGTTTCGGGTCGATCGGTTCCGCTTCCATCGAAACCGCACCCTCTTCACCGCCATCCGGCGTGGCGGCAGGAGCGGATTCCTGCATCGAAACGACCGGATCCGAAGCACTGGCCTCGAGATCGAATGCGGGGTTTTCCTGCAATTCCGTATTGATGGCCTCGATCAGTTCCATTTTATTCAGTTGGAGCAATCGGATGGCTAGCTGGAGATTGGGCGTCATGACCAGCTTCTGAGTCAATTTGAGATTGAGGCGTTGCTCCATTCCAATCATGTAGGCATCGTCCTTTCCAAGGCCGGGATCGAATGGGACTGGGCAGAATCGGAGGATGCAACTTCGGAACGAAGGAGTTGGAATTTTTCCCCCAGATAGAGTCTGCGGACGTCGGGTGAAGAAGCGATCTGATCAGAAGTGCCGCTGGCCAGGATGCTCCCATCTGTGATGATGTAGGCCCGGTCTGTTATCTCGAGTGTATCACGGACATTGTGATCGGTGATCAGAATGCCGATGCCCTTGTCGCGAAGATGGTTGACTATGGATTTGATATCTTCCACGGCGAGAGGATCAATGCCTGCGAATGGTTCGTCCAGCAGGATGTAGGATGGCGAGCAGACCAAGGTGCGAGCAATCTCAACCCGGCGACGCTCACCACCGGACAACACGAACGCCTTTTGCCGCGCGACACGATGGATTCCGAGTTCCGTTAGGACGGAATCCAGGCGAAGCTGGTATTCCTGAGAAGAAATCGGAAGTGTTTCGAGGATTGCCTTGATGTTCTCTTCGACGGTCATCTTGCGAAAAATCGAGGGTTCCTGTGTCAGATATCCAATCCCTCTGCGTGCCCGCTGATACATCGGCAATGTTCCGATATCCTCGCCGTTGAGCATGACACGCCCATAATCTGGTTTGGTCAATCCGACGATCATGTAGAAAGTCGTGGTTTTCCCGGCACCATTGGGTCCGAGAAGTCCGACGACCTCACCCCGTTTGACATGCAATGAAACACCGTCTACGACGCGACGTCTGCGATACTCTTTGACCAATGATTCGATGCGAAGTTCGGTCATCTGATCGCGCCACCCAGTTGCGAGGGCATGATCACAGAAAGTCCTTTTTCGATCGTGAATCGGTTCTCATCGACGAACACCTTGATTTCTTCAGCCTCGGCTCCCCGTTCACCCTGCCAGATCCGACACTTTTCTGCGTCGGAGCCCTTCAATACGATTATAGAATCTCCTGCTGAATAGGTCAATGAGCTCCCGGTCGCATGAAAGCCATCCTGGCGAAGTTCGACTTTTCCCTGAGCGTCCGCATTTCGAATTGTTTGTGTCACCGGATCGATGAATACTGAAACCGTTTCCGCTTTTAACTCATACAGGCCTTGATTGATTAGAACCTGATCCCTGAATACCGCCAGGTTCTGGCGCTGATCGAAGGAGGCATATTGCGCGGCAACGTGGGTTTCCCTTCGATCACTGGCCGGTGTACTCACGGAGCCTGACTTGACCGGAGTTCCTGATGTTAGAACACCTGCGACATTGCCAAATGCCTCGATGATCTCACGATCCGTAACATACTCGAATCGATCCGCTCGCAGGCTGTTTTTTGTCTCCCAAAACGTTGCATTCCCGGACAGGATGGCACGTCTGTCTGCACTTGTATAAATCAGCTTGTCCCCCGTCAGGATTCGACCCGATTCTGAGAGCTGGACCTTGCCTACCGCTTCGAGTCTCTGGAACTCACGCGAAACCGGTTCATATTCAATATTGAGGCTTTCAGAGGAAAACGAGTTATCTCCCTGAACACCCCTGACATCTCCAACAGCCGAGATGTGGCCGCTCCGCTCATCCAATAGGGCCTGATTGCAGAAGATCTGGGTTTCCACCTGTGGTTGTTTCGACTGGGTCATACTAAACAGACCCAACCCCTTGGTCGGATGATCCGAGTTTCTCCCGGGTATCACCAGTTTGACCTGTTCATCGGCTTGATACACGCGGCTACCATACTTGATCTGAATCATCATGGCTTCGACGGATGACCCATCTGTGCGGCGGATCGCCGCATCCCCGGATAACTGAGCCGTTTCTCCAGGCAGATTCACAATCAGCCCGCTGCATGAGGCGTCCAGATCCGCATGCTGAATCTCGACGCCACCCGCCGCTTTCACCGCTTCAATCTGATGTTTCGATTCATTAAAGACACAGGTGAATGAATCAGAGAACAGATACTGTATGCCTTGTCGAATGGCCACGTTGTCTCGAAGGTCGAGAAGCCTTGAGACGAGATCGACGGTCAGGTTTGACGCCGTAACGTGAATGACCGGCTCGGGCCCTTGCGCCGAGGGCCCCGGTGCGAACTCAACGGTTACACCATTCAGACCGGAAAATCGCTTTTGCACAAAATCGAAGTGAAGCTGTCCGGCCATCAAGTTATCCGATCCCCAAAACACTTCCGGATCTCCAAGATAATCTAAAACCTGATTCTTGATATGATAGATTGCCTTTCGTGCCTTCGCGATCACCGGAATTCCCGGGTTGATTTCTTCTGAACGGATCACACCGGGACCGATCTGCGTGATAATGTTGTCTTCCAGAGTGACAAGGTTAAGATTCAGATTAACGGTGAGTTTTTCTCCGGTCGTCTGATACTGACTGTAATTGGCCCGGACTGCCCCATAGCCCTCCATCGTTTTGAGATTGATGTCGTAAGTGAGATATTGGCAGGTGAGTTCGAGCTGATCAGGGTTACCTTCCTCAATCACTTTACATACGATGTCACCCTCGACGATGACCATCTGCTTGGATTCATCCCAGTGCCCGGTCTGAGCTGTCAATTCATATTGTCGGTCATCCTTTCCATAAAACACGGCTTTTTGGATCTTTTTCAACAAAAAGGCCTTGTTCTTCTGGTATTTTTCTGCGCGCTCCGCATAAATTTCGAACTTCAGCACGCCCTGATCCGTGATCGTATGGGTGAAGGGTTGAATAACAATCTCAGGTGAATCAGTGCCGGGAGATGGCGTTTCAGGAATTCCCGAGGGTGTAATCGGATTACCATTGTCTTCAAACATGAGCGGGAGGAGATAGGTGACGCCAAGCAACACGACGATGCCGACCAGTGTCAGAAGGACAGTCGTAAATGAGCGCCTGGCGGACATGAGCTTCCGGCGATCAGTCTTTGCGAAGTTGAGTGAAGAGATCAGTTAACTTGCGCCAGGTTTGCCCAAGCGCTTCCGGAATCACGCGAACATCGCCGCATGTCGTCATAAAATTGGTGTCGCCGTTCCATCTCGGAATCATGTGGACATGCAGATGATCTTTCAAACCGGCACCGGCTGCTTCGCCGAGATTGACGCCGATGTTGAATCCATCCGGAGAATATGCGATCCGGAGTGCACGTTCAGTGACAGGAATAAAGTGCGCGAGTTCATTCAAATCTTCTTGCGGTAGTTGGGAAAATGAAGCTACATGCGATGCCGGAACAATCATAATATGTCCGCTGACATAGGGATACCGGTTCAACATTACTGCAATGCGAACTCCACGGGCCACGACCAGATTGGCTTCGTCATCATGCTCATTAAATGCCTTGCAGATGAAACAATCCGTCACTTTGGGCCCCTCCAGATACGTCATGCGCCAAGGCGCCATCAGTATTTTACGGTTCATGTCAGCCATCCTCGCACGACCTCATGCATAATAACGGATCATACGCTGCAGTGTTCCAAAAAAAAAGAGGCTCACGTTGAACGTAAGCCTCTTGACATTCTCTCAGAGTTATTCCTGATTTTCGGAAACCGGAGCATCTGCTTCCGACGTCTCAGATTCCGTCTTTTCCTTCTTCTTGCTGATCGATTTCAAATCCGACGGTTTCAAACCGATATTCCGCAGAAGTTCTTCGGTGTTGATGATATCAGCCATCGTCGAGCGACCCACGTTGACCTCATGCTGCTCCACCACGCCCTCTTCCGCTTCGATTCGTTCCATCTCTTCACGGAATGCACGAACGGAAAGGCCGATCCGTCGCTCCTCGACGTCAACCTTTATTACCTTCATGGTCAGTTCATCATTGACCTGGCAGACATCCTCGGGTTTGTTGATCCGATCAGCGCTCAATTCGGAGATATGGACAAGACCTTCAATGCCGCCTTCCAGTTCCACGAAGGCTCCAAATTCGGTCAAGCGCACCACCTTGCCCTTCACATTGTTGCCGATGAAGAACCGATTTTCGACATCATCCCAAGGATTCTCGCTCATTTGTTTCAATCCGAGCGACAGTCGTTCATTCTCGACATCAATATCGAGCACAACGGTTTCGACGGAGTCACCTTTTTTGAGGATTTCACTGGGGTGATTAATCCGCCGTGTCCATGACATGTCCGAAATATGGATCAGACCATCAATACCTTCTTCCAGTTCGATAAAAGCGCCAAAGTTAGTCAGATTGCGTACTTTGCCACTCACCCGGGAGTTGATCGGGTATGAGTCTTTCACCTTGTCCCATGGATTCTGCTCACACTGCTTCATACCCAAGCTGATGCGCTTATTCGTGCGATCAACATCGAGCACTTCCGCTTCGACATCGGCTCCAATCGATACGATCTTGGAAGGATGCTTGACGCGGCGGGACCATGTCATTTCGGAGACATGCACCAGGCCCTCGACCCCTTCTTCCAACTCGACGAAAGCGCCGTAATCGGTCAGACTGATGATTTTACCCGAAACCTTCTTGCCGATCGGATACTTCTCTTCGACAGATTCCCAGGGATCCAGGTTTTTCTGCTTCAATCCGAGCGACACGCGTTCATTTTCCTGATCGAATTTCAAGACCATGACTTCGATTTTATCGCCGATTCTCAGCATTTCACTCGGATGATTGATACGACCCCAAGACATATCGGTGATATGAAGGAGTCCGTCGATGCCACCGAGATCGATGAACGCACCGTATTCGGTGATGTTCTTTACTGTACCTTCTACCAGAGCACCTTCCTTGAGGGCCGCTAATGTGTGCTCTTTCATCTTCCGACGCTCTTCCTCAAGTATCACCCGGCGAGACAATACAATGTTTCCACGCCGCTTGTTGAGTTTGATTACCTTCATTCTCAGATTCTGGCCGATGAGTTTCTCAGGATCACGCACCGGTCGCAAATCAATCTGAGATCCAGGCAGGAAGGCACGAACTCCGATATCGACGGTGAGGCCGCCCTTGATCCGCTCGATGACGCGCCCCTCTATCACTTCCTCGTTTTCAAATACCCGGCTGATTTCATCCCAGATCTTGATTTTATCGGCTTTTTCTTTAGAAAGTACCACGAGACCATCGGAATCTTCCGATTTTTCGAGATACACATCAATCAGGTCGCCAACCTTGATCGCTTCTGCTTCAAGCATATTCCGGAACTCTTCGATCGGAATGATGCCCTCGGATTTGTATCCGACATCAACGAGCACTTCGTTTTCGTTGATCTGCAGAATCTTTCCCTTTACGACCTGTCCTTCAGTGATGTTCTGAAATGACTGGCTGTACAACTGCTCCATGAAGTTCGGGTCAACTTCATTGTTCCAATCCTGATCGAGAATGGAGTCGGATGGGAACTGTGACACTCCGGAAGTGGGGGGTCCTCCAATAATCTTGGGTTTGTCGGTCATGGTTAAAACATATCCTCCTTAGAATACTTGACTCCCGGTTGAAATTTATCGCATCGCGATCTCCGGGAATCTCAGATTTCCAGCGCTTCTCTCGCTGGATCGACGGGGCGTCACTATATCATCGGGCAGAATGAATTCAATAGAAACTCAGCGTTTTTTTCGCACATGCCCGACGATGACATCGACGACCTCATGAATCGTCATGTCAGAACTGTCTATCACAATCGCATCTGTAGCCTGAACAAGCGGTGCGATCGCTCGGGACATATCCTGCTGATCACGCTGTCGGATGCTCTCGAGGATCTGTCCGTATTCGACTTGGATGTGTCGGTTCCGTTCCTCGAGGAAGCGGCGTTGAGCCCGAGCAGCATCCGTAGCAGTCAGGAAAAACTTCCATTTTGCATCTGGAAAGACCACCGTTCCCATGTCGCGACCTTCCGCAACAATCCTGCCACGTTCACCGATCCTTCTCTGAAGCTCGGAACAAAACCGCCTCACACCGCGATTTTTGGATACCGCAGAAGCTTTTGCCCCCATATCAGGGAGCCGGATCTCATCGGTCACATCCCGAGAATCCAGTGACACACGCATGGTGGCACCCGAGACACACACATCCAGTTTCAACGTGCTCAAAAAATGCTCAACAGCAGAATCATCATTCGAATCGATCCCGCTGGAAAACAGCCCCAACGCGACGGCTCGATACATGGCTCCCGTATCGAGAACGGCATAATCCAGACGTTTCGCAGTCAACCGGGCAATCGTGCTCTTCCCCGCTCCGGCAGGTCCATCAATCGTTACGATGTCCAGGCGGGATTTCGATTCCATCACATGCGTCCGATCATTCATGCTTGTGTTTCATCACCAGGCGAACCGGGCAACCCTCAAAATCGAATTCTTCCCGAATGCGGTTGATCAAATAGCGCTCATAGGAAAAATGAACCTTCTTGTGCGTGTTGGTGAAAATCAGGAACGTAGGAGGACGTTTTGAAACCTGGGCCCCGTAGTAAAATTTCAGGAGTCGACTGTGATCCCTGCGAGGTGGAGTGTGGTACTTCTGTGCATCCTGGATGATTCGATTGAGCGATGACGTCGGGGTATCACGTTCCATGTTGGCATGAACACGATCAATGATGGAAAAGATCTTGAAGACACGATCCTTTGTCATTGCAGAAAACGTCACGAATGGTGCCCAGCTCAGAAAAGGCAGTTTGAATCGGATGTTTTCGCGTAACTGCTGATAATACTCCTGCGTCTTCGCTGTCAGATCCCATTTGTTTGCCGCGATGATACACCCCTTGCCTGCCTTGAGGATGTATCCGGCGACATGCGCATCCTGTTGCGTGATCTCCTGAGATGCGTCAATCAACAGGATGGCTACGTCACAGCGATCGATGCTCTTCATCGCCATAATGGACGCAATCTTGTCCAGTTTTTCCCGCGTTTTCCCAATCCGTCTCAAACCTGCCGTGTCGATGAACGTATAGGAGCGTTCATTGTATCGATAGACACTGTCAACTGAATCACGAGTCGTACCCGGAATATCTGTGACGATGTGCCGGTCTTCTCCCAGAATTGCGTTGATGAATGATGACTTTCCTACGTTCGGTCGCCCAACCACTGCAATCCTCGGACCGATCGGATCGGGTGTTTCGGTTTCTTCGTCGATTGCCTGAACACCCAGCCGATTGAGGATCTCATCATTCAAGGTTTCGATCCCCAGGTTGTGTTCAGCCGATACCGGGATCGGATCACCGAGTCCCAGGACATGAAACTCATGTACCAACTCCATTACCGCGGGAACATCTACCTTGTTGGCCACAAGAACAATCGGTTTACCCGATTTTCTGAGCAGGTCTGCGATCTGTATATCTTCGGATAGCAATCCGACTCTCACATCCACAACAAACAAAACGAGATCAGCGAAGTCGAGTGTCAGTTTGGCCTGCTGTTGTGCGAGCAGCGCAGGACTGTCCTTCAGATCAGGATCCAGCCCTCCGGTGTCGCACAGCACGAATCGATGTCCTCTCCATGAATACCGACCGTCCTTCCTGTCACGTGTAACACCCGGTGTATCTTCAACGATAGCCGCGCGGCTTCGGCAAAGACGGTTGAACAATGTCGATTTCCCGACGTTGACGCGACCCATGATACTCAAAGTGAAACTCGCCATATCCCATCCGTACCTCAAGCGTCTGACGCTCGCTGGAAATTGTGCCCCGGATCCAGAAGACACGATCGGAGCACTTTATACAGAGAATCGATGTCGGGCTCAATGATGAAAACCGACGCATTCGTCTCGTGGGCAACCTGATCGATCGTTACATCATCGATAAAGTGATCCAGATCCGATCGAAGCATGACGGACGGGAGAAACAACCGATCATTCCGTGCTCGATGTCCGATCTGGCGGATCAGATCACCTCCACACACCAACCCAGCCACAGAAACCGATTCTCCCAGGTATTCGTTCCGTATCGCCATAAGCCCGATGTACGGTGGGATCTGTCCCCCGAACCATCGCTCGATCAGCGATCGAAGCACAGGATATGCAGCAGTTCCAGTCACAAACCAGAACCGCACTCCATTCTCATCATCGGCTCGATCCAGCAATCGCTTGAATCTACGCTTTCTCTCCCCCCCATCGATCATCGACCTGAGCATGCCGACGCCATTCTCCAACTGCGCAAATTCACCATAATAACTCGCCGGTGGAATTGGTAAGCCTGCTTTCAGAAACATCTCGTCTGAGGCTACCAGCCATCCGGAGGGTATCGAAGCTTGCAGCGTATCGAGAATCCGAATCGTTTCGACGGACCATTCCGCTGAAACCGGATTGATCGCAACCAGACCTTCACGATGCCGGGTCAACCCGACCGGGATCACCGCCAGGGATTGCAGGTTCGGTCGGAACTCCAGCAACTCATGCACACTCCGGATGAGTTGCTCGCCGTCGTTCCAACCAGGAACCAGTACGATCTGTCCATGGAACATGAGATCAAGTTCGACGAGGCGATCCAGCAGCCGACGAATGGGATAGGATCGCCGTACACCCATCAGCCGCCTCCGAAGAACATCGTCCATGGTATGGATCGACAGATAGAGAGGATGGAGCCTCATGCGTCCGATTCGATCGATTTCTCGTTCCGTGACATGTGAAAGGGTTACATAATGCCCGAAAAGAAAACTATACCGATAATCCTCATCCTTGAAGAGCAACGTTGCTCGCGATCCCGGAGCATTCTGATCGGCGAAACAGAATATACATGCATTCCCGCAACTCCTGCATCGAATCGGTTCGGTTTTGATTCCGATATCCGTTTTTTCACGTTTTCTGATTTGAATCGAACGAACACCATGCTCGGTCAGAACATCCAGGGAAATGTCAGTCTGATGATTGACGAACAGCAGATCGAGCTCATCGATTGCATCATGCCCGTCAATCCTCAGAATACGCATGTCAGGCCGAACACCCGCCCGTGCTGCCGGGGAAACTGCCCGTACAGCCAGAACCGGGATTCCCTTGTGTTTCATTCAGATCGATTGAACAGATCGAGCCGCACTTCAGAGGGTGCTCTCGAATTCACGATTTCTCGAGTGATCTCGACGATCACATCATGCATCAGTCCATCGATGGAACGCGGCGTGGTGGGATATGGATGACGATGCAAACCCAAAACTTTTATCCGCGGAACGAATTGCTTCGCCGTTCGCTCATGCATGGATACCAAGCTCCCGGTTCCTGCATCGTAGAGACCGACGTGGATCGTCACAACGACCGGAATCTCACAAACACCCAGCACTCGCGCGCCGCGTATTCCCGCTTTTCGATCGATCTCAAGATCAGTTAATGAACCGGCCATGATCAGATTGACTCCCGAAAGATCTCCCAGAGAGGCTGGATTCAGTTTCGTCGGCAATGGAGTCATGGGCGTATCGGTTGGAACTGAACCGGTTGACAGGATCGACTTGATTCGGCCGATTTCGAGCTTCTTCTGGAAAAGCCAGACTGCTTCGCGCGCCATATCTGGCAGATATCGAGAGGTGTCATAGGTAAAAGGCAGGATCCGGACCACATCAGCAGCAGAACAGACAAAGGGGATCAGAAGGCACAGAATCGTCGTGGCAATGATGCGAGTGGTAACAGGCGATTTGATGAACATAGTGACCATTGAAAGGAACGGGGGCCTTTCAACGAGCCCCCGCACCTGGATTGTATATTATTCCAAAGCGGCTTCGATTTTCTTTGCCATATCCTGGCAGGCTTCGCGAAGAATCTTCTGAGCAGCCTGCTCATCATAGTTCTCACCACCACCTGCACCCATCACAAAAATACGAGGGCTTTTTTTCTCACCGGATGCGGTTTCAGAGAAAACGATCTCCCCCGTCGTCGCATCCACGATGCGGACATCGATCACGACCTTGTAGAACACGAGATTTACGGCTGCGCCGAAACCCGAACCTCCGACTTCCTTTTCGCCGAATGAGGAGATTGCTCCAGTCACGATGTACTTCACCCCGAGCATACCGCCCATTTTCACATAAGTATCCGGGGTTGTCAGGCCTGAAGACGAGAGATTCTTCTCCTTGAGAATCGCATCGAGTTTCTCACGCTCCATGCACCGCAGACTGGTACCCTTGACGAGTTCCGTTGTGAGGACATCGGCAGCGGCCCGTCCGAGACGCCAGCCACCCCACTCCGATTTGTTTTCAAAATCAACCACTGCAGACAAAGGCCCGTCTTTCTGATTGCGTTTGAAATCCTTGCCGAGTACGGGCATCGCTGTTGCAGCGATTAAAAGAACAACCATCAACAGCACTGACCATGTTTTCCTCATATCGAACTCCTTTCGATGTTCTTGTGTTACCTCGAATGTTCCGTTCATTAGTAATGAATATTGCCGCATGTTGTCAAGGAGTCGAGACCAGCGTCCGAAGACCTGAAATCGCGTCGACCACGGCTGCACCACCGGGTTGCCTGCCTCCTTGAAACGAACCGTCATCCATCAGTGTCATCAGCCTTAGCTGAATCGTCATCGCAATCGCACGCGCCGCAAAATGACCCGGTGGAACGTCCCACGGCAACCCATCCATTGATTCCGATGTCGAGTAATGCTTGACCTGGAGGATCTCATAACACACGATCGCCAGATCGTTTCTTTGAATGCGGGTCAGAGGACGGAACCGATGATCGCGCCCAACAGACATCAGCCCCAGTTCCACACAGGCCTGAATGGCCTCTTTTGCAGGTGATTCTTGAATATCGATGATCACAACACTCGGGTGATCGGGGGCATCGAGATCGAATTGCCAGGCAAGGAAAGCTGCGAGATCCTCACGGGTCACCCATGCTTTCTGATTCAATTCCCGAATCTGCGCCGGTCGGTTCGCCTCATGACGCAGTTCCATCAGACGTGTGTATCGCTCCTCAACCATCGGCCGCTGATCCGACTGTATTAACGGCCGGATCCATTCGATTGCTTCATCGTAACGAGTGAGATTTTCCAAGGCTTCGGCTGCTGCAACCCGGATATCGATATCCCGCAGAGACGCCGGCATACGATTGCACAGCCGGACAATCAACTCGTCATTCCCCGTCTCCGCTTCCATCCGGATCTGGTTCAAGGCTAACCGGTGATCCGGTTCAAAGAGCAGGTTGCGCCATCGGAGTGCCTCCAGTGCAGATACTGAATCACCTTCCGATTGAGCTTGATCACTCGTGACAATCAGCGCAGACTCAAGTTTCGCATCGATGGAACGCCGCCACTCATCCAATCGATCATGGTCCGACGCGACACGAATCGCCATATCGATATACTCTGCTGCATCGATCGGAGCTGATTCATGAAGCGCCAGCTCGCACATGAACTGATACAATAGAACACAGCCTGCCTCCGACTGCAGTTCATTGCGCAACCGGCTGAACAACACACCGGGCTCCGAGAGTGTCGTTTCGGCACATAGAGCTTTCAGACGTTCCAAACACTCCGCATCGGAGGAACCATGGATCACCGCCCCGAGGTTGCGGCAAACCATCGGATCGAAGCCCGGATGACCCGTTTCCGGAATCACCTGCGGATGGCAGGCGGTCAGAAGAGCGATCAGCACCAGAAATCCGATCCGGTCCGCAGGGAATTGTCTCATTTTAAAAACTCCCGGAATTGATCTGCAAGTCGTTTCGGAACGCGTGCGTGAAAGAGAATGGCATGATCGGTATACTCGATGGGTCCCACACTTCCGCATCGTTGTATCTCCGAGATAATATCACCACGCGTGTAGGGAATCACGAAATCGGTATCGACGAGATTCAGGCGATCGAATCGTGAGATAATATCGAGCAGTTCGGGGATCCCCTCACCAGTTTTAGCGCTGACGGCCACGGCTGGACTTGCATCGATCATCCCGATCGAGCCAGGAGCTTGATCAGGTGTTTTATCGATTTTGTTGAAAATCAACAGCATCGGTTTGTCACTCGCATGGAGCTCCTTCAGCGTCCGGACGACCTCGGAGATCTGGCGATCTCTGCCATCGGAGGAGTTGTCGATGACATGCAGCAGCAGGTCGGCTTCGACCACTTCTTCCAAGGTTGCCCGGAATGCTGCCACGAGTTCGTGCGGAAGCTTGGAGATAAAACCTACGGTATCGGAAAGGATTACGCGTTGATGGTTCGGAAGTTCGAGCAGTCGCAGTGTCGGATCGAGGGTAGCGAAGAGCTGGTCGCGCACTTTGACGGAAGCTCCTGTGAGAAGATTCATCAGGGTCGATTTTCCGGCGTTTGTATATCCCACGAGTGCCAGGTTGAGGTATCCGGCTTTTTTTCGGCCGCATCGCTGCAACCCACGTCGTTTCCTCACTTTTTCAAGCTCATCTTCGAGCCGGCCGATGCGAGAACGAATGCGGCGCCGATCGTACTCCAGTTGTGTTTCACCCGGACCTCGTGTCCCGATGCCGCCGCCGAGACGACTGAGGTGTGAGTGCAAATGGGTGAGGCGAGGCAACATGTATTTTGCTTGTGCCAGTTCGACCTGGATGATCCCCTCACGCGTCTGAGCGCGGTTTGCGAAGATATCCAGGATGATACCGGTGCGATCGAGAACCGTCGTATTGAGCTGCTGTTCCAGATTCCGCTGTTGCGCCGGCGACAGAGCATCATCCAGAATGATCATATCCGCCCCGGTTTCCTCGACCAGTTGCCCGATCTCATGGATCTTTCCCTTGCTGATGAAGGTACCGGGATTGATCGAATCCAGATCGCAAAACACACGTCCCGTGACCGTCGCGCCCGCCGATTCGGAGAGCAGTTTTAACTCCTGGAGCGAATCTTCCGCCTGAGCCCGAGTATCGCGATCACGTCGGACACCCACAATGATTACCAGTTCCGCCATAGACACCGCCGATCAATGTAACTGCCGGGTTGCCTGCCCCGTGTCGATGCGATCCCGCAGAAAAAGATTGATTGATTGTTCAATACGATCCAGCGAAGGATACGGGGCTTCCGGATCGTGTTCGATCCAGATCGCGTGCGGTTCTCTTCGAAACCATGTCAGCTGACGCTTCGCATAACGCCTCGTTCCCTGTTTAATCAACCGGATCGCCTCGTCTCGTTCCAGATCACCATACAGGCAATCCCGAATCTCACGATATCCGATCGCATCGAATCCAACTGCGTCCCGGCCGTATTTCTCAGTGAGGTTGCGAACTTCGTCGATCCAACCATTTCGAATCATTTCATCCACGCGCCTGTCTATTCTACTATAGAGTTTTTCACGAGGAACGCTCAGTACAAACATCAGCGGTTCATAGCGTGAATGTTCGAATCGATGATTCCGGTAGATTTCAGAAGCTTTTTTCCCGGACATCCGGATGATCTCCAGAGCTCGGATGATCCTCCGCTCATCATGGGGTTGAATCCGAGCTGCCCGTTCTGGGTCGATTAGCTCCAGACGACGATAAACGGCTTCAAGTCCGAGCGAGCGAATTTCATCGCGAACACGATCTCTGAAATCGGTTTCATTCGCAGGTACAGGTGCCAGTCCTCCGATCAAGGCGCGAATGTACAAACCGGTTCCCCCCACGATCATCGATAGTTTGCCGCGCCTGCATATCGAATGAATGACCCGGTCCGCGTGTGTGAGATATTCACCGGCGGAGAAAGGGCGATCCGGGGTAGCGATATCCAGCAGATGATGCGGGATCAACTCCTGCTGAGCCACTGTCGGTTTATCTGTGCCGATTGACATCCCGCTATAGATCTGCCGCGAATCCGCGATGACGATTTCGAAAGCCGGAATTCGCCTTTCCAGATGCAAACGCTCAACGATTGCACTTTTACCGGAACCTGTTGGGCCGGTAACGATAACAACTCGAGGCTTGAGGTGATCCGCTTCGATCATCGCTTGAATCGCGTCTCGATCTCCCGCCGGGGTACGGCGACGACGATGGGACGTCCATGCGGGCATGTCGAAGGGATATCACCCCGCAGCAACCGCTCGACGATACGATGCATTTCTGATGGATCCAGCCGATCCCCCGCTTTGACGGCGCGTCGACATGAGAGGGTAATCAGCAGTTTTCGTTCAGCGTGCCGGATTCGATCGGATGTGCCGGTATCGAGCAACTCTGAAGCGATATCGCGAAGAAGCTCATCCACGCGTTCATCCGACAAGTGCCTCGGTAAAGCTCTTACCAGGATACTGTTGCGGCCGAAGTCATCAATCACGACACCCAGCTGTCCGAGCAGCTCAGAAAACTCGATCAGGGTAACGAACAGACTGGGCTCCAACTCTACGGGAACCGGGAAGATCAATCCCTGCGAGGGGATCGTTCCATCCGAAAAGTCACGTTTCAATTGCTCGAACAGAATCCTCTCATGTGCTGTGTGCTGATCGACGATCAGTAAATGCTCGCCCGTATCGACCAGAATGAAGGTGTTCATCAACTGGCCGACAACAGACCAGTGATCGGTTCGGATCTGGGTTGTCTCGAGCCCCGCAGGTGCACCGGGAGCGTATGTGATGGCACTGCGATCGAACGGCAACGGCTGAGTCGCTGGAGGAGCGGTGAGTGGCGCTTCCGGTGAGCCGTGCATCCCCCGGATCGCACCACCATAAGCTCCATCCATCGGAAAACGATCGATGAGGGGTCGAAAAGACGACACCGGTTCGGTCGCCTGTTCATCTGATTTCGCAAATGCATGTGTGATGGATCCGCCGAGCGCTTTCCGGATAGAAGCGAGTACGGCGCTGAACATGGCTCCAGAGTCCTGAAAACGGATTTCCGATTTCGCCGGATGGACGTTGACATCGATGCGATCGGCGGGCATTTTGATATCGAGGATGAACACCGGATGTCCATGAGCGGTAATGAATTCCTGGTATGCTTTGTACAACGCCTGCACAATCATCCGGTCGCGGATCCGACGCTGATTGACGAATAACCTTTGTGATCGTGCGGTTGCCTGCAGCGAGCCGGGATCCGAGATAAAACCGCGGATCGAGATCTCCGCGACGACCTCCTCGAAGTAGATCATTTTCTCGACGAAAGTTTTACCGAAAAGATCCTGGACCCGAGCACTCCAGCGATCCACGGCTCCCACATCGAATACGACTCGATCTTCACACTGGTATGAAAAATGCACATCAGGGAAAGCAATCGCATGATCGATCATGGATTCAGCAACGTGTCCGAGTTCGGTATTGAGCGATTTGAGGAATTTTTTCCGGGCAGGCACGTTGCGGAATAGGTCATGAACCTGGATCCGTGTGCCGGGTTCACACAGAATTTCCGTGTGTTCGATTACAGTCCCGGAATCGATGATGACGCGAGCACCTGTCCGGGCCTCGCGCACGAATGAATCGGCGATCAATCGCGATACCGAGGCGATACTCGGAAGCGCTTCTCCCCGAAAACCGAGAGTTGAGATCGTATCGATATCATCTGCGGAGCGAATTTTGCTCGTGGCATGCCGTTCAAACGCGAGTAACAGGTCTTCCGGGTGGATACCACATCCGTCATCACGCACATCGATGCATCCGAGACCCCCTCCGCGAACAGAAACATCGACTCGACGCGCAGCCGCATCGATCGCATTATCGAGAAGCTCCCTGACGACAGAAGCCGGACGCTCGATGATCTCCCCCGCAGCGATCCGGTTTGATACATGATCCGGCAGCAACCGGATGCGTCCGTAACTCACTTCGGAACCTGCCCGGATTGAAATGGAATCTCGATGAATTGGCGCGTATACAGCGTTCCCGATTTCTCCATTGTCCGTTTCATGCCTTCATGCCATACCACGGAATACTCACCGGAATCCAATCCAGTGAAGGCAAAGCGTCCAAATGGATCAATAGCCGATCTTTGACGTTTTCCGTTCAAGGTCAGATCAACGTACGAGTCCCCGTTCACTGGCACGGGGACCCGACCGGCAATGACACCGGAGTACCGTCCGGACTCGAGCTTTCGTCTCTGAATCTGCTTCTCTGTCATGCGTCCGGACTGACGAAAATCAAACACCATTACATCACGTTTCTCTGTCACAATTTCAATTTCAACGCCAAGGTCCTTCAGCGAATCCGGTTCAACCTGTGACGATGCTGAAGGATAGAGCACCAGATGCATCGGATCGACAAAGTCCTGACTGCGCCCGGGATCGGAAGGAAGCGCGCCGATTCCTGGATACTCGATTTCGATCCAGCTGTGAAACAACGCATCGTTGTTCTCGAACAGGCACCCCAATACGGATCGTGACGATATCCCGAGTCTTCCGAGTATCTCGACTGCAAGATTCACTCGACCTTCACAGTTTCCGGTTCCTCTGCGCATTACTTCCTGCCAGGACTGATCCTGTTCCTCCAACGCGTAAATCGTCGTCGTATCAACGTAATCCATGACCAGACGCGCGATTTCCGTCATGGATGTGATGTTCCCGAGCATATCCGTCAAAGTATCCGGAAGCGCCGGAGTATCGCCTGGTGACGGACGATGCCAACCTGGGCATCCCTGGATGGCGAGAGGGTCGAGGGCCGAGGTGACGGTAATCTGATACCCGCGATGAATCGGCACGCTCGTCTGGATGAATCCCGACGATTTAACTGCAGGTACAATCAACACCTTCTGCGGATCCCGGACCAGATAGGTGATCGACCAGGAACCCTTGATGAATTCGTCGGAGGCGGCACCGGCTGCAGGATGGATCAGGAGGACAACGACAATGAGTGTCGTTCCAGATAAAAGTTTCCTCATCTTCGATCCGCTCACCGACCCATTTCAAGCCTTTCGATCAGATACTCCGGCAACCGTGCATCCCGCATTTTCTGCTGAGTGAACGAAATGTCGTATTTTACCCGACGAAGTTCGATCGTCTGGGTATCGCGATCATAGACCGCAAATGAGGACTGGGGATTTCCGTCACGCGGTTGTCCGACACTGCCAACATTGATGATGTACTTCCAACCATCACGGAAGCTCAGGACGGGGTGCGGGTGGACCCAGCAATCGTGCGTTTCCTTCTGGATGATGAAGGCCGGATAATGTGAATGTCCCACGAAGCAGGCCTGTGATTCGAAACATTCGAAGTTGTGCTGGGCATCATACAGCGTGAAGAGATAGTTCCAGTTTTCCGAGTCGCAGGGGGTTGCATGCACGAAAGTCATCTCGTCGAAGACGAGTTGCAGTTCCAGTTTCATGAGAAAATCCATGTCATCCGGTGTCAGGATGTTTTTTGTCCAGAGCACGGCGTCTTTTGCATAGGGATTGAAATAGGAAATATCCATCCGGCCTGTAGCGGCATAATCATGGTTCCCGGCGATCGCCCGTATGTTTCGCCGTCGGATTTCAGCGATGCACTCTCTGGGATTCGGACCATATCCGACGATATCTCCCAGGCAGATCGGAGTACATTCCGAGTTTTCGGATTCTCGATCGAACTCGACCATGACGGCTTGAAGCGCTTCGAGATTCCCGTGTATATCACTGAAAATGAAGTATTTCACGATTCCTCCGCACCGGTATCCTGCAGGATCCGCATTGAACCGCTGTGAGCACTGGAAATTCGATCCAGAACGCCGTTGACGAATTTTCCGGATTGTTCAGATCCGTATCGTTTTGCGATGTCGATCGCCTCATTCAGAACGACCTTGGGCGGCACATCAGGCACATAGAGTATCTCGAAGACAGCCAGCCTCAAGACGTTGCGATCGATGACGGAGAGCCTGCCGATTGTCCAGTTTTCCGCTGTTTTTTCAATCCATTCGTCGATTACGCCGAGATGATCGATCACGTTACGGGTCAGCAAGAATGCGAGGTCCCTGCCAGCATTGGTCCGCCCGATCATCTTGATTTCCTGCAGAATCATCTCATCGGTCGCCGTCATGGGCTGATCAGACTGAGACGATTCCAGGTCGAATTTATACAGCAGTTGGAGCGCGAGTTCGCGCCCTTGACGTCTTTTACCCAGCACTCAATGCCCCCCCCGAATCATCTGCATCTTGCCCGATCCCTATTCTACTGATTTCCGGACCGGATCTTCCGGTATAAATCGATCAACTCTATGGCTGTGCAAGCAGCATCCCAACCTTTATTGCCCGACTTCGTACCAGCACGTTCGATCGCCTGATCCGTCGAATCCGTGGTCAACACTCCAAATGTCACCGGGATGGATGCATCGAGACCGACCATGGCGATCCCTTTTGTTGTTTCCGCCGAGATGTACTCGAAATGAGGTGTATCACCTCGAATGACGGCTCCGAGACAGATCACCGCATCGAACTGCTTCGACTCGATGGCGCGCTTCGCCACAGCAGGCAACTCGAATGCACCGGGAACCCGGATCACGGTCATCAGTGCTTCGTCCGCGCCATGCCGGATCAAGGCATCCAGCGCACCCTCCAGCAAACGACCGGTAATGAAATCGTTGAAGCGGCTGACGACCAGTCCGAATTTGAACCCTTTTGCTGAGAGATGACCTTCGATTTGTTTCATGCGCCTGTGTCCTCCGTGAGCGGTTTGGATGGGACGAAGTCAGGATCGAGCATATGTCCCATTTTGTCACGTTTTGTATTTAAATAAAATCTATTTTCGCTGTTGGGCTGAACTTCGATCGGAACACGTTCTACAATTTCGAGGCCGTATCCCCGCAGAGCGACGAATTTTCTGGGATTGTTTGATATCAACCGGAGTTTTTTAACCCCGAGATCGCGCAGAATCTGCGCACCGATACCGTAATCGCGTTCATCGTCTCGAAATCCGAGGCAGAGATTGGCTTCGACCGTATCCATGCCCTGATCCTGGAGATGGTAGGCCTTCAGTTTATTGGCCAGACCTATACCCCGCCCTTCCTGATGCATGTAGAGGAGTAAACCGCGCCCCTCCTGACCGATCATGGCCAGGGAGCGTTCGAGCTGTTGTCCGCAATCACAGCGGAGAGAATGAAAAACATCCCCGGTTAGACATTCCGAATGTACCCGGATCAAGACTGGTTCGGGAGACGAGATATCGCCGAGAACCAGGGCTGTATGGTAATCGTCGTGGATCATATCCCGGAAAAGATGGGCCGTGAATACCCCGTACGGTGTTGGCAGACGGGTCTGCGTAACCTGTTCGATCAGACGCTCGTTCCGAGTGCGAAACTCGATCAGGTCCGCTACCGTCACCATTTTCAAACCGTGTTTGCGTTTGAATTCATAGAGCTGTGGAACTCGCATCATGGTCCCATCTTCATCCATGATCTCGCAGATCACCCCGAACGGATTGAGCCCTGCAAGGCGTGCGAGATCGACGGCGGCTTCGGTCTGCCCCGCACGCTTCAACACCCCGCCTTCTCGGGCGCGCAACGGAAAAACATGACCAGGTTTGACTAAATCCTGTGATGTTGCATCATGGCGAGTCGCCGTGAGTATGGTATGGGATCGATCGTGTGCCGAGATCCCGGTGGTGATGCCTTCCCGTGCATCGATCGAAACCGTGAATGCGGTCTGAAATCGGGAACTGTTGTCATGTACCATGTCTCCCAGACCGAGACGGTCGAGTTGTTCCGAGTTCATGGGCAGGCAGATCAAGCCTCTTCCGTATTTGGCCATGAAATTGATGGCTTCCGGCGTGACTTTTTCGGCAGCCATCGTCAAATCGCCCTCATTTTCTCGATCTTCATCATCAACCACAATCAGCATTTTACCTTCCGCGAAATCCCGGATGCTGTCTTCGATCGAGTCGAAGTACCGCCTGCGTCGCGTGCCGTTCTCTGTTTCAGTGATCTCGGTTCGATTCATGGAATAGCTCCTCAAAATTACTCATATATCAGAAGTGCCTCGAGCGAACCACGTATTTCCCAATGATATCATACTCGATGTTTACGTAGTATCCGGGTCTGACATGCCGGAATGTGGTTGTCTCGATGGTCAATGGAATGAGTGCCACAGTCACATCACGATCCCGCTCGATCCGCGCGATGGTCAGACTGACTCCATCGATAGCGATCGACCCTTTTTCGACGATAAGTGCTCCGGGAGGATGACGGGGTGTGAGTGTGAGTTCACCCGAGGAATCCCGCGAGAAACGCACCACCTGACCGACATCATCGATGTGCCCCTGAACGATGTGCCCGTCGAGCCTGCCTCCGAGTCGCATCGCAGGTTCAAGGTTGACCGGATCGTTGATTTTCAGGTTTCGGAAGGTGGTCCGCTCCAGGGTCTCTGCGGACAGTTCAAACCAAAATCCGCCAGACTCCCGTTCGACGACAGTGACACAGGTTCCCGAGACTGCGACGGAAGCGCCGGGGGTGATATCCCGGGCGGTTTCGGGTGCATCCACACAAACCGCCCAACACCGATTGCGTCGTATCGCTCGGATGGTGCCGGTTTCGGCTACAATCCCCGTAAACATCTTCTCAACCGTCCTTTTCCGGGCTTTCGACAGTGTAATCAGGGTTTCCGGTCACGAGCAAATCCGGTCCGAGCCGCCTGACTCGGACATGAAGCAGTCGTGGCACTTGGTCGAGTCTGCCCAGACCTTCACCTTCAATCGCAGACCGCGCATCTCGACCTCCGATCAGCATCGGCGCCAGATACAGCATCACTGTATCGACGAGCCGGCGTCGAAGCAAGGTATGATTCAGTTCGGGCCCCCCCTCGACAAGCACGCGCTCGATCCCCCGACGCCCCAATTCTTCAAGCAACACTTTAATATCTGTTTTCCCGCAGTCATCGCCCGCATCGAAGATCTCAACATTCAACCCATCGAATGAATGTCGGCGCTCCTCACCCGCCCGATCCCGGACTGCGATTATCGAACGTCCCGGATGCTCGGGCCGAAACATTTGGGCGGTTGGAGGTGACTGAAGACTGGAGTCGGCGACGATCCGCAGCGGCGCTGCGATGATACGGTCACCGATTCGCGCAGTGAGACTCGGATTGTCCGACATCAGTGTGCCGCGGCCGATGAGTATCGCATCGACCGTTGAGCGGATCCGGTGTGCGTGGTATCGGGACTGCTCTGAGGAAATCCAGCGCGATTCCCCGGTCGCTGTCGCTACTTTTCCGTCGAAGCTTGAGGCGATCTTGAGAATGATGAAGGGCAATCCGGTGGTGACACGTTTGATCCATGATTCATTCAGCTTTCGAGCCTCTGATTCGAGTAAACCGGAATCGACTTCAATACCGGCTTCCGCGAGTCGCTCCAGTCCTCCCCCGCGGACGGATGGATTCGGATCTCGCATGGCCACGACAACCCGTCGCACACCAGCTTCGATCAGAGCTTCCGAACATGGAGGCGTCCTCCCGGTATGATTGCACGGTTCGAGCGTCACATAGCAATCCGCGCCTCGGATCTGCCGGTGCCCGACCTTTCGCAGCGCTTCGATCTCCGCATGAGGTTCTCCGGCACGACGATGGTACCCGGCGCTAAGCAGACGGCCATTTTTAACGATCACAGCCCCAACCGCCGGATTCGGTCGGGTTCTGCCCCTCGCTTTCCTTGCCAGTGTGAGAGCGAGACGCATCCATTTAACATCGATCGATGTCCGGTTCATGTCATTCTTCAAAGAGCGCTGCTGAGAACGCCTTGGGGTCAAAATCCTTTAGATCATCCATCCGTTCACCGATACCGATCAGCTTAACCGGCAGTTTCATCGCTTCAACGATCCCGACAATAATACCACCTTTGGCCGTACCGTCGAGTTTAGTGAGCACGATTCCGGTGACACCCGCAGCCTCGCAGAACTGCTTCGCCTGAATCACCGCGTTCTGACCCGTCGTCGCATCGAGGACGAGAAGTGTTTCATGGGGAGCGCCGGAGATGTTTTTATCGATGACACGGGTTACTTTACGAAGTTCTTCCATGAGATTGGTCTTGGTATGGAGACGACCTGCGGTGTCGATGATCAGAATATCGGCATTCCGCGTTTTGGCTGCAGCAACGGCGTCCCAGGCCACGGCGGATGGATCGGATCCTTCCTTCTGGGCGATGACCTCCACTTCGAGTCTTCGGCCCCATTCCTGCAGCTGTTCGATTGCTCCCGCCCGAAATGTGTCGCCGGCAGCCAAGATGACATGCCTTCCCTGATCCTTGAAGCGTTTGGCGATCTTTGCAATGGTTGTCGTTTTACCGACGCCGTTGACCCCCACGACCATGATGACATAGGGACGATCCGGAATCACGGGGTCGATCGAACCGGCCGAGACATCCAGGATCGCCTCGATCTGTTCGCGGATAAACCCCTTGACCGCTTCGGGATCATTCAACTGCGATTTGCGATACCGGTCATACAGTCCATCGATAATTCTCCGGGTTGGTTCGACTCCGAGATCCGACAAGATCAGTAGTTCCTCGATCTCCTCGATCACTCCTTCATCGATCGAAGTTTTACCCGCCAGTATCTTCTCAATGCCGCCGATCAGACTGGATTTCGTTTTCAGCAACCCCTTCTTGAGTCTCTGGAAGAAATCATCCTCAGCAGGGATACGATCCCACAGGGCCGCGAGCACTTTGCGGTCACCCCCGTCCACCTTGTATTCCTTCAGCGATTCCGGTTTGCTCAGCGTTTTCCTTAGATCTCTTAGATGATTAAGCGTTTCCTGGGCGACCGGATGCCCTTCCGGCAACGACTCAATCACCTCAAGATACGCTTCGACGGCCTTAACAATCTTCAATTGACGCTCATATGCAAATCCGATCTCCTTCTGGATTTCGGCAATTTCAGGCGAGTTGTCCGTGAGTGTTTTTTTAAGGCCGATCAGTATCTTGAGTGCCTTGTGTGCTTCAATGTGTTCAGAATAGGCATGCGCCAGATCGATCTGGAGCCTGACTTCCGTCGATGCATCGGCATGATTCAATGCTTTGAGCAACCACTCGATGGCGTTCGCATAGTCACCGAGGACCGTGCTGATGGACGCCGCACGCTGGAGGAGTTTCATGCGTTCCTTTTCTGAATGAACATGTTCGAGTGCTTTCAAAACATGCTCCATCGCAATCGAATACTGATTTCGTGTCACTTCGAGATCTGCGAGCCACGCATGGACATCCCCGATCAAATCGTCCGGTAGATTGGTGATTGCGAGTGCGGTATCGGCTTCCTTGATTGCCTGGGGAATACGTCCGAGATCCCGATACACCTTCCCGAGCTTGAACCGAATCCCGGCCTCCTCCGGTGTGTTTCGTGTCATAAACATCCGGATTGCCTGCTCGAATTTTTCCATGGCACCGAGCAGATCGTCGGAAAGAACCAGGAGGTCCCCACTTTTTTCGAGTACTGGAATGAGCTTCGAATCGGTCAGTTCACCTGTTGCGATCGCTTTGGTGAGATACCCGCGGATCACATCGGAATCTTTGCCCAGTGTCTCCGCTAGACGGGCAGCCTCCAGGTACAAATTTGCTCTATCCCGAATCCGACTCCTCTCGAACTTTTCTAGCGATGTTTCAATAAGTGTATAAACGTCTGCACCGCGGCCGCGCATGCCTGAAAAACGAATCAGAGCTCCCAGGAGGAAGGCTGCGGACAGCATGTCATCCGTCTCAATCGACTTGAAGAGCATCTCGCGACCAACACTCAGTAACTCATCAATCTGTTCCTCGGAGACCTTCTCCGTGTTTCCGGTATCGAGAGCCATGGAGCATGCCAGTTTCGAGGCATTCAAGCGATCCGGGACAGATAGGTTTGCCGATCGAACTAGTCGGATCACCTCCGTCAATTGCCCGATATCCGACTTCCCGGCCGCCCCACTTATCTGAAGATGGTGGTAGCTCAGAATGTCGGTTTCTCTCGGCGGCCAATCACGATCCTCGGCCCTTGCGATTACCGACAACGCGAGTTCGAAGTCGCGATCTTCGATGAGCAAGGGAAGCAGTTCGATGTAGTTATGAAACTGACCCGGCTCGGATTCGACAGCCTTGAGCAGTTTGCGCTTTTTTAAAGTCGAGAAAAGCCCCATGTCAGACTCCTGTTCTGAAATGAACGTGCAAAGGGAACGTCGGGATGATTACTGAATTTTCTCAAGCCATTCGCGCGCTGCCCGATTCAGAGGGTTTTTATCGGTTGTGTTCCTCAGAACCTTGTTGAATTCCGATTCGGCATCAGAAAGCAGACCGCGGTGCCAATACGCCTTGCCGCGATTGAACATGGCTTCGTAATTCGTCGGATTCAGCTTGATCGCGGACTCATATGAGGTGATGGCTCCGGAGTAATCTCCTCTCGCCAACGCAATGTCGCCCATTTTCATATAGGGCATATCGAACAACGGATCCAGACGGATCGCCGCCGTGAAATCCTCGATGGCTTCATCGATACGATCGAGTGCCATGTAACTCGAACCTCGGTTGAACCGGGCCGCAGCGGGCGTTCGGTAATCCGCGTCTTCAAGGGCCCGGGTCGCTGCGGCGATCGCCTTCTCATACCGACCGGCCGCGAGATAAGCGCTCGACAGATTGTTCATCATTTCCGAGTCTGACTCATCATACTTCGCTGCCTGCTCGAGATGATCGATTGCAGCGTCCAGCATCCCGATCTGAAGATAAGCCAGACCGAGCCCGTGGAGGATGAGGGGTTGTTTAGGGGCGATTTCGAGAGCCTCTTTCAGGACCTTGATCGCCTCCTGCGGATTGCCTTTGTTCAGATATCCGATACCCGTGTCATATCGCAATTTCGCCGGAGTCCCATCGCGTAGCTCGGTCTTTCCTGCACATCCCGAAAACAAAACCATTGCGGCAACCGTACTCGCAAGCATTCCCAATTTGAACAGAATCGCTCTTTTCATTTTTATCTCCCGACACCTTCGCTCATGAAAGATCATGCTCCGTTTATCCAGATCAACTGAATGTCATCTCCGGGCTTTGAACCGAGTACCGACCTGGCATTCGATTCGCGAACCGCCACTTCAAGATACCCCAGGCTGCCAATCAGAGCGATTGGTTCGCCCCGTTTCGACGCCTGGAGATAATACTGCTTGATACCTCGGATTTCGTGGGTTCCGATCCGGATCACCGGAGTTTTCCCGGCATTGGTTTCACTCATGGTATCCAATTGCTCACGAGTAATGTTTGTCATGAGATTTCCGAAGTGATCGCTGAACAGCACAACGCCGGATAGTGAAGAGGTATCCTGGTTCACCCTGGGTTTGGGAATCTCCAGCACCGTATAGTTCTCGATCGGATCCCCGAACATGGCGACTTCGTGTGTCTTTGAAAACCATGCCGCGATGGGCGCGAACACATC
>CAYYMM010000055.1:0-29719 GCA_964472395.1 uncultured bacterium | reverse complement strand
CGAGCGCATGGCCAAACCGGCAGATCCCCCCGCGCCTCCGGCACCCCCGCCGGTCGCGCCCCAGCCCCCCGCCGGTGCCGAGAAACCGATCGAGCAGAGAATCGCTGAAGCGGTCACCTCCGCCAACGCGCCTCTCATCGCGAAGATCACCACGCTGGAGACCGAACTCACCACGATGAAACGGTCGATCAGCACGGATGAACCCCTTTCCGCGGACCAGATCGATGCGCAACTGACGGCTGCTGAAGCGGCCCTCGAGGAAGCGCGGAAAGCCGGTCCGACGCCGAATCAGAAGGTCAGCTTCATCCGCCACACCGCGGCCGGCCGCCCGCTCACCCTGGGTGATCTTGGAGGTGAAGAATGAAACCGCAATTCCGCAAGATGTTCGGTCCGCGCATGGAAGAGCTGATGAAGCGTGCCGCCATGCTTTTCTCGGAGCTCGACGCCGACGCGAAGCTCCCGGTCGATCACGCGAGGCTGTTCGTCAACCAGATGCTCGGCATCGACATGGATTACGAAGACTTCCTGGCGCAGGTCAGCTTCGAACCCATCAACCCCACCGGCACCAATCTGGACGACTGGGAACTCGATGATGTTGGCGATATCCGGAAGCATACCGAGAACACCGCGAACACCCACCTCGCAGGCGAGAACTGGGCAGATCGCAAGATCACGCCCCAGATCATCGACCTGCTCGCAGACCTCCCGTACGAACGCGTCGGCCGCTGGCTGCGCCGGAGTGCCGGAGAGGGTGCATCCCTCGGAAGCGGTGTGGATATCGTCCTGAAGGAACTGCGCATCAAGTTCCGTCGTGAGCTCCAGAACCTGTTCATCAACGGCAATACCGACTCGACGGCCGCCCACGAATCCATCTGCGATGGATGGGTGAAGCTCTCGCTCGCCGATGGCACCGATGCCAACCAGAACGGGACGTCCTGGGCCGCGACTCCGGATGTCAAATCAATGCTGATGCGGTTGCTGCGCAGGGCCACGCAGGTGCGTCACGGCTCGCTGCTCAAGATGCCGAGCTTCGGCTTCATTATGAGCGAATACTGCCACGACATCTTCGTCGAGCAGCTCGCGGCTCTGACATCCGACAGCGCCCACTCGCTCTACTTCGTCGATCCGAAGACCGGTGCTCCCCGTTACAAGGGCCGCACAATCTACATGCCGAACTACTGGCCGGATGACCTGATCATCATGACCACGCCCAAGAACTTCGCTGGCGGTCTGTGCGACGAGATCAGCCGGGATATCCCCCTGATCGAATACGAGCGCGATGCTCGCCCGGCCGTCCACAAGTTCACGTGTCGCGTATCTGGTGGCTGCAACATCGTGAAGCCTTCGATCATCCTGGCCGAGTTCGACACCTCCAACGCGAACTACGTCTCCTGGGTTGCGTGATCCGGGACTGCTGAACTGAGATGAACCCGATCAGCCAGGACATCAAATCGATTCTCTGCATACGGGATGGTGCGCACGGCGATGTGCTTCTCACGACGCCAGCCGTGGCGGCTCTCCGAGCCAAATATCCGGATGCTGAGATCGTTTATCTGACCAACGTGTCGGATGGGGATGTCCTGGCTGGTTTTTCAGCTATCAACAGACTGGTTTTCTTTAAAGACAAGCAAGCGCCCAGGACATTCGATCTGGTCATTGATTGGAGAGATAAAGCTGGGCCGATTCCGTTCAAATACAAGAAACTGATCCGAGCGATCGACCTGCCGCACATGCGGACAGATCTGGACTCCCGCATTGCGCGCTCGCGCATGGGAGTGTCCTTCGCGCGGCAGTATGCGGAGATCGCTGGTGTGGAGATCCCGGAGGATGCACGACCGATCATTCGGTGCGATGCGATCAAAACTCCGGATGCTCCATACATCTCAGTGTCATTCGATAGTTGGTGGAAGTCGAAAGCATACCCAGTGAATTTCGCCAAGGACCTGTGCGAGAAACTGGCGCAGGACTTCCACGTCGTTGTTCTCGGCTGCCAATCCCTATGGGGAAGGATCACCGGGAAGAACATAACCAATCTGATCTCGAAGACATCAGTACAGCAGGCCGCCCATTTGATCAATCATGCTGCGCTGTTCATCGGTATTGACTCGTTACCCGTCCACATCGCAGACGCCGTTGGAACACCGGCAGTGTCGATCTGGACTGCCACGGAACCCCGCTCGATCCTCACGAATGGAAAAGAGAATCGACCGGTCGTTTCGGAATCGAAGTGCCACCCATGCTTCCGAACGGAATGCACAGGGCGTGGGTGTTTCCCGGAACCTCAAAGGATACTCGAGGAGGCAATGAAAGTGTTGAAAGGCGAAACACGACCGGTCACATGGATCGCAATGCCTACGATGGGTCAGGTGGATCTGACCACGGAGGCAATCAAAGGGCTGTTTGAACGCAAGAACGATCTCCCGTTCCATCTTGTGTTGATCGACAACGGGAGTTCTCCGGAGGACGCCCTGGCGCTCCGTGAACTGAGCAAGAAATACAACTTCACGCTGATCCGGAACGAAGAGAACCTCGGCTTCGTGGCCGCCACGAATGCGGGGATTCGATACGCTCTTGAGCACTCGAGCAACATCGATCGCGACTATGCCCTCTGGCTGAACAATGACGTCACGATCGACGCGGATGGTTGGCTGGATCTCCTCGTGAAGGCCTCCGCAGGTTTAGCAGTCGTCGGACCTGAGGGTTCGCGCCTGAAGGAAGACTTCAGTCATGCAGGATGGGTTAAGGTCGGTGGCCGCGAACCACACTATGTGGACGGCTGGTGCCTGTTCGCCCCCCTGCGATACTACCGCGACCAGGTCGGGATGCTCGACACGAACATCAACATCTTCTCGGAAGACGCTGACTGGTGCCTGCGAGCGAGAAGCGCAGGGTGCGAAATCAAGCTCGCGAAGATCCCGATCACGCACCTGAAACACAAGAGTTACAAGCTGTTCCCGCATAACAAGCGCTGCCAGGAATCCCTGCGATACATGCGGGAGAAGTATGGAACGTTGAGCAATGCGCTGAAGCCAGCACCGAAGGTGGCCGTCCAGGTCATCACGACCGAACGCCTGCAGGTGCCGTGCATCTGCGGGAATAGGAACGACACGGTCCTTGGCATGGTCGATGGATTCCCGATCGTTCGGTGCGCATGCGGAATCCAACGCACTGCCGAGATGCTGAATCCCGAGGCACTGGCTGCGCACTACGATAAATCCCTCGCGCTTCGCATGACTCCTCAGTGGATGCAGAACGTTCAGCGAACCCAGGAGGGCTACTGGGGCGAGTGCGATCGATACGACATCGGAGTGATGCAGAGACACGGCCGGTTCCTCGATGTCGGCTGCAACCTCGGTGTGATGGTCGAGAGAGCAAAACGGTTCGGTTGGGATGCCATGGGCAGCGACTTCGCGCCAGCATTCGTCGAGAAGTGCCGAGAGAAGGGCTTGAATGTTGTCCAGGGCAGCGGTCTGAACGGTCAGGTCCAAGGGCCTGTCCAGGTGATCACAATGTTCGATGTCATCGAGCATGATCCGAAACCGCTCGATACGCTCAAACGCGCATACGAACTGCTCGATCCGCGCGGATTCCTCGCACTCACCACTCCGGATCATGGCTGCGCGATCGCCCGAAAACTCGGATTGAAATATGAGCATGTGCGACCCATCGAGCACATCTGGCATTTCACGACCGCAACCATCACCCGATTGCTTGAGCTGGCCGGGTTCGCAGTGGACGAAGTTCGGCATGCGGATCGCCATGTCGACTACAAGGGAAACCGTCTCTTCTTCTGCAGGAAGGTCGCATGAAGATCTACCGCCACATCCACGGTGAAGGCCGCGTTCTCACAAGTAAGCGGATCCCGTCACTACATCTCCCTGCAGAGTTCGTCGAAGCAGATGCTTTCGAGATGGTCCTTAATCGCTGCGGATGCCTCGACCAATACGACGTCGTGTCGGCCGACATCCGCCAGGCTGCAGGACACGACCTGAACGGGAAACGGGTGCTGGTGTTCCGAAGAGGTGGATTCGGAGATTGCCTCTGGATCTCACGCATCATTCTGAAACTGCAGCAATCCTATCCCGATGCATCTTTCGAATTCGCTTCCCATCCTCGTCATCACATGGTGTTCAACGCGAACCCCATGATCCGCGAGCAGTATCCGTATCCGATTCCGCTGAGTGCATTTGAGGGTGCCGATTATCACCTCTGCTTCGAGAACTGCATCGAGCCGGATCGAACCGGACGGTCGGTATATGATTTGTTTGCCGAGCGCGCTGGCATCGTCCTCGATGATGACGAGAAGATCCCGAACTATACGCTCCCCTCATACCCGGGCAAGCGCATCACCAAATTCTTGAGCGATCTGGGAGTTAAAGCGACTGACCGGAAAATCATGATCCACATGGGCGCATCGACGCCGTGGAAATCGTGGCATCCGCTGAATGTCTTCGTCATCGCCTATGCGCTCGGACAGGCAGGATTCAAAGTATTCTTGGCCGGAAACAGTAACGTGTTTCCGTTCAAGACCGACACGATGCCGAATGTCTTCCAGTGCTGTTACCACGAGCGGAACGGGCAACGCCTCGACATGCTCACGATGGAAGAAACGCTCACTCTCATGTCCCGTTGCGAGCTGTTCATTGGTCCGGATTCGGGACTGATCCATTTCAGCGCAGCACTGGGAGTTCCGGCCATCGCGATATACGGGCCGTTTCCTGCGAAGGCATACCTCTCCACCTATCCGAACGTGACTGCCATCGAGCCGGATCCCGGCGTGTGCGATCGGCAGCCATGCTTCCCGCATCTCGATAACCGCTGCACCCGCATGAACAAGGAAGGTTTCAGCGCTTGCCTGAACAGCGTCACGCCTGAACGGGTCTTGGCAGAAATCGAACGAAAACTCGGAGTCACAGTCAAAGCTGAATTCCCGGACATAAAGGAGGTCGCATGCAAGTCGAAGTGATGGCCATTCTAGCCTTTGGAGTCCTTGCGCTCAGTGCAATCGCAATCGGTATCTCAGGAATTCTCAGTGAAATGCGAAGGATGCGGACCATCGTGGAGAAGCGCGAGGAGTTTATCCAGAAAGAGACTGAACGAAAACGGAGGCTTTACGAGGGCCGTGGTAATTACCCAGGGCGAGGCCTCTGATGCGAACGCTCGTCACCGTCGAATGGATCACCTCCCGGGACACCGAGGGATTGGTCGTTGATAGCACCTCGCTCGATGACGCCATCACGCGCGTGTCGTACGACCTGTGCAATCGGGTCGGGCATGACTGGGGCGATTCCACGAGTGCGGAATACGTCGACGGTGTGCGGTCACCCACGCTGTTTCTCGCTGGCAAGACCCAGTATCCACTCCGCAGTGCCGAGTCGATCTCCCTCGATGATTATGACGAGGACATCGCTGATCTGATTTTCTACCGCGAACGCAGCATCGGAAACCTCATCACGAAGATCCGGATGAAGGCCGCAGTTTGGGACTGCTACCAGGTCGTGATCGATGGCACCTGGGGATGGGCTGACACTCCCGACGATGTGAAGGAGGCGGTCTATCGCCTTGTCGTCTTGGAGATCACTGGAAAGCCCTACGGCAAGCGTAAATCCGCATCCTCGATCGTCTACGACTCGCAGGCGGTCAAGCGTTTGAAGCATCCTGATGGCATCGAGGTTGAGTTCAATTCGCCTGCAGTACAGATGAGCACTGCAGAGATGTCCGAAACGACCGGCGACGACTTCGCCGACGAGATCGTCCAGCGGTATCGGTGGAAGTCCTTCGGAGGTGTCGTCTGATGTTTGACCTCTCCCCTGTCGCCGATTTCATGCAGGAAAACATACTGACCGAGCCGGTGGTTCTATATCGGCATCAACCAGCGACTGCTGATGATCCCATTCCAGAGCCTGAAACGGATCCGGATTACATAGAGATTCCGTTTACCTGTGGGGTTAATGAAATCAAGCAGGCAGCGGAAATCAAATCATGGGGGCAGTCGATCGGTGCCGATTACACCGGCATCGTCACGGTCAAGGAATTCAGGAATGCATCCGGTCTGGATGCAACCGATCCCGCTGTTCTCGACTCCCTCTCCTCCGACCGCATCCTCATCCGAGGAGTGCTCTGCACCATTCTGAAAGCGCGACTCACCGGCTGGAATCATGGCACCTTCACCTGGCTCACGATCGGCGCTGCGAGGATTGAACGATGACGCTCGTCGGCGACTGGGACAAATTCCAGAGGCACGTTGCCACACTCGAACAGCGTCTCGAGAAGGCGATCATGGCTGAGACTGGCAAGATCGCAAAAGCATTCGAGAAAGTATGGGTGCAGGGCATCAAACGAAACGACTTCGGCCTGGCACCCAATGCACCGCTCACCAAGGCCGTCAAACACTCATCCAAGCCTCTCGTTGACCACGGCGATTTGATCAACTCGATCAACGCCCAGCGCATGCAGAGCAATGTCTGGTTCGTCGGCATCCACCGGAATGCGAAACGCCGGGATGATTCGGGTAGCTATCAGATGGCGCTGATCTCCATCGCAGAGATCATGGAATACGGGACGAAAGGCCCGATCAAGCCGAAGGGGCACCCGTTCCTCTCCATCCCGCTCACGCGCGACGCGAGCCGTGCTGGATCACCGAGGAAGTGGGGCGGGAATCTCGTCCCACTCATCGCGAAGAACAAAGAGCATGGCGTCTTGATTGATGACAGCGGGAAGGCTCAGTTCCTTCTCGTAAGAATGGTGCCAGCGATCAAGCCGAGGCCTGCGATGCGCAAGGCCTACGAACGCTTCGCGCCTGTTGCCCAGAAGATGTGGGCGGATGCAGTGGCAAAGGAGGTCTACCGCGATGTTGCGTGAGGCCATTACCGCCATGCATGCCCAGCTCAACACCATCGAGGTGCGCGGGTACGACAATCTCGTGACTGGTGCGAAACCGTCGAAACTGGTCCGACCTGCGCAGCCGAAACCGATTGAGCAGTTGGAGATCCCGAAAATCACCGTCGAGATCTATGACATGCGGTTTGATCCCGGCCGGCTGATCCCCGGGCAAATCGACATCGACGGAAACCAGCTCATTGACGGAGAGGGATTCGACACCACTGCGGTGGACATCATCCCCGCAGTCGACGCGCCGGAACCCTGGCTGCTGTATTTCCAGATCGAGCTGCTCTCTGCCAGGCAACACGACGAAATCACCCTGATCGAGGCAATCACCGAACTGTTCGGTCAGGCACAGGATATCGATGTGTCCTATTCCATCGCGGGACGCACGATCACATGGCCCTGCCACCTCCACCTGGTGGACACACAGCACATGAGCGATGGCAAGGGAAACGAGTTCGAGGGGAGGGTCATCTTTTCTTACTCGTTCGAGGCGTGGAAGTGGCCCACGGCTGAACCGGTCGACGTGCCACTGATCAACGAACGCATCATCCGTCGGGGTGCTTCCGGCACCGATGAGGATGACTCACTATACGATTACGTCAAAAACCTTGATTTGTAAGGAGGTTTGCAATGGGAGCACCAAGAGTATCGCATCAATACCAGGCCAGTGACGGGGCCAGCAGGATTCAAGGAGTCGTGCTGGGCATCGCCGCCATGGTCGGTGTGTTCGATAAGGGCGAGGTCGGCAAGGTCTACACATGCATGAACCCCGCTGATTTCCGGAACAAACTCGGCAGCGCGCCGAAGGCCGGATACGAGAACGACTATTACAACGCCCTGAACGCGCTGGAAGTCGCCACCGTGAATGGGCGATGCCATCTGACACTGCTGGTGGTCAAGACGGCGCACTACACGGATCCGTCCGATCCGACGACGCTGGCCGCTGCCCAGGGCTCGGCATCGTTCCCGGATTCGGATGGGACCAACACCATCACGATCTACGACCGCAGCCACCGGGACAGCCCGTTCAGCGCGAAGATCACCGCAGGTTCGGCCGACTCTACCAGCCTCTTCGACATCGAGATCTACGATGATGATGTCCTGGTCGACGCCGTCCGAAACGTCAACACGGATCCGGACAGCCCGAACTATGTCGGCCGTGCGGTCGGTTCCTCGCGTGACTGGGGTGTCACGGATCTGGGGCGGGAGACCATCCCGATCGCAGCGACAGCCACCGCTCTCGCTGGCGGCAGTGATGGATTGACCGGTCTGGTCGACGCTGACTTCGAGGGCGCCGAGAGCGCCAAGGGCCGAACGGGCTGGTATCTGTTCAAGCCCTACGTTTCGACCCTGCAGAAGCCGGAATACCTGTTCTGCCCTCGATCCTTTGACGACCCCACACTCGCCCAGTCGATGGCCGATTTCGCAGTCGACAATTACATGATCCCAGTGCTCGCCACGCCTGCAGGCCTCAACCGAGAGGATGCCCGAGACTTCCGGAATGGAACCGGCACCTACGCAGCCTCTGCAGCATTCGGTGACTCGATTGGGGGCCAGCTCATGGTATGGCCGCACTACACGCCAAAGCAGTTGATGAGCACCTCGCCGAAGACCCGGATCAGTCCGGAAGGCCTGAAGGTTGGACTCCTCGCTGCGGCACTTGGTCGAGACTGGATTCACCAGGCCGCAGCGGGATTCGAATACGGTGATCTCCGTGGCGTAGTGGGCGAGCTCGAGCGGGACACCGACGAAGCCGACAGCGAACTCCTCGATCCGATCGGCATCCAGGTCATCCGCTCGGATCTGAACCTGATGGTGTTCGGACACCGGACACTGTCCAGCAATCCGGACTTCGCCGACGAGCAGATCCGGCGCCTCGACAACTTCGCAATCCACAGCATCAACTTGGCGACGCAGGCGATGCTCCATCGGCCACTCACCCTGTCACGCTGCAGGATGCTCGAGCGAAACATCACCGAGTTCTTCCGGAACATCTTCACGCAGCATCCGGAAGCCTTCTCGGTCGACGCGTTTGACGACGCCGTGAAGGTCGACGTCCTCGGCCAGAATACGGTCGGCTCCACCGACTGGATGGCCGGGAAACTCTATTCGTTCTGGTCAACGTTCTGGTCTCCGGCAATCCAGGAGATCGTCCACCGTTATTCGCACCACTCCGGCAGCTCGGCAGCGGTGTAAGGGAGGTGCTCCATGATTGGCGACAAATACAAGAGGGCATACAAGTTCATTATCGAGATCGCGGGCATCAACCTGATTGAATGCGATCGGATCTCCGGAATCGGCGGTGAGAGGGGCGCCTTCGGCCACATGACGGCTGAAGGCCGCGAGATCCCGCTCACGGGACAATTCAAGATGTCGAACCTGGAGATCCACGGAGCAAACCCGTCCTGTGCGGATTTCTTCGCGTGGTACAACCTGCAGGACCCGCCGCGCCTTGCCGGAACAATCCTCATCTGCGATCAGTCCGGAATCCCGACGCAGACAGTCATTTTTTCGGACATGATCCCTGCGGCAATCAACCTGGACGACCTCGATCGCAAAACCGAAGACAAGCACGGCTCGACCTACAAAGTCGCGTGCTCAATCATTTCGATCACATGAGGTGATGCATGATCGTAAAACACACACTCGTTTGGGGCGGTCAAATCAACGGTAAGGTTGTGCGGGAGGTTGAATTGGAGCCTCCCGCTTCCAATGCCATCCTGTTGCTCGACCAGTATCGGGAATCACCAGTTACGTTCATCAAAGAACTCTTGGCATCGTCCACCCGATCGATCGGTGGTAACCGGGTCGAGAGGGACGTTGCCGAGAGGTTCTGGCGAACGGTGAAGTTTCCCGATGGTCAATTCGCTCTGATCAAACTGGTTTCGCCGAACTGGCCGGAAGAGGAATCGGTGATGCAGCCGTGCATCTGCCTGCGTGGCCATGTGTCCCAGGTCAAAGTCTCTCTCGCTGAATTCAAGATCACCGACGATGTATCGAAGGACTTCTCCGTTTCGATCAGTCCCTTTGAACCGGAACCTGGCAGGATCATCACACGCATCGATGGTGAGATCGCATCATTGGAACAGGAAGAATCCCTTCAGGGATATACGAAAGACGAACGGCACAATGAAGCAGCGCTTCGCAGGATCGCGATGACCTGCAATGCACCGGAGCATCCAGACTTCACTCTCGCGCTCGGCCACGTCTTCAAACTCCCAGCACCGAGTCGGAAGAAGATCACCGCAGCGATCTATGCAAAGCAGATTCTCGATCTGACCATCCGCGGAAACTGCAGTCAGTGTCCGCTTCCTGCCGAAGGGTTGCTGAACTTCGCGGATTTTTTATGACACTCATACCCGGCGAAGAGTCCTTCTGGGAATTCGCCGGGTTCATGGGTCGGTACGGGAACTTCGGATTGAATGATACTGGATCGATCCGAATCAACCGTTGGGAACACGCGATCAAGGGGATCGCCCATTGGGTTCGGAAGGAGCGCGGAAAGTAATGTTCGGGATGCCTGGTCAGCACAAGAACTTCGGGATGGGTGTTGTATTTGATGCGAAAAACAACGCCGCGCCCGTGCTGAACAATATGAAAAAAGGCTTTCAGTCTGTGCATGACACCGTAAAGCAGACTGACAGAACGATGAAGAACTTTACGGTCGACACAAGCCAGCGATTCAAGGAGATCACTCGTTCAATTACTGGATTCGTGATGGGCACACAATCGTTCAGGACCGCCTGGGATTGGGGAATGGTTGATCGAAACATCTCCGAGTCTATGGCAAAGGTTGGAACCATGATGGTGGATGGAAAGCGAACCATCAAGGAGATCAACGGCATGCAGATCGACTTGTGGAACGCCTTGGATGAGCACTTTCGAGAACGGAAAATTCCAATTGGTCGAGAGGAACTGGCAAGAAACCTTTACACTCTTATGGGATCACAGATCCAGGGCACGGAGAATCTGATCAAAGCAGCTGACGCAGCGGCGATCGTGGCGAAGGCGGGTGCCGCCTCTTATCAAGACGCAGTCGAAGCATTCAAGACATACCAGCTCGTCTACGGTAAGAACTTTCCCGTCGAGAAATCACTGAGCCTTTTTCAGGACGCCTTCGCTGGCACGATCGTAAAGTATCCACTCGACCTCCGAGTTCTCAGCGCTGAATTCAGAAAAACAGCGAGCGTTGCCAGGGGTTTGAATTGGGATCTTCGAGAAACCACCGCAGCGCTTGCCATGATCGCTTCCACAGGCAACGAGAATGAAGCCGGGACGTATATGCGCGGCATTGGTGCATCCCTCGGAATGGCTGGCGAAAAGCTCAAGATGAACTTCTTCAGAAAGGATGGGTCCGCTTTAGGGTTGTTCGAAATGGGTGAAAAGCTCAGAAAGCGGTTTGGCCAGATCGAAGGCAAAGAAATCCCAATGATTCAAGATGCTTTCGGGAGGGAGGCTGGGCAGGGCATCATCGCAATCGTAAACAACCTTGATGCATTAAAGGATTCCGTCAGGAGTATGCCTGAAGGCGCAGCTCTGGACATGTATGCAGTAGCAATCAATAACACAAACGATCGAATGACAGTTCTGAACAATTCCGTTGATTCGTTCAAATCGAAATTATCAGACGCTTCTTTTCTGAAGAACGAAACCGTGATCACGCGCACAACGGATGCGATCAACAAAATGATTGGTTTGGTGGAAGGACATCCGAAACTATCGGGGATGGTGCAACCCACTGCCTATGCGGTTGGCGGGGCTGCGGCCGGATTCACGCTTTATAAAGGCATCAAATGGTTGATGGATCGTTCCAGCCAGGCAGCGACAGCTGTTTCTGAAGCACAATCCGTCGATTCAGTAATGATGAAGACTTTCGGGTCAAACATCATGAGCGGTGCGAGCAAAGCAGCAAAACCGAGTATGTGGTCAAAGTTCACAGGCTTGTTATCAAAACTGCCTGGTGCAAGTAAATTCGTAGAGCCGATGAAGTTCATGGGGCCTCTCGGACTACTAAATGCTGCAACACTCGGGAATATTCAGGCTGCGTCATACATAGCGAGTAAGGTTTATCCACTCAAGACACAGAGGGAGGCTCCAGGCCAAACATGGCTTTACAGGGCAATGCCAGGAGAGATGGAGCAAAAAGAACTTTCACAAAGTCAGAGAATGCAGCACGAGAAATACTTCGGAGCAGCGGCCGAATTCGTCCCAGTCGTGCAGGCTCCGTATTCAGATCAACGCAAACTCGAAGTCAACGTCACGATCAACGGTGAGAAGGTCGACGCAGAACTCCTGAGTGACAGCCAGATCGATCGAATCACACAGAAATTCTCAGATGCCTTCTTTGTCAATCCGCTCCGAATGGGTACCCAGGGAGCGCCTCCGCAATGACAGACAAAGTGACCAAGGGAAGACTCGGCGACGTCGAGTTTCAGTTCAACCCAATCACGACCGAATCGGCGAGTGTCAATTACTCGACGCCGAGTATCAAGAACCGGGAAACGGAGTTGCTGGACTTCAAAAGCGGCACTGGCGCATCTCAGGATCTCCGAATCAAACTGGACGACAATTACGCGCAGTCGCCGGGATACACCGAGGATGCTATCGGAAAGCTTGATAGCTACCGCAGGAAGGCAGAGAACGATGCGCCGCCTGTGGTGATGTATCAGTTCGGGTCGGCGGTCTACTGGTGCGTGGTCACTAAGATCGAGAAGCTGGCCGAGATCCGGAATGGATCCGGTCAGATCGTCCAGGCTGAACTCGTCATCGGAATCCGTGAGTTCGTTTCTGAGGAGTTCCATCGCACGCGCAGGGAACAGAAAGGCCGCCAGTATCTTTTAGTGTCCCAGGGTGACAACGCCACGTTCCGCAGCATCGCGGAACAGGTCTATGGAAATGCCAACCTCTGGAAGGCGATCGCCGACACAAATCCGAATGTCCTGATTCGGATGATGGGGCCGATCATCCCGGCTGGATCTCGAATCGAGATTCCGCCCTGGGCGATCGCCAAGACATACCTCAACACGCCGCAGATCGGTCTGGTGGCCTATGATTAAACCGCAGTTCCCATCTGGATATGCGGTGTGGATCGACGGCGTCGAGGTGCCGAAGGATGACGTTCTGTCTGTTGAGTTCGAGGATGGCCTTGCGCTCCTGGACGAGTTAAAGGTAACGATCCGGAACGACCGGATGAAATACACGAAAGAACGGAACGCGCTGCGCGGGAAGCCGATCAAAGCCGAAGGTGGCTGGATTGGACGCGAGTGGGGTTCAATCTTTAACGGGAAGATTTACAGCGCAAATCCAGAATTCAATGATGATGGATTCACGCTTGAACTTGCAGCGATGCCAGTGTCCATTTCAGATGGTTGGCATAAGAAGCGAACTGCCGAACACACAGCTTCATCCGTTCCAGAGATGATAAAGAACGTCGTTCTCTCCACTCACCCAGGAATGAGCGTGCTTTACCAAGTCGGAAAGAGTGCGCTCCTTACCCGAGGGATCATCCAAGATGGAGAAACCGATTGGGAGTTCTGCAAGCGTCTCGCGCACAAGGCCGCAGGCCTCGAATTCACGATCAAGAACAATACCGCGATCATCCGTGAATCGAAGCCGACTGATTCACCGGTTGTCACATTCGAGTATGGCGCGAATGTCTCGTCACTGAAGATCAAGGAATCCGATCTCGAAAAGAAAGTGGAATCGGACGTCGCACGCGAAGGCGATGACAATTCCACAACGATGGAACACTCCACGGTCGCGACTGAAACGCAAAGAAAGCTCAATCCGTATGCGGCACTCGAGATCGAGAATGGATTCATGGGTGAATTACCCACGGCTCAGATCTATGAGCCGCTTGCAGATGATGCAGAAGCGCTCGACACCGCAGCAGGTTCCGGGAAGTCAGCCGCAACTGACGAGATTCTGCTGAACATCATCGCTCTCGGAACAATCAAGGCCGTCGCTGGGAAAACCTGCCTCGTGAAGGGGTATGGCTGCTATGACGGCAAATACTACATCCGCAAGGTCGTTCATCGATTCAAGGGCGATTACCTGATCACAGTCGAGGCCTCGAACAAGCAGGCATCCGAGGGGGAGAAAGAACCGGGAGGTGACGATGATTACGCATGATCTGTCCTCCCGCGTGCGCGCACTCGAACTGCTGAAGAAGACCCGTTTCGGCATCGTCACGGAGATCGATCGGACCGGGAATGCGGACTGGAACACGAAGAGATGGACACCTGCCGCCCGGGTTCTCGTCCAGGACGTCAAAGAGGTCGAGATCACCTGCAGGATGGAATCGGTCGGTGCTGGGAAGGACGAAGGCCTCTGGTGGCCCCTGAAGGTCGGCGCAGTCGTCCGTGTGGCATTCCAGGCAGGCATCGACACCGGGACAATCACCGGGCGACTCTGGTCCGACGATCAGTCGGATCTCCCTTCGGAAGCGAACGATGAGAATGTCGTGGTCAAGTATGCGGGACACACATTCATCATCGATGGGAAAGCCGGAGATGGAGGCATCACCCTCCGGACCGCCAGCGGGATACAGATCGACTGCCAGGACAAGACCGGCGAACAGGAATTCTCGATCACACATCCATCCGGGACCAATGCGCGAATCGACAACACGGGGAATCTCACGGCACATGTCGTCGGCAGTCTGGATGCCGAGATTGATGGCGATGCGAACATCGATGTGGATGGTGATGTCTCTGCCCTCATCGGTGGGGATCTCGACGTGATCGCTGATGGCGCTGCCCTTGTTGAAGCGCATGGCGGCGTCACCATCAAAGCGGATACTCAAATCACCCTGCAAACACTCGGAGCGCTGAGCGGGATCATGACCCAACTCACGCATCCGTGCTGCGTCATCACGGGAGCGCCCCTGGGCGTTTCCACGACCGTCCGGGGGAGCGCATGAAACTGATCGGTGGAACACTCATCTGCCACAATCCGATTCGATACGATTATTGCATCGAGGCGGCGATCCGCAGCCTGGTCGCTGTGTGCGATGAAGTAATCGTTCTGGACTGCCAGAGTGATGACGGGACTCCCGCGCTGCTCAGGAAGCTGCAGGTCGAATTCTCGCATCTCTACATCTTCCAGAACCGGTGGGATGTGGCACCAAACTTCGAACGGCTCTCTCGGTTGACGAACATCGCCCGGGATTACCTCGACTCCCGATGGCACCTGAACCTGCAGGCGGATGAAGTTCTTCACGAAGAATCGTTCTCGGTCATTCGCCAGGCGGTGCAATCGGAGATGGGGAAGTCGTTCTCTTTCACCAGGTTGAACTTCTGGGGCGACCAGAGTCGATACTTCCGCGCATCGCACAAGAATCCGCCCTGCAGCCCTTCGGTGATCCGGCTCGCCCTTCGGGAGATCGACTCCGTGCGCGATGCCGAGAGCCTCGAGGCGGTCAATCTGTGCAGAACATTCGAACGGCAGCTCCGGATCTTCCATTACGGATTCATCCGGGATCGCCGGATCCACTGCGACAAAATCATCAACATGCAGCAGTGGTTCGGGCTGGGAGTTGACCAGCGGGTCGTAAAGCAGAAGCGCGAGAAGGGTGCATTCGATCCCTGGGAATTCTTCAAGCGTGAAGACCTCGAGAGATACACCGGCAGCCATCCGAAGTTCGCGCAGCGCTGGCTGCGTGACCATGCGTTGGATTGGAGATAGCGGTGGCCTATATCCTCGCCGATTTCGAGTTCCAACTGAGTCGCCGGTATGGCGGCATGTGGTGGAGCTATGAAGACGGCGGGTTGTATATGGTTCCCGAGAAAGGCGATACCGACACAGAGATCGACCGGCAGTTTTTCTCCTTCAGGGACGGTGTCGAAAACCTCGATGGGATTTTCGTTGGATTGACAGGGTCCATGCCGGTGAAGGGTGCGCAGTTCAAATCCGGAGCGGTCGGGATACTCACGCACGACATCACCCGGAGATTCACTTCGGTTTACTGGTATGAGCCGGACTCCGGAAACCTAGCGAAGACAGCAACGCAGAACATAGTCACGAATGTCGGAGCATTCACAGCATTCTCTGAGGGACTGAAGGTCATCTATTTCTACTGCGACCCAACGAACGGACAGCTCTATCGGCATGATGCCCTCTATGGAGATCCGGCGAAGTATTACACCTTCCTCCCGTTTCGCGAGGATTACGGCTCACCGCGCGCGTTCGACATGGACGGCGACACCAACCTTCCCCAGGACTATCTGATCGCTGTTATCGGCAACCGTGCGATCTGGTTCGACGTTTCGGACTGGACCAATACCATCAAGAAAATGCGGGTCTACAAATCGATCGGGCTGGTGCAGGCCCGGGATGTGTCGGACATCGCGATCGACCGGGCAAACAACATCCTGTACGTCCTCGACAACGGAAATCGGCTGTTGGTGTACGCACTCGAACCGTTCGGCACCGAGGAATCCGGATACGCGAACACTCCGAAAACCGTCCGGATGACTGCGGATTCGATCGTCCTTAACGCCGGCGACGAGACCGAGATCTTCGCCGAATTGTTCGACATGTGGGACCAACAGATTGACGACGAAGGCCTGCCGGTCGAGTTCATTTCCGGGAACGCCTTGGGGCGGTTCTGGGATGGCGAGGAGTGGAAGACCCGTGTGGTCGCACACACTGAATCGGATGGCCGTGCATACGTAACGTATCGAGGTGGCGAATGAACCTCGCGGCAGTCATGAAAGCGATCCTGATGGAGACATGGCCGGGTGGTGCTTCCGCTCCCACGGTCGGATCGCAGGCCGGAAACCCACTCGGGATTCCGAACCGGAACATCGATGTCATGACCGAGGCAGCGACCACCGCGGCAATCGTTGCGACTGCTGCCGGTGCTCCCCCGATTCCGATATCCACACTCAAGATCGCGGTCGACGGATCGATCGACGAGATCGTCGGGAGGTACGTCAGTGAATAGGATTCTCCGATCATCCAAAGTGGTCCGGATCAACAATGACGATCTCCTCGGAACAGATCTGCGATTCCCCCTGCAGGCGAACAACCGCGGGGATCTGGCGCTGATATCCGGACTCCCGAACCTGCGCCAGGCGATCATTGACATTATCGAAGATCACAAGGGCGAGGTGCTGTTCCACGAGAAGATGGGCGTGGGGATTGCCGAGAAACTGCACCGACCATGCACCGACCAGACGGCGCAGGCGCTAGCGTTCCTCATCAAGGAACAGATCCTGAAATACGAGGCCCGGGTGAAGTCGATCGAGATTACCGGAGTGGCGAAGCCCGCGACATCAGCGGACGAGCAGAACACGATCCTGCTCACCGTGACCTATACCGACATCACCTATCACCACGAGGACAACTTCACCTACCCGTTGGTGCTGGAGGCGATATGAGACGCAACCGAACGATGGCACAGATCGAGTTCGATACACGAACTGACGCACAATACAAAGCGGAGTTGACCGAGTCCAAACGACGATTGCTCCCCGAGGTGACCGACGAGAACCCTGCCAGCGTCATGGAACGCGTGAAGGATTACGCGGTCCGGTTCATCGGGCGGCATCTCCGCAGCTGGCAGAACTGGCTGACAAACCAGACGTTCATCTCGACTGCCTCGGACTACGATGCCATCACCCAGCATGCCAGGCGTGCGGGATATGTCCCTGAGCAGGAACAGCCTGCTCGGGCAACCATCCAGTTGACGCTCAGACGCGCACTCACGCAGGGTCTGATTTTGCGCAAGGCCGATCTGCGGTTTCAGACAAAACGGGTCACTGAAGACGAGGAGTCGATCAGTTACGAGATGGTCGATGAACAGGTCATCATCCCTGCAGGATCGCCGATAGGATTCTCGGTGACCTTCGAAGTTGTCCAGGGCACGACGGTATCGAACGAATCGCTCGGCACATCAGACGGCGAGCAGTTCCAGGAATACGAGACCTCCCAGGGATACGCGATCGAAGGTTCCGAAAAGATCGAGGTGCAGGAATCAATCGATGGTGAGGAAACATGGGTCGAGTGGACGAGAACCGAGAATCTCCTTCTCGCGGATCCGGGTGACCGGGTATACGAGGTGCAGGGGTACACCGAGGACGGCCACATGATCATCGCGTTCGGTTCGGGCGACGGTGATGCATCCGGCCACGGCATGATTCCACCGAATGAATCAGCGATCCGGATCACGTACCGGACTCTGCCGGGCGGTCAGAACGGAAACGTTCCTGCAGGCAGCATCACGAAGGTTTCGCCCAGCACGTCGACATATAACGTGACGAACCCTGCAGCCGGATCCGGCTGGGCAGCTCGAGAAACGATCGAGACGACCCGGTGGACGGCGCAGCGGCATCACCGCATCGAGCAGCGGTGCATCAAAGCAGAGGACTATGTCGACAAGGCCGAGCGCAACATTACCGGAGTCGGTCGGGTCTATGTCGTCCCGGGTGAGTTCGGCGAGAACACCCTGGGCGTGCATGTCCTCGATGAAGATGGCGCAGCGGCTCCTGTTTCAAAGTGCCATCAGGTTGCGGAGTATCTCGATGACCTGAATCCCGGCGATGAACACATTGTCGGTCTGCGGGGGCTGTTCAATTCATTCGATCTGACCGCCAAGATCTGGCCCGAATCCGGATACGACGCAAACGACCTGATCGAGGACGTCGAGGATGCGCTCGCCACATACTTCGACCCGCTCGCATACGACGCAGCGGGCAATCGATCGATCGAGCCCGGGCAGTCCATCTATCCGAATCATCTCCTGAAGGTTATCCAAGCCGTCGCCGGCGTCGATCGTGCGCAGATCATATCGCCAACGACAGCGGTCACAGTCGAATCCAACAAGCTCCCTGCCCTCGGCACCGTCACGATCACGGAGGGCGAGTAATGGGAACGCTGCAGCAGCGACAGACCCCGGTGATCGGCAATCAGCTCTACCAGCTGCTGCCGCGCCGATACCGGGCGAATGACCACTCTCCTCTGCTCTGCACCGGAGAGACTCAGCGCCTGAAATTCACCCAGCGGTTCTTCCGGGTTTTCGGTGACACATACGACTCGATCCGGAACCGGTATGGAGAGCTCCTCAACTGGCACAACCCCTACCGTGCACCCGCCGATGTCCTCGAGTATCTGGCAGCGAATTACGGATGGCCGCTCGATACATCCATCGATGAGGATTTCCAGCGCATCCTGATCAACAACCTGCACCTGATCTACTCGCTTGCAGGAACAGAACGCGGGATCAGGATCGTTCTCTACGCACATTTGGGCATCTCACCACGAATCATCCGATCGAATGGCCCAGACACAGCCAGGGCGGTTCTCAGCATGGTCTTGGCTGCCGACAGCACAAACGAATATCTGGACGTCACCAGTGGCGCAGGAACGCTTCTCCCGGGCGACAGAATCACCGTCACTGATGGCTGGCAGACCTGCGAGACAACGGTTGTCCAGATGGTGCTGAACCGGATTCACATCTCCGGGTTGTCGCACACCATCCGGAAGGGTGGCCGGGTGATACTCGGGCAATGGAATCCGCTCGGGAAAGCGACCGTTGGAGGGTCGTATCTCTTCAAGTCCGATTCGACACTCTCGGATCTGAACGGACGTACCGGGGATTCCACCATGCGGTCGATCAGCGATGCAGATCGGGCGCTCCGGATGACGCTGATTTTCCAGTGGCCTCATTCACTCACAGCGGCCCAACTGAATCTCGCAACTTACCTTGTCGAATACATGATCCCCGCGCGGGATCATTACGCATTCAAATACGAATCTTTCACTGCCGGTCGAGCAGTCAGCGATCTGTCACGCGCAGACACGCGCGCTCGCACGGCGTCATAGGAGGGGTCATGGGAAACATCAGGACCGAACGACGACAACAATACATGGAGGAGATCTCCTACGATTTCCTACAGCACCTGATCGATATCAGCGTCCAGGCGGTGAGGAACCTTGGCAAGGACATTCTCGGGTTCGGAGTCATCTCCGGAGGGACCGTCTCGCAAACGGATCCCGTTTCGATGTCGGTGAACGTGGCGGCGATGCTCGGATACTCCGCACTCGGCGACCACCTCCGAACAATCGCATCCGTCGAGGTGGACTGCAGCGAGGATTACGCAGGATCATCCACGATTCCGCTCGCGGGCAATCTATGGATCTCGATCTTCGCACTTCCGGACTGGACGGACGGCGACGAGCGCCCGGATGGAATCGGGAACATGGCGTACCACACCCGCACTGAGGCGGTGGAATTCCAGGTCCGCAAGGGCACGGCCACAGCAGTACCGGCGAACCCGGGATCCGGCGCAATCCGGATCTGCTCGATCCGGCTCAGCTCCTCCACGACTTCGATCACAACCGCCATGGTGAACACCGGCACCGGTTACCGCGACACGCTCACGATCCTCGGGGACCGGGTGAAGAAGGCCGGGGACAACCTCACCGGCGATCTGACCTATCTGAACCGACCGCTCCTCTACAGCAACAAAGGAACGATCAGCCTTCCGTCCGTCATGACAAAACTCTCGGGACTCAACAACGAGGACTTCGACAATCACTACATCCTCGCGAGTGCCATGATCGATACGGGAATCACTGGGAAGCATCAGAACGTGGTCTGTTCCCCGAAGATCAACATGTACCACGGTGGTGCAGTGATCCCGCTCTGGATGATTCCGATCCGCATGCGATGGCACTCAGATCTCATGTCCGCCGGCGACACGCTGACGGAGGGGATCTTCGTTTATCAGGAGGTCGACGCGAACGATGAATACACTGGGAAGATTCAGATCATTGTCATTGGTGCTCAGCATTTTGTTTCTCGGTTCATGGGTCGCCCAGTCCGATGGGTTGCCATTGCACCGATGTCAGTTTCCGCAATCGCATAAGGAGGACACGAACATGAAAAACACGCTTGTAATCTACCGGCTCAGCGACAACCGTGTTCTGCACTTTGCGGAACAATCTCACGGCCTGCCAAAGATCAGCGATTGGGACACGACCAACTTCGACTCCACGACTCCCCTGTTCGATTCCAGTTCGATGGATTACCAGGTCGGAGTCGAGGTCTACGGTGAGAATGATTTCGATCCGGAAACCGGGTTGCTCACCGACACCGCCTGCGCGGCTTACGGGATCAATACCGGTGCGAAAGCGAAATACATCAAGGATCTCGCGATCGATATCCCGGAGGTTACCAACCTGGTCGACGACCTGGTCGTGACTCTGGATGGGGGTGAGATCCAAAGCGTCTCGGAGTCACTTCTGTCGGCCGCTTATCGCCAGACATATCTGAAACCGTATCTGGAGTTTCCTGAGAGTTGTGGCGTGCAGGATCTCGGGACGGATCCGTATACCGGTCTGCAGCTTGTCGGTCTCCCGACCACCGAAGGCACCTCATACATCCAGGTGCGTGCGAAGGTGTTTGATGCGGACGGGGTCCAATTGACCACCGAAGTCGAGGACACGAACGTTCTGTTCTCGGTCTCCCGAGGCAAGATCAACGGCGATCGCGCCGGAATCCTGAACTCTACCGGTGAGGACACCTTCCGGATCGCGCCACCGAAGGAATCGATCATCGTCGAAGTGTCGCTTCGATCGCTCGACATCTACGCACCTGGACAGGAAATGCTGCCCGGCTCGCTCATGTTCCAGATCGACGCAGAAGGTTCGTGATGCGGATCTGGATCATCATCGCTTCAGTCATCATGGCCTCGGCGTGTCTGGCTGCGGATACGCCGACGCCCACTGCGACCCCAACCGAAACGCCCACTGAGACTCCGACTCCTTACATGCTCGAGGATCCGTATTATGAGTTCTATCTGCGCTTCTCGGATTTCGAACCGGGGATCAGGTATCTCGTGCCCCAGCAGTTCGAGGTGACTCCGCTTCCGACCCATACTCCAACGGTCGGGGCGGGAACTCCGACGAACACACCTCTCCCGCCAACTCCGACCAGAACTGCAACTCCAGCACCGAGCGATTGCCTTTACTGCGCCGAATCACTGCTCGGAGAAAAGCTGAAGTTCTCAAAGTCACAGGCTGGGGATTGGCTGAAGTTTGACGGAACGAACTGGATCAATTCACAACTCCCGACCGCTATTCCCACTCATACTCCGACCAACACGCCAACGGTCACGAGCACTCCCACTGTGACGCCAACGCCGACCAGGACGAACACCCCGACTGTCACACCGACACTGACGCCTACTCTGACTCCAATACCGATCAGCGAATATGTGCGCCGGGACGGCACCACTCCGATGACCGGCACATGGGACGCCGGGGATTTCGCGTTCTATTTCCAGAAGTTCTATGACAAGAACGATCCAACCTATTATGTCGACCCATCAGCGGCGACCAGTATGAAACTTGCCTATGATGCCGAGATCGGATCAGCGTCCGGGGATGACAGCGATAGACTGTATTTTGATTCGAGGGGCGAGTACATCGAGTGGACCAATGCAACAGATAAATTTACATTCTCGAAAAAAATCTATGCTCCTAGACTCGGTGCAGGCGGTTCTGTTACCCCCGAATATGAACTACACCTCTACAGGACCAATGTTACATCGGTAGGGATTTCAAATACGATTGCAGCCATAGAAGGCAACGAAAATGAATACATCTCGTTTTTGATGTCTTCCACTGGTGACTACGAACATGGATTCTGCTGGTCTACGGGAACAACAGGTGGCGCTCTCTATGATGCCTACCTGACATTTCGTGCGAATACAGACACACTCGTTATCGGAGCGAATAACGATGGAGTCGGAACGGTCCGGTCTTTGACGCTTTCCCCAGACGGGTACTATCTGGCGAACTGCGATACGGGTGCCGGAACGCCTCTCGTGATTGATGCCAATGGAGAGATCCTGATCGCCAACACTCCGACTCCGACCGCGACACCCACATCAACCACCACTCCAACAAACACGGCGACTCCAACGAACACGCCAACGAGCACTCCAATTGCCGGATACCCGGTCGCTTTCCAGAACGAAAGGGATATCACCGCAGACGCATATCTGTATATCGGGAACTGGCAGACTTCATCGACCTACGGCTACCCCATGCCATACGCAGGCAGCATCACGAGCATCTGGGTGTGCGCGACATACGGAACGTACACTCCGGGCGATCGGACCGATTTCGAGTGCCGCAAGAATGGCACCAACGTTTTCGAACTCCGTCTGACTCCATCCGGCACCGGCGTGATCTGCGGAACAACGACTCAGGCTGTTGGAACCGACACGTTTGCCGCCAACGACATCATCTCCGCTTACGTCGACAACCAAGGATCCCTTTCGACGATCACGAATATCAGCATGATCGTAGGAGTAACCTGGCAATGACACATGAATGCCGATACCCAGATCACGACGAGCGCCTGAGCATTATCGATACGAAGATCCTCGACATCGATCGTCGCGTCGAGATGCTCGAGGCCCGGGACCCAATGCCGAGCGGGACGTTCTTCGCGGCACTTAAAACAATCCAGGACGCCCAGGTGCGGATGGAAACGATGATGTCCTCGTTCCAGTCCCAGCTCGCGGAGCTCGCCGCCAAGATAGCGCTCCACCAATCGATCCTCTCGGGCGACCAGGCTGATGTCGTCCGGATTAAAACCGAAGCGACGGATAAGCGCACTCGTCTGCTCTGTGCATTCGGGCTAACCGCTGCCGTCGTCGCTTCCATCTTTTTCAAACCGACTCTTGCCGACATCACGAGTTTCAACGTGATCACCTACGCCTCGTGCGGGTGGCTGTTCGGTGAGAGTTTCATCAACGTTCTGTCGAAAAACAGGAGGGAATCATGATCTCGAAGATATTCGGAAGTCCGATGCGGCTCGCTGCAGTGAGCGTGCTCCTGGTGGCGCTGTGCTGCATCGCGGTGCTGGCTCTCAGCGGGTGTGCTGGAGGGAAGTTGTCATTGCCGGATCTGGGCGACATGAAGGTGAACGACCTCGTCCAAACTGGCGGCGAGGCGAAGCAGTACAAGACGGAAGTGGACGTGTCGATCAAATCCGATCTCGACAATATTCCCGAGGTCAGCGTATCGTCCGGATCCGCTCAGAAAGCTTATACTATCACCGAAACGTCGCCGGCCGATCCGACTCCAACGCCTTACATTGGCCCGGGAGAGCCGACGAAGCCGCCTGAAAAGACCCCCGAGAAACCTACTCCGAAACCAACAATGCCACCGGTGAAACCGCCAGGCATAAAACCGACTCCTCAGCCGACACCTCCGGGACCGAAACCGACTCCGGAACCTACACCGCCAGAGACAATCAAGGTATGCGTGCGCGGTATTCCCAAAATGACCGAGGAGAACAAAGACAAGATCAACAAACAGCTCTTGTTTTGTGCTTATGCCGGAGACCAAGCAGTCGGTGTCTACCATCGATACCTGCAGCCAGACTATCCAGTCGGTCCATGGTGGCCGACATGGCGGATTGAGGTGTGGAGCGCGGGAAAACAGGTTGAGGAATGGGATATCTATCGAAGCCATGAGCTGCCTGAAAACAACGCGACTTTTCTCGTCGATTATTCCAGCGCAATCAAGGTCAAGTGTCTCGAGACGGGTGATGTTCAAACGCTTGACTGGAAGTTCCCGCACGGGAAGACACCTGTGATCGGTGAAGACCAAGACTGCGAGGCCCTCGGTTGGCATTCGGAAGCTGACGCAGGCGCGTGCAAGTAATCGACTACTGACAGAGAGAAATGCGCCGGGGAAACTCGGCGCTTTTTGTAGGTGGGTATGAACGAAGCATTCAGAGACAAAGTGAAGGAGTTCGAGGGGTTTCTCCCGACTCCGTATGTCTGCCCGGGCGGACACGCGACGATCGGTTACGGACACCGGATTCGGGAAGGCGAGGCGTTCGATCGAATCTCCCTCGAGGAAGCCGAAGTCCTTCTCGATCGGGATCTGGCCGAGGCAGCGCTGCAGATGCACCGGGAAATCCGCGTGAAGCTATCCGACGGTCAGAAACTTGCTCTGACAGATTTCGTTTTCAATCTCGGGATCGGGCAGGCGCGGGAGTCTACTCTATTCCGCCTCGTCAACGAGCGACGTTTCGCTGAGGCCGCTCTGGAATTCGAAAGGTGGGTATATGCTGCCGGAAGGAAACTCGATGGCCTGGCGAAGCGTAGAGCGTGGGAACGGTCCCTATTTACCCGCTGACCTGGTCTTTTTCCGTGGATCCGGATTCTTGTCGAAGGCGATCCGGATCTTCACCAGGTCGATCGGTGAACCTCGCACGCAGGTGAACCATGTCGGCATCATCGCTCCTGACGGTGAGCTTATCGAGTCCCTCCACAGAACCATCAAACGACCGTTCGATCCGGATGAGGCATTCGCGGTTTTCCGTCTCGAAGGCATCACCGACGACCAGCGCCTCGCGATCGCCCAGACTGCCATGTCGTACGTCGGTCGCCGGTACGGATACGCCAAGATCCTCGCCCACCTCGGCGACTGGATCATCGGCGATCGGTTCGTGTTCCGTCGACTCTGCAGGATGGACCGCTACCCGATCTGCTCATGGGTGGCGGCGTGGTCGTATTTCAAGACCATCGGATACGAGTTCGGGACTCCTCCGGAGGCGGCGAGTCCGGATTCGATGTGGGATCACATCGCTACCGCGAGCTTTTTGCTTTCACTCCACGTAGATTGGTTCAGTTCCCGATTGCAGTCCTTTTTTCTGTGCCAGGTGTATGGCGTAAGTCTGAGTTAACCAGCGCTACGTGGTTTCATTGCGCAGTATCCGATAGCCCGCAAGTTTATGCAATTTTAAACGCATTCACGCGCGCATCGCAGAACAGTCCGGGGATTGTTTCAGCTCTTCCTCCGTGTTCTCCAGAGACCTAACGGCGCAACTGATGGTTTCGGCGCGCTAGCGAAGAATACCCTCCGGTTGTTGGTTGGGAGTCTCATTCTTCTCGAATGTGTAAAAGGTGGTTCCTGTTGGTTTGTCCACGGCAATGAACCAGTCTCCGCAGGTTCTCCAAAACAACACGGTCTTGTCCTTCAAAACGATGACTCCCGATTGCCAGAACACCTTGTCTTCGACCGGAAGTCGCACATCAGAGGGGACAAGCTTCGGTAGCGCCTGAAGGAGCGAGTCAGGCGTGAAGTAGTCCTTCAGTTCCTTCGAGTGTGGCGCGACCGCAACGACGAACACATCATCAAGTGCCGGAAGGCTAGTCAACCTCTGCTCGTCTGCGACTACGGAAACCGCGATGGCGGCCAGCAGAACCGTTAGTATTTTCCTCATCATTGTCTTTCTCCCAACCATGATATTCAGCAGTTTTCTTCTCATCTCCAATAGTAAACCACATCATATGTGGACTCACAAGGCATCGCCTCAGGTCTTGGATATCTCCCGCTCGGCAGGCGACTTCAATAATGAAGTAGATCGATTCCCGAGTATCCTGGTCGCTGCAGATGCACTCCCAGTTATCGGATGCGATCCCGACTCGATGTTGAACCACGTTTCAAATTGACAAAGTGTAGTCAAGATTCTACATTTTGAATCGAGGCAAAACCATCTTCGCGAAGCCATCAATGCCTCAACAAATTCAGACAGCTCCAGGTGTTCTGGAGCTGTTATTTTTTTAACTTGAAATTTGGCTTCAAAGCCTTTAGAGATCGAAAAAGGTCAAGGGGTTCCTAAATAGCGATACGTATCCCCGTAGTTGTAGGTGAAATTCTGTTCTGCATTTGTGAAAATGTTAAGTGAAGAGATTTGACCGTAATCGACGAAGATAGGACTCATACCTCCTTCAACGACACAATTCCAAGTCGGTACGATAAAGACGCTCATAACTGAGTAGTATGTGATCGGGAAATTCTGCAAACCAGGTGCAGATCCAAGTTCCCAGCACCAGTTCGGATTTCCTGCTGGATGGTAATCATGGAAGTACTTATCACAGGTGTAGTTCGGCGTGAAATTCTTGCTCTGCATTGTTAAAATGGAGTATGTGAAAGTCCCAGGATTTGGCGGAGTGAACGAGATTGTCCCCCAAGAATAGTAAGCACTTTGGTTACTCCGGCACAAGTTGTGAGTATCGAAGAACTCAAAATACCCGGTGCCTGAGTCTAGGCTATCGATGTACCAGTTGCCACTTCCCACTCCTGCTTTAAATGCACCCTTGAGTGCGAATGGGTCACCCGAACCGATTAAGCCTGCATAAAAATAGCCTTTGTAGGCATTCCCCGGCTGATTCCCCAGCTTCACAATATAGTAGACGGAAGTTCCCATGGGAATACCATAAAGTGTGAGCTGTTCCGGCCCTGCATTAAACGGATTCGCATCGGTTTTGCAGGTATTGTTTGGGTGGAATGTCACTCCCTCGTCACCAATCATTTGCAAATCCGTTATGGTGTATGAGGTGCCTTGAAGAGCAAATGCTGGGATAACAAGAATCATGAAAAGAACCGATGCTGCTGAAAACAATCTCATACAACTGACCTCCTGTGATTTTGGGGCGAAATGCCCGAGTGTGATTTATATATATGCTCAGTTTTTTATCTTGTCAACTAACTATTTTATCTAAGGTTTAAAAATATTTGTTTTCAAAAATATATCCTGCCTGTCATTTCATCGATCGCTCCCACGAATTGACTTGAGGAGTTAGTTCATCTGACTCATAATTTCAACACTATTTTGGACGTGGCTAGTTATTTATTATCAATAACTTAACTTGATTAAACATCTTTCTGAGATTATATTATAGACAACAGGCAGGGATGCCGGAAAGGAAACGGAAATGAGAACATACCAGAGGCAGATAGGCAGCGAGAGAATGAACCAGACAGCGAGCGAGCGATACGCGGAACACCAGAGGGAGATCTTCATACTCCTCCAATGGATTAAGGATGAGCTGGAGATTCACGAATTCACCCAGAAAGACGATCCGATGAACTGGGGATTGGTCGGAACTCTCGCCTCGGCAAAACAGGAACTGAAACAAACCCTCTGCAGAATCTCAGGCCCCGGATTCGATATGAGAGACGTCGACGAGGCACTTGACGGTCTGAGGGATTGATCGAGGCGAAACCTCGAATCGACCAGGTTCCGAAAGGGCCTGGTTTTTCTCCGTTATAACGCGAAGCATCCCGTTTAAATTCAATAAGTTAACTTGATTTAATATCGTTCGGGGATTATATATGTGAGTGTAAGGCGCAGGCCACCAAACAAGGAGGATCAGATGAAGGCAACACAAGGAAAAACGAGCGAAGAGAAACGATACGCCAAGTTTGTTTCGGAACTCACCCAGATTAGCCGGAAGTATGGGATCGCGATCAAATCGATCGGCGGTGTCGTGATTGCAGATTCGGACGAGTTCTCGAAGGTCGAGTATGATGCGGATTCCACTTCTGGCGACTTGATTCCGATCTTTTGAAGACGAGGATGCGCATACTCGAACGGCCAGGCTGCACCAGAGCCTGGCTTTTATCGTCGATGCGCGAGGTATTCCACATAAAAGCGTTATTTTTCAATTATTTAACTTGCTTATCTGTCTCTCCGGGATTATATTCATGGGTGTTGGGCAACCAAGCCCACAACAACAAGGAGGCCAAGATGAGAAGAGGAACATTCAAAAGCACACAGACGATGCACAGAGCGCTCACAGAATCCCGGAAAGCAGCGAAGCGAGAAGCTCAGAAAAGAGACTGGACGGATGCGACACACCTCAGCGAAGATGATCGCGAGGATCTTCGCCAGGTCAGAGACTACATAAACAAGGATCAACTTGAGAGCGCGCACAACACAGCGAAACGGCTCGACACGATCGTAAGGGATGAGATCCCGAGCGCACTCTGGACTCAGATGGAAGAAGCCACGACCAAATACACCGCGAAGGCGATTCGCGCGGCTGGACAGAAACTGGCAGAGATGGATCAGAACCCGCAGATCAACCAGATTGTCAACGACTTGCTCAACCTCTTGAAGTGGTGATAAACACTCAACCGACGCCGGGCGCGAGCCCGGTTTTCGTCGTGGAGAAGGAAGACGCACATGGGACAACAGCACTCACCGGAAACCGAGAAGATCAGGAAGTTGGCGTTCAAACTGCTCGGCAAAGAACTGCACTACAAGCCAGGCGCGCGTGTTCCCCACGGGGCAGCAGCGGCTCTCGCCAAGGAACTCGGAGTCTCTGATGCCACGGCCCGGAACCTGTTCTCGTTTAAAGAACCCGGGCTGCAGACCAAGATCATCCTCAAGCTGCTCTACCGGATACACAAAATTTCCGATTGACGCCGCGGGCTGGCCGGTGCGATAGTCTTCCTCATGGACTGGACACCGGAAGAAATCAAGAAGCTCGTGAAGAAGTTCGGAGGAGTGGCCGTGATGGCCGAGATCATGAGGGTCACGCCTCAGACGGTTTATGCGATGGTTTGCGGAATTAAAAGACCATCGACTGGTTCTGGTATAGCAATTTTAAATCTCATTCAAATTCTGAATGAAACATTATCAGATCCAGAACTCGAAAAGGTTATTATTCGACTCAGATCTGAGAACATCAAAGCTCCTATTCGTGCTCGCGCAAAAAAAACAACTTGATTTTTACCTAATTAGCTATATTCTTGCATTCATGAAACTCAACCGAGGAGGGTTACATGAAGCACTATTACCTGATCAACAAATCACAGCGAGACAAATCCGGAGTCGTCATCTCCGGGCACAAGACCTTTCAGGCTGCTGAGTCGGCATTGAAACGGATCAACGCCAACATCGAGGACGGAGCTGTTCCGACCGTCATCATCGAGAGCGATCGCGCTCTCCGGAAAGGGCAGAAGGTCAGCCCGGGGGAGTATTGAGGCCGGCGCGCCCGCCATCTTGAAC